>NZ_JBBLYU010000001.1:324932-649864 GCF_037911135.1 Phaeobacter sp. A36a-5a | reverse complement strand
GCGGGCGATCTCGACCGTGGTGTGCGGCAACGGCAAATCCGCCTCCGGCGCATCCACCAGCCGCAGCAGATAGTGGTGCTGCGGTTTGGCGGCGAATTGTGCAAGGTTCTGTTTGCCGATCGCCAGAAACACCCGCGTGGAGGAATCCGGCAGAGCAATTACCGCGCCTTCGATGCTGTCCGTGTGAACCCACCGGTCGCCCTCCCCCGCCTGCCAGGCCGGGCGCTCAAAGGCACAGAGCGGCACATCCGCCGCTTCGCAGGCGTGCACCGCATTGGTGCTCATCTGCGCCGCGAAGGGGTGGGTCGCATCGACCACATGGGTGATGCTTTTGGCGCGCAGGTATGCCGCCAGCCCCTCCACGCCACCAAAGCCGCCAATGCGGGTGGGCAGCGGCTGGTTGACCGGTTTGGCTGTGCGGCCCGCGTAGGAAAACACTGCATCCGCGCCAGTTTCCGCAAGGGTTTTGGCCAATTGCGAGGCCTCGGTGGTGCCGCCCAGCAGGAGGATGCGTGTCATGTCTGATGGCCTTTCACAGCACTGGCTCACAATCATTGGTCTGGGCGAAAATGGACTGGATTCCTTAAGCGATGCAAGCCGGAAGGCGCTGGAGCAGGCCGAGGTGATCTTTGGCGGCCCGCGGCATCTGGAGCTGGTGGAGGCCGGCAGCAAGGGTCAGCCCTGGCCGGTGCCGTTTTCAACCGGGCCGGTGCTGGCGATGCGCGGGCGCAAAGTCGCTGTTCTCGCCTCCGGCGATCCGTTCTGGCATGGCGTCGGCGGGTCGCTGATGCGGGATCTGGAGGCGGGTGAATGGGTGTCGCACCCGGCGCCATCCTGTTTTGCGCTGGCCGCCAATCTTCTGGGCTGGAAGCTGGAGGAGGTTCTGTGCCTTGGCCTTCATGCCGCACCTTACGCCCGGCTGCTGCCGCTTCTGGGCCGGGGCGTGCGGGTGATCTGCACCCTGCGCGATGGCAAGGCACCGGCGGAGCTGGCGCAATGGCTGGCTGCAAACGGCCAGCCCGACGCGCGGCTTCATCTGATGGAACGGCTGGGCGGGCCAAGGCAACGGCTGCGCCAAGCAACAGCCGAAGCCTGGGATCTGCCGCAGGCAGAAGCGCCGGTCCTTATGGCCATCGAGGCCATGCGGCCCGGGCTGCCGCAGGCGTCGGGGCTGGCGGATGATCTCTTTTCCAGTGACGGGCAGATCACCAAACGCCCTATTCGGGCGCTGACCCTGTCGGCGCTGGCCCCGCGCGCAGGTGAGCTGCTGTGGGACATCGGCGGCGGGTCTGGGTCCGTCTCGGTGGAGTGGTGTCTGGCCGCACAGGGTGCGCGGGCGATCACCTTCGAGCCGCGCGAGAGCCGACTGGCGAACATCCGCGCCAATGCCGCAGCGTTCGGGCTGGATCACCGGATGACGGCGGTGCTGGGCAAGGCGCCGGAGGTGCTGGACGGGTTTGAGATGCCCGCCTGCGTGTTCATCGGCGGCGGCGGCTCGCAGGCGCTGCTGGATCATCTGTGGGACATCCTGCCCGCAGGCACCCGGCTGGTTGCCAATGGGGTGACGCTGGAAACCGAAACCCTCTTGATGCAGGCCCATGCGGACCGTGGCGGGCATCTCTTGAAAGCGGAGATCGCCGAGGCCGGGCCGCTGGGCACCATGCGCGACTGGCGACGGGCGCGACCCGTCATCCAGTGGAGTGTCACGCGATGAAGGTGGCAGGCATCGGGTTCCGCAGCACGGCCACGGCAGCGGATTTGCAGGCCGCACTGGCGCTGACCGGGGAGCGGGTGGATGCGCTGGCCTCCATCGCTCAGAAGGCCGACGCCCCCGCTATGCAGGAGTTTGCGCGCAGCCTTGGGCTGCCGGTGATTTCATTGCAGGAACAGGATATAGCCGGGGAGCAGACATTGACCTGCTCGCCAAGGATAAAGGCGCGGTTCGGCACCGGGTCGCTGGCGGAAGCCGCGGCGCTGGCGGGCGCGCGCCATGGGGTGAAGGGCGCGCGCGTGCGCCTTCTTGCCCCGAGAGTTGTCACCGCGGATGGGCTTGCCACCGCGGCCATAGCAGAAAGACTTGAGCCATGACCGTTCACTTCATTGGCGCCGGACCTGGCGCTGCCGACCTTCTGACCCTGCGCGGGCGCGATATCATCGCCGCCTGCCCGGTGTGCCTCTACGCGGGCTCGCTGGTGCCGGAGGAGATCCTGAGCCATTGCCCCGAGGATGCAAAGATCGTGAACACCGCGGCGATGGATCTGGATGCCATCGTGGCGGAGATCAAGGCGGCGCATGAGGCGGGACAGGACGTGGCGCGGTTGCATTCCGGCGATCTGTCGGTCTGGTCGGCGATGGGCGAACAGCTGCGCCGATTGAAGGCGGAGGGCATTCCGGTGAGCGTCACCCCCGGTGTGCCATCCTTTGCCGCCGCTGCTGCCGCGCTGGGGACCGAGCTGACCCTGCCGGGCCTTGGCCAGTCAGTGGTGCTGACCCGCACGCCGGGGCGCGCGTCCTCGATGCCCGAGGGCGAGACGCTGGAGAATTTCGCCCGTACCGGTGCCACGCTGGCCATTCACCTGTCGATCGGCAATCTGGACCATGTGGTGGACAGCCTCGCGCCCCATTACGGCGCGGATTGTCCGGTGGCGGTGGTTTACCGCGCCAGCTGGCCGGATCAGCAGATCATCCGCGCCACGCTGGAGACCCTGAAGGATGCGCTGGACGAGAAAATCTCCCGCACCGCACTGATCCTTGTTGGACCGGTGCTGAAGGGCGAAGGCTTTGACGAAAGCTGCCTCTATTCCACCGAATACGATCGCCGCTACCGGCCGCAGAGCGCCGACAGCCCGTGGTCGAGCTGGAGCCATGGGGACGACTAAGGCCATGACAAATATGAACCCTCCCGGACTGATGATCTCGGCGCCCTCCTCGGGCACCGGCAAGACCACCGTGATGCTGGGCCTGCTCAGGGCGCTGGCCGAAGACGGGCTGGTGGTGCAGCCTTACAAGAGCGGGCCGGATTATATCGACCCGGCCTTCCACCTGGCGGCGGCGAAACGGCCCAGTTTCAACCTCGATACCTGGGCGATGGACGGCGGCCTGCTGGATGCAGTCACAGCGCAATCTGCGGGGGCGGAGATCTGCGTCGGAGAAGGCTCCATGGGCCTTTATGACGGTGTGGCGACGCGCGGGCAGTCGGGCTTTGGCTCCTCCGCCGAGACCGCCAAGCGGATGGGCTGGCCGGTGGTGCTGGTGGTAGACGTGGGCGGACAGGCGCAATCGGCGGCGGCCACGGCGCTGGGGTTCAAGAATTATGACACCGAAGTGCCCTTTGCCGGGGTGATCCTCAATCGTGTAGCCAGCCCGCGCCATGAGCGGCTGACCCGGCTGGGGATGGAGAAGGCGGGCATCAAGGTGCTGGGCTCTCTGCCCCGGCGCGGCGATCTGGCGCTGCCGGAGCGGCATCTGGGTCTGATCCAGGCTGTGGAACATCCCGATCTGGAAGCCGCCATCGCGGGCTATGCGGCGTTCCTGCGCGAGAATGTCGACCTCGACGCGATCAAGGCAGCTGCCCTGGCAGGTCCCGCACCCGCGCCGGCCAGCCTGCCCAAGCCACCTGCCCAGCGGATTGCGCTGGCGCGGGATGCGGCGTTTTCCTTCACCTATCCGCACCTGCTGGAAGGCTGGCGCGCGGCGGGGGCAGAGATCCTGCCGTTCTCGCCGCTGGCTGATGAGGCCCCCGCGGCAGATGCCGATCTGGTCTGGCTGCCCGGCGGCTACCCGGAATTGCACGGCGGCACGCTGGCGGCGGCGGAGACCTTCCGCGCCGGTGTCCGCAAGCACGCCGAGACCAAACCGGTGCATGGCGAATGCGGCGGCTACATGGCCCTGGGTGAGGCGCTGATCGACAAGGAGGGCAACCGCCACCGGATGCTGGGCCTCTTGGGCCTCGTAACCTCCTACGAGAAGCGCAAGTTCCACCTTGGCTACCGCCGTGCGGTGCTTCAGGCGGCGATGCCCGGATTTGACGCAGGCACAGCACTGCGCGGCCATGAGTTCCATTACTCGACCATTCTGGAAGAACCTGACGCGCCGCTGGCCAATGTCATGGATGCCGACGGCGGCCCGGTGCCAGAGACCGGCTCGATCAAGGGCCATGTTACCGGCACGTTCTTTCACCTGATCACGGGAGAGCGCGCATGAGCGGTTTTGTCTCCTTTGTCTCCTCCGGTCCGGGCGACCCGGAGCTCTTGACCGTGAAGGCTGTAAAGCGGCTGGAGGCTGCGGATGCGGTGCTGTTTGACGACCTGTCCTCGGGGCCGATCCTGACCCATGCCCGCGCCGACGCGGATCTGGTGGGCGTGGGCAAACGGGCCGGACGTCCCTCCCCCAAGCAGGACCATGTGAGCCAGCTTCTGGTGGATTATGCCCAAAATGGGCTGCATGTGGTGCGGCTGAAATCGGGCGATTCCGGTGTCTTTGGCCGGCTGGAGGAAGAAATCACCGCGCTGCGGCAGGCGGGTATCGGGTTCGAGATCGTGCCCGGAGTTACCGCGGCCTCGGCAGCGGCGGCGGCGGCGAATATCCCGCTGACCCGGCGGCTGACGGCGCGGCGGTTGCAGTTCATCACCGGCCATGACGTGACCGGTGGGCTGCCCGATCAGCTGAACCTCGCCGCGCTGGCGGACCCGGATGCGACCACCGTGGTCTATATGGGCAAGCGGACCTTTGCTGCGCTGGCGGAAAAGCTGCTGGAGGCGGGGCTGCCCCCGCAGACCCATGCGCTGATTGCACTGGGGGTGTCGACGCCGGAGCAGGAGCTGCATTGCCACACGGTGGGCGAGCTGCCGGAGGTGCTGCGTGCGATGGAGACCACCGCGCCGGTGCTGATCCTCTATGGCCCGCTTGCCGATCAGCCTGCGGATCCGGCCCATGCCGCCGTGAAGGCCAAGGACGACCACTGACCCGCCGTCACCGCGCGGTCCCTACGCCCGGACCAGAGGTCATCCCGCTCTGAGAGCACCACACCCTGCCCGTGTTTCGCGGGTGGGGCATTTCCATTTTCGCGTGTTCGCCGCAGCTGACCCAAGGGCGCGTCGCAATCGCCTTCTCCGGGGCCGGATTCAAACTTGACCGAGTCGGGGCGCAGGGGCCACATAGGCGCCATATGGTGTCCAACGGCGCGAAGCGTCAGGACTGAAACGGGAATGAGGAACGGTGGACCCAATTGCGGCACCGAAGCCTCAACCGCCCCCGCGACTGTGAGCGGCGAGCAGCTTTCCAACACCCACTGGCCAACTGGCTGGGAAGGGGGAAAGCAAGCAGCGACCCGCGAGTCAGGAGACCGGCCATACCACATAATCAACCCGTCGGGTGAGACGGAGAGGAGACAGATATGCATATCGAACCGGGCATCGTTGATGCCACCAAAATTGGCTTGTCCTATGCCACCGCAGCCGGTGCCGCGACCTATGCTGCAAAAGAGACCTTTGTGGATCTGAAGAGGACCAATATCGCCTCCTACGCGCTGCGCGCGATGATCGCGACCGTGGGTGTGCTGGTGTTCTTTGAAGTGCTGCCGCATTTCCCGGTGGGCGTCTCCGAGGTGCATTTCATTCTCGGCTCGACCCTGTTCCTGATCCTTGGGTCCGCGCCTGCGGCCTTTGGTCTGGCGATGGGTCTGCTGATCCAGGGCGTGTTCTTTGCGCCGTTTGATCTGCCGATGTACTTCATCAACCTGACCACGCTCTTGGTGCCACTGTTTGCGCTGCAAGCGCTGGCCAGCCGCATCATCGCGCCGGGCACCGCCTATATCGACCTGAAATACAGCCAAGCGCTGGCATTGAGCACCGCCTATCAGGGCGGCGTGGTGGCCTGGGTGGCGTTCTGGGCCTTCTACGGTCAGGGATTTGGCAGCGCGACCGTGACCTCGGTGCTGAGCTTTGGCGGCGCCTATATGCTGGTCATCCTGATCGAGCCGATTGCCGATCTGGCCGTTCTGGCGGCGGCAAAGGCGACGCGTGGCCTCAATGGCAGCGCGCTGGTCACGCCGCGTCTTTACAACAACGCCTGATCCTTGGCACATGAGTGAACCGGCACGGCCCCGCCTTCGGGGCCGTGTTTTCGTCTGAAAGGCCCCGCAATGATTGACCTCACCCTGATCGGCATTGGCACCGGCAACCCGCAGCATCTGACCCTGCAGGCCGTTGAGGCACTGAACGCGCAGGATCTGATCCTGATCCCCAACAAAGGGGCTGGCAAAGATGATCTGGCGGGACTGCGACAGGCGATCTGCGCCGAGGCGATCCGCAGTCGCGGACAGCAGGGCGATGGCCCCCGTATCGTGGAATTCGACCTGCCGGTGCGCGATGAGGCGACACAGGATTACCGCCAACGGGTGGATGACTGGCACGACGCCATTGCCGAGATCTGGTGGCAGACCATCACCAGCCACCTGCCCGAGGGCGGCGCGGTCGGGTTTCTGGTCTGGGGGGATCCGTCGCTCTATGACAGTACGATGCGGATTGCGGACCGGCTGAAAACACGGGCCGAGATTGCCCTGCGCGTCATTCCCGGCATCACCTCCATTCAGGCGCTGACGGCGGCCCATGCGATCCCGATCAATACGATCAACGGCCCATTCACCATCACCACCGGACGACAGCTGCGCGATGCCGGCTGGCCTGCCACTGCGGATACCGTGGTTGTGATGCTGGATGGCGCCTGTTCGTTCCAGTCTCTTGAGGCTGATGGCATCGACATCTGGTGGACGGCCTATGCCGGCATGGCGAATGAGATTTCGATCTCGGGTCCGCTGGCCGAGGTCACCGATCAGATCATCGAGACCCGTGCCAAGGCGCGTGCGGATCACGGCTGGATCATGGATATCTACCTGCTGCGGCGCAGCTGACAACAGCTGCGCAGATGTCCGGTCTCGCGCTCGGCTATGCCTATGGCCATGCGCTTGAGCTTAGGGCGGCTGGAGTGGCGGGGAGACAGGGATTCGAACCCTGGGAACGCTCTCACGTTCAACGGTTTTCAAGACCGCCGCATTCGACCACTCTGCCACCTCCCCGGTCGGCGCAGGGTTTAGGCGCTGGTTGCCGTTCTGGCAAGAGGGAATTGCAGCGGGCGGCATTTCTGCAGCGCCGTGCTCAGCCGCAGTTGGCCCCCTGCGGGGATGTGGAGGGCGGGCGGATCCGCGATCTTCGAAATCTTGCCGAGCAGGCGGCGGCAGGGTTTCCATGCGATTGCCTGACGGCTATGCTGCGCCCAGCATAAGGGCGCCGGAACAACCGGTACAGGAACAGCTGACGCCGGAGCAACCGGCTCGGGGTGGGTGACTGGTCATATGGCTGAGCACAAGACCGGGCGCGGGACGCCGTCAGATACAGGCAAGGAAGCACACATGGTTCACGCTATGTCGACACGGAAACACAGCGCGCGACGCCTCGGTGCGCCGCGTCGCGGGGCGCGGCTGGCTGCGGCATTGGCCGGGCTTATGATCCTTGGTGCCTGCGAGGACGGCCCCGGGCTGGCCTTTCTGAAACCAAAGGCGCAGGACACGGGCGCCGTCACGCCCTCAAGCAGCACCCGGCTGGTGGAACGAGAGGTCGAGGCGCCGGAAGTGTTCCAGGTGACCGAAGCGGGTCTCTGGGATGGTCGCCCGTCGCTGGGCGGGGTCTGGGTGGCGCATCCGGATGCCGAGGATCCCGAACAGGTGATCATCCGCAATCAGGCCAATGGCAAATTTGTGATCGGAGCGCTGTTCCGGCGCGAGCGGGAGATCCCCGGCCCCCGGTTGCAGGTCTCCTCAGATGCCGCCGAGGCGCTTGGCATGCTGGCGGGCGCGCCGGTTGAGCTGAATGTGACCGCCCTGCGCCGCGAAGCTGTGGCCGACCCGGATCAACCTGCGCCGGAGCTGCTGGATGACGCGGATATCGCAATCAGCGATGCCGCTGACATCGACATCCAGCCGCTTGATCCGATTGCCGATGCAGCCGCTGCGATTGATGCCGCAGCCCCCACCGCCATTGCCCCGGCGCCCGCCGCCGTGAGCGCAGCACCCGCTGCGACAGCCAAGGTGGCGGCGACCAGCTCATCGCTGAGCAAACCCTATATCCAGATCGGCATCTTCAGCGTTGAGGCCAATGCCAAACGCACCGCCGATCAGATGCGCAACGCCGGACTTGTGCCCTCTGTCCTGGCCCAATCCAGCAACGGCAAGCCGTTCTGGAGGGTGCTTGTGGGTCCGGCTCAATCGAAATCAGAACGCAGTCAGCTGCTGAAGAGCGTAAAGGACGTCGGCTTCTCCGATGCCTATGCGGTCACCAATTGACCCTGCCTGTGCGGCGCTGCCTGACCTGACCAATCGGAAAGACGACCCTGTCATGACCTTTCTTCCCTCCCCGTTTCGCTCTGCCTTGAAACTGACCTGTGCGGCTGGCCTTCTGGTCAGCCTCTCGGCGCTGTCGGCGGCGGCTTTTGATACCCGCGCCCGCGCCGCCTATGTGCTGGATCAGGAGACCGACACGGTGCTGCTGGCCAAGAACGCCGATCTGGCGCTGCCGCCTGCGTCGATGTCGAAGCTGATGACGCTCTATGTGGCGTTTGAGGCGATCCGCGATGGCCGCCTGACGCTGGATGAGCGCCTGCCGGTCAGTGAACACGCGATGAGCTACAAGGGCTCGACCATGTTCCTCAACACCCAGGACCGGGTCCGGGTGGAGGATCTGTTGCGCGGGATCATCGTGCTGTCAGGCAATGATGCCTGTGTGGTGCTGGCCGAAGCGCTGAGCCCGGATGGCACCGAGGCGGGGTTTGCCCGCTACATGACCAAGCGGGCGCAGGAAATGGGGATGGAGAATTCCACCTTTGCCAATTCCAACGGCTGGCCCGCCGCCGGGCACCGGATGTCGGTGCAGGATCTGGCGATTCTGGCGGAAAAGCTGATCGAGGATTTCCCCCAGTATTATCCGCTGTTTGCCGAGCGGGAGTTTGAATTTGATGGCCGCGCGCCCTCCAATGTGCGCAACCGCAACCCGCTGCTGGGTCTGGGCATTGGCGCGGATGGTCTGAAGACCGGTCACACATCCGAGGCGGGATATGGGCTGGTGGGCTCCGCGGCACAGGGTGACCGACGGGTGATTTTTGTGATCACCGGTCTGGACAGCACCACCGCCCGCGCAGAGGAGGCCGAGGCCATCGTTAACTGGTCGTTTCGCCAATTTGCCAAAAAAACGGTGGCTAAAGCGGGTGTTCCGGTCGCAGAAGCCGAGGTCTGGCGCGGGGCAGAGACAACCGTAGGGCTGGTGCCTGCCGAGGATCTGAATGTGTTGTTGCCTGCGCTTGCGGGCCGCGAAATCACCGGCGAGGTGGTCTATACCGGGCCGATTGATGCCCCCATCGAAAAGGGCCAGAAACTGGCCGAGCTGGTGCTGCAACCGGATGAGCTGCCCGAGGTGCGCCTGCCGCTGGTGGCGGAGAAGGACATTCCGACCGGCGGCTTTCCGGTGCGGGTGAAAACCGCAGCCCAGGTGCTGGTGAAACGCTTCCTCAGCGGTCCCGAGGTCAGCCAGTGACAGCAGCCAAACCTGCCGCTGGCTCCGGCGGTGCCTCTGCTTACCCCGGCCTGTTCGTGACCTTTGAGGGCATCGACGGGTCCGGCAAATCGACACAATGTCGGCTGCTGGCCGAGGCGCTTGAGGCGCGTGGCCATGAGGTGGTGCTGACCCGTGAGCCGGGAGGCTCCGATGGCGCCGAGGAAATCCGCCGTCTGGTGCTGGAGGGGGATCCTGACCGCTGGTCTGCGGAGACCGAGCTGCTGTTGTTCACGGCGGCACGGCGCGACCATATGGAACGGCGGATCCTGCCTGCGCTGGCGGCAGGCAAGGTCGTGGTCTGCGACCGCTTTGCCGATAGCACCCGGATGTATCAGGGGCTGTCGCGCGGCGATCTGCGCGCCAGCGTCGACCAGCTGCACGCGCTGATGATCGGGCAGGAACCGGATCTGACCGTGCTGATCGACATGGATCCGGCCAAGGGGCTGGCCCGCGCCAAAGGGCGTCAGGGCAGCGAGGAGCGGTTCGAGGATTTCGGTCTGGATCTGCAACAGCAGATGCGCGCAGGGTTTCTGGCGCTGGCGGAGGAGTTTGCCGACCGGTTTCGCGTCATTGACGGGGACCGCCCGATTGAGCTGGTGGCCGAGGATGTCCTGGCGACCGTCACCCCGTCGCTGCCCGGCGTGACCTCAGCCGCCGCAGAGAATGGCGCGGCGAGATGAGCAAGGATGACGCCCCCCTGCGCGCGGATCAGACCCTTGGCGCGCCGCACCCGCGCGAGACGGTTCAACTGTTCGGACAGGATCAGGCAGAGCAGGATTTCCTGACCGCCTTCAATTCGGACCGGCTGCATCACGGCTGGCTCGTGACCGGACCGCAGGGTGTGGGCAAGGCGACGCTGGCCTGGCGGATCGCGGCCTTTCTGCTGGCGCAGCCCCCGGCGGAGGATGCCGGTCTGTTTGGCGCGCCGCCGCCTGCCACCTCGCTGGAGATTGGCGCGGACCACCCGGTGAAGCACCGTATTCAGGCGCTGGCGGAGCCGGGGCTGGCCTCGATCACCCGCAGCATCAACGACAAGGGAAAGCTGCGCGATCAGATCGTGGTCGATGACATCCGCGCACTGAACAAGTTCTTTGGCCTGTCGGCAACTGACGGCGGGCGCCGGGTGGTGATTGTCGATGCCGCCGACGAGATGAACACCAGTGCCGCCAACGCGCTGCTGAAGATGCTGGAGGAGCCGCCTGCCCGCACGACGCTCTTGCTGGTGTCGCATCAGCCCTCGCGGCTGTTGCCGACGATCCGGTCGCGCTGTCGCCTGCTGCGGCTCTCGCCGCTGGGGCCTGAGGATATGCTGGCTGCGCTCAATCAGGCGGGGGCCGAGCTGCCCGGTCAGGCCGATCATCTGGCCGCATTGGCCAATGGCTCTGTCGGGGCGGCGCTGCGGCTGCTGAACCTTGGCGGCCTACAGGCCTATAGCGATGTGGTGCGGCTGCTGGACAGTATGCCCCGGCTGGATCGGCAGCGCGCCATGGCGCTGGCGGAACAGGCCGCAGCGCGCGGTGCGGCCGACAAATTCGAGCTGCTGCTGACACTGATCGACACCGCGCTGGCGCGGCTGGCGCGCACCGGGGCCACCGGAATGGCACCGCAGCCGGAGGCCGCCCCGCAGGAGGCCGCGGTGCTGTCGCGGCTTTCACCAACACCGCAGAAGGCGCGGGCCTGGGCGGATCTGGCAGCGCAGGTGACAGCCCGGATGCGCCACGGTCAGGCGGTGAACCTTGACCCCGCAGCACTTGTTCTAGATACGGTTTTCAAGATGCAGGACACTGCGGCGCGCTGATCCGGGCGACCGGACCGCCCCGCAGGACGCGACAGAGAGCACAGATGACCGAGAGCCTTTCCCCCATGCCCCCGTCCATCACGGACAGCCATTGCCATCTGGATTTCCCCGATTTCGAGGGCGAGCTGGACGCGCTGATCACGCGCGCGGCAGAGGCCGGTGTCACCCGGATGGTCACTATCTGCACCAAGCTGCGCAATGAACCCACCGTGCGCGCCATCGCCGAAGCGCATGCGCCGGTGTTCTATGCCGCCGGCACCCACCCGATGAGCGCCGCGGATGAGCCGCTGGTGTCGGTTGATGAGCTGGTGACGCTGGCCCAGCATCCCAAGTTTGTCGGCATCGGCGAGACCGGGCTGGACTATCACTATACCGCTGAGAGTGCGGAGGTGCAGAAGACCTCGCTCAGGACCCATATCACGGCAGCGCGGGAAACCGGCCTGCCGCTGATCATCCACGCCCGCGCGGCGGATGATGATATGGCGATGATCCTGCGCGATGAGATGGCCAAGGGCGCCTATAGCTGCGTCATGCACTGTTTCTCCTCCTCGCCCGAACTGGCACGGGCGGCGCTGGATCTGGGGTTCTACCTGTCGATGTCGGGCATCGCCGCCTTCCCCAAGAGCCAGGAGCTGCGCGATATTTTTGCCGCCGCCCCGCTGGAGCGTATTCTGGTGGAAACCGACGCGCCCTATCTGGCGCCGCCACCCTATCGCGGCAAACGCAATGAGCCGGCCTATACCGCCCATACCGCCCGCGTGGGTGCCGAGGTGTTTGGTGTGGATTACGCCGATTTTGCCGCGCAGACGCAGGCGAATTTTGACCGGCTGTTCTGGAAAGTCGCCCAATATGAGGCTGCCGCCTGATGGGCGTGCTGCGCTTTACCATTCTGGGCTGCGGCTCCTCCGGTGGGGTGCCGCGTCTTGGCGGGCATTGGGGTGCCTGCGACCCGACCAATCCGCGCAACACCCGGCGGCGCTGTTCGCTGCTGGTGGAGCGTGAGGGGCCGGAGGGCACCACAACGGTGCTGATCGACACCTCCCCGGATATGCGAAGCCAGTTGCTGGACAGTGGTATCGGGCGGCTGGACGGGGTGGTCTACACCCATTCCCATGCCGACCATGTGCATGGCATTGACGATCTGCGCATGATCGTCTTCAACATGCGCGACCGCATTCCGGTCTATGCCGATGGTGAAACGCAGAACGCGCTGCTGTCGCGGTTCGGCTATGCCTTTGTGCAGCCTGAAGGCTCTCCCTACCCGCCCATTCTGGACCTGCGCAGCATTGATGGGCCGCTGACCATCTCCGGCCCCGGTGGCGATATCACCCTGCGCCCGTTTGAGGTCAACCACGGCTCCATGGATGCGCTGGGGTTCCGCATTGGCGATCTGGCCTATCTGCCGGATGTGGCCAAGATCCCTGACAGCGCGCTGGTGGAATTGCAGGATCTGGACTGCTGGATTCTGGATGCGCTGCGCCGCAAGCCACATCCCACCCATCTGTCTCTGGACGAGGCGCTGGAGTGGATCGACCGGATGGCCCCAAAACGCGCGGTGCTGACCAATATGCACATTGATCTCGATTATGCCGAGGTCGCCGCAGAGACCCCCGATCACATCGACCCGGCCTATGACGGGATGGTGATCGAATACCCGATCTGATCCGCGTCCGCCGGTGGGCAGACCCCTCTCCCGCCGATAGGAAGGCACGTCATGTTTCAGAGCCTGATTGATGTCATCCTGCCGGTATTTCTGGTCATCGGTGCGGGGTATATCGCCACCCGGCGGGGGTATTTTCAGGCCAGTCATGTCGATGGGCTGATGAAATTCACCCAGAGCTTTGCCATCCCCTGCCTGTTGTTCCGCGCCATTGCGACGCTCGATCTGTCGGCGAGTTTCGATCCGCGCCTGCTGATCAGTTTCTACACCGGCGCCGCGGCCTGTTTCTGTCTGGGCATGGCGGGCGCGCGGCTGATTTTCAAACGCGACTGGGAAGATTGCGTGGCGATCGGGTTTTGCTGCCTGTTCTCCAATTCGGTCCTGCTGGGGCTGCCGATCACGGAACGGGCCTATGGTGCCGACAATCTGACCGGCAACTATGCGATCATCGCCTTTCACTCGCCGTTTTGCTACGGGCTGGGGATCACGGTGATGGAGATCGTGCGCAGCCGGGGCGCTGGCAGCAGCAAGACCGTGAAGGCCGTGCTGAGCGCGATGTTCAAGAATGTGCTGATCCTGGGCATCGCCCTGGGGTTTGTCGTCAATCTCTCGGGCCTGTGGATCCCGCAGGCGGTGGATGAGGCGCTGTCGCTGGTCATTCGCGCCGCCCTGCCTGCGGCGCTGTTCGCACTGGGGGGTGTGCTGGTGCAATACCGGCCAGAGGGCGATCTGCGCGCCATTGGCTTTGTCTGCGCGATCTCATTGATGGTGCATCCGGCAATTGTCTGGAGCATGGGCACGGCGCTGAAGGTGCAGCCGGATCTGTTCCGCTCCGGCGTGCTGAACGCGGCCATGGCGCCGGGGTTCAACGCCTATATCTTTGCCAATATGTATGGGCGCGCGAAACGGGTGGCGGCCTCCTCGGTGCTGATTGCGACCGGCAGCTGTATCCTGACAGTCTGGCTGTGGCTGCTGATCCTGGGCTGAGGGGGCAAACAAACAGGGGCGCCGCAGCGCCCCCGATGGTCTGTTTCCATGGCGCCCGTCAGTCGCCGTCCGCCACCCCGGCCTGACGCAGCCGCGCGCGGCGGGCGCGGTAGCTGGGCAGGATCACCAGAATGGCTGCCAGCCCCAGCAGGCCGATGGTCATCGGGCGTTCCATCAGGAAGCCCAGCCCATCATAGAGCTGCATCGAGCGGGAGAAATTATCCTCCAGCATCGACCCCAGGATGAAGCCGATCAGCAAGGGCGCAAGCGGATAGTCGGCAAAGCGCAGCACCGTGGCACAGATCCCCAAACCCACAAGGATCAGCAACTCTGTCGCATTGTTCTGCCCGATATAGGCCCCCATCAGCGTAAAGAAGAAGATGAAGGGGATCAGGTAGTTGCGCGGGACCGCCAGCACCTTGGCAATATAGGGGATCAGCGGCAGATTGAGGATCAGCAGGACCAGATTGCCGACATACATCGAGATGATCACGGCCCAGAAGATCTCCGGCTCATCCACCATCAGGCGCGGACCGGGCGAAACATTGAGCGCAATCAGCGCCCCCAGAAGGATCGCAGTGGTGCCGGAGCCAGGAATGCCCAGCGTCAGCAGTGGCACAAAGGAGCCGGTGCAGGCCGCGTTATTGGCGCTTTCGGGCGCGGCGAGGCCTTTGATCGAGCCTTTGCCGAACTCTTTCTGTTCGTCCTTAGGCGCGATATTGCGCTCCACCGCGTAGCCCAGGAAGGAAGCGATGGTGGCTCCGGCCCCCGGCAGGACGCCGATCAGAAAGCCCTGGATCGACTGACGGCCAATCACCGGCGCGATGGACTTGGCCTCCGCTCTGGTGATGCGCAGATCCTTGATCTCGCTGCTGCCGCCTTCGCTGGCAGAGCGGCTGGGATCAAGCACCAGATAAAGCGCCTCCGGCAGGGCGAACATCGCCATCGCCAGCGTGATGAAACCGAAGCCCGACTGAAGATCCATGATGCCCATGGTAAAGCGGGGCATGTTGAACAGCGCGCCCTCGCCCACAGTGGCCATGATCAGGCCAAGCACGGTCATCAGCAGCGCCTTCACCACCTGGCCGGTCCCCGCAAAGGCGGCGATGGCCGACAGCCCCACCACCATCAAGGCGAAGTATTCGGCGGAGTGGAACAGCAGCGCGACGCTGGCCAGTGCAGGCGCGAAAATCATCAGCAGGACGGCACCAATAGTGCCGCCGCAGAAGGAGGAGATCGCGGCCACGGTCAGCGCCTTGCCGGCCTTGCCCTGCCGCGCCAGCGGGTAACCATCGAAGGACGTTGCCACTGTCGAGGCCACGCCCGGCGCGTTGATCAGGATTGACGAGGTGGAGCCGCCAAAGATGGCGCCATAATAGACCCCGGCCAGCAGGATCAGCGCCGCCGAAGGATCGCCGATGGAAATCGCCACCGGGATCATGATGGAAATGATGCTCATCGGGCCGAGACCCGGCAACATGCCGATAAAGGTGCCGATGAGGCAGCCACCGATGACCATCAGCAGGTTGCTGAGGGAAAAGGCGGTGCCGAGGCCGATCAGAATACCGTCCAGCATATCAGACTCCATTGCCAAGGAAGAGCGGCAGCGGGCGTAGGTAGATGCCCAGCACCCCCTGCACGAGATACCAGACCACGCCTGCCGCAAGGACGGCGATGGGGATCAGGATATGCAGCTTGCGTTCGCCCAGGATCATGGCGCTGATCACCAGAAAGCCGACGGTTGCGATCAGGAACCCAACCGGGCGCAGCGCCAGTGCATAGATCGCCATCATCGCCAGCAGTGCAACGGCCTGCCCCAGCTTGTAATCCAGCAGGCGGCGGTAATCGATGTCACCCGTCTTTGGGCCTGCATCGGATTTCTGCGGCGACAGCAGGATGATCAAAGCACAGATCACCGCCAGTACCGACAACCCCTTGGGGAAGGTGCTGGGCCAGATGGCATTGAATTTCATGAACGGCGGCAGCCCTTCGTCCATGGTGAAAAAGGCCGTGTAGCCATAGGCGAGGCTGATCATGAGGATGACCAGCGCGATCCATCGGTCGAGCGCCATGAGGCTCTCCCCCCCTTTGGTGAGATATGTTCAGAATGAAACCTGAGAGGCAGCGCGGCTCCTCCCGAAGATCTGCGCCGCCGGTTTCTGTCGTCAGAGGCGGGCGCCCGACACCTCTCGGACCGGACGCCTGTCTGCTCTGCCAGACTTAGAGGAAGCCGAGTTCCTGCATCAGGCTCTTGATGACTTCTTCCTGACCTTCCAGGAAGCTGACGAAATCATCGCCGCTGTTGTGGATGTTGACCCACCCGTTGCGGGCGCGGACCTCTTCCCATTCGGGGGTGTCATACATCTTGGCCAGGGCCGCGCGATAGGCGTCGACCTTTTCCTGCGGAAGGCCGGGGGCGCCAAAGAAACCGCGCCAGTTGACGAAGGTTGCGTCGATCCCCTGTTCTTTCATCGTGGGGGCGTCTGCATAGGCCGGCACGCGGTCCTCGGCGGTGACACCGATGATTTTCACCTCGCCTGCGTTGGCCAGATCAATCGCCTCGGAGAAACCGGTGGAGAGTGCTGCGATTTCACCGGACAGCAGCGCCGCCATGGCAACCCCGCCTGCATCATAGGGGATGTATTTCACCGCCGTCGGCTCTTCGCCTGCGGCCTTCATCACCATTGCGGCAACCAGATGGTCCATGCCACCGGGTACCGAGCCACCGCCGATGGCGGTCTTGCGCGGATCGGCCTGATAGGCGGCGATCAGATCGGACATGGAGTTGATCGGGCTGTCCTTGCCCACCACGATGGCCGCGTAATCGCCAATGGTGCCTGCGACCATGGTGAGGTCACGGAAGTTATGCGGGAAGACACCAGTCAGCGAGCGGATCACAATCGGGGTGGAGTTCACCATCAGGGTGCCGTGGTTGCTCTCGGCGTTTTCGATCAGATAGCCGATCGCCTTGCCACCGCCGCCGCCGGACATGTTCTCGTAGGAGGCATTGCCCACAAGCCCCGCCTTGGTCAGCGCCTCACCGGTGCCGCGCGCGGTGCCGTCCCAGCCGCCGCCTGCGCCGCCGGGGATCAGAAAGTGGATGCTGTCCACCATCTCATCTGCGGAAACCGGCGCCGCAAAGGCCAGTGTCGCAGCGGTCACCGCCATCAGGGCGCGCCGGGTCAAAGTCGTTTTCATCTGTTTGTCCTCCCATTTGACAAATGGCGGCTTGGCCGCTCATGACTGGAAGGGAACACGTTAAGCTGACACAAACCTGTCACACCCGATGCAGCCGCCACCTGCCCGGCCACCTGGATGAATGGACTCCCATGCGCTTCTTGCTGGTTGAAGACAATCTGAGCCTTGCGGCCGCCGTCGAGGACCGGCTGCGGATGGATGGCCATGTGGTGGATCACGCCCCCGATCTTGCGGTGGCGGATGACTATGCGGCGACCGCGGATTACGATTTGATTTTACTGGATATTATGTTGCCAGACGGGGATGGCCGCAGCTTCTTGAAATCCCATCGCAACCGTCAGGGCACAACGCCGGTGATCGTGCTGACGGCACGGTCCGAGGTGTCGGACAGGGTTGGTGTGCTGGATCTGGGGGCGGATGACTACATCACCAAACCCTTTGATTTTTCCGAGCTGGAGGCGCGCTGCCGGGCGGTGCTGCGGCGCCATGGTGGCGGCAGTTCCAACCAGAAACGATTCGGTGCGCTGATCTTTGATCCGCTTGCCGGAACCCTGACGGTGGGCGGCAGAACCGTATCGCTGCGCAACAAGGAGCTGCGGCTGCTGGAGATTTTCATCAACGCGCCGGACCGTATCTTTTCCAAGTCGAAACTGGTGGACCGGTTGTTCTCCTATGAGGAGGACGTTTCGGAAAATGCGATCGAGGTCTATGTGGCGCGGCTGCGCAAGCATCTGGCCGGATCTGAGGTGGAGATCACCACGGTGCGCGGCCTTGGCTACCGGATGTCGCTTGCATGAGCGAGGCCATCCGCACCAGTGGGTCGATCCGGCGGCGTCTCACGCTGCAACTGGTGGGGAGTGCGGCCTTTCTGGCGTCGCTCTTGTTCTTTATCGTGCTGGTCTTCACCCGCGATGTGTCGCAGCAGACCCATGACAGCATTCTACAGGCCTCGGCCACCTCGATCATGGATTCCGTTTCGGTCCGCTCGGGCGATGTGACAGTGGATATCCCCTATGCGGCGCTGTCGATGCTGGGCAACGTCAGCAATGACCGGGTATTTTATCGCGTCGCGCAGGATCAGCTGGTGCTGACCGGTTACGACGACCTGCCCCGACCCGACCCGTTGCCGCGACAGGGGGCGCCCCGGTTTCAAACGCTGAGCTACAAGGGCGACAGCATTCGGATGGTGACGCTGGCGCGGCGGGTTTCGCTGGGCGGGCAGGCATCCGACCTGATTATTTCGGTGGCGCAGACCCGCGAGGGGCAATCGGCGCAGCTGGCGCAGCTGACACGCCGCGCCTTGCAGCTGGGGGTCGGTTTCTTTGTCATTGCCGCAGTCCTCGCGATCTGGGCGGCGCAATCCAGTGTGCGGCCGCTGGCCGAACTTGCCGGGGCGGTGTCGCGGCGCGGGCCCAAGGATCTGCGCCCGGTGCGCAGGCCCGTGCCCTCGGAGATGATCCCGCTGGTGTCCTCGCTCAACCGGTTTATCGACCGGCTGCGGATTTCGCTGTCTCGGTCGGAGGATTTCATCGCCGAGGCCGCGCACCGGGTGCGCACGCCGCTGGCCACTGTGCGCACGCAGGCGGAGATCACGCTGCGCCGGGTTGAGCGGGACGAAAACCGCGCCTCGCTGCGCGAGATGATCCGCGCAATTGACGAAAGCTCGCGCGCGGCGGGTCAGCTGCTGGATCATGCGATGGTGACCTTTCGCACTGACAGCCTCTTGCGCGAAGAGGTGGATCTGGGGGCCCTCTGCCGGGAGCTTCTGAACCGGCTTCGTCCGATTGCCGAGCTGAAGGATATCGCGCTGCATTGCGACCTGCCGCAGACACCGGCCCTGTCGGGTGATCCGATCCTGATCCAGAACGCGGTGCGCAACCTCTTGGACAATGCAATCAAATATGCGCCGGGCGAAAGCGACGTGCAGGTGATCCTGCGCCGGGAGGGACAGGCGCTGCGGCTGAGCATCATCGATGAGGCTGGTGGGTTTCCGGATGGCGACACCGACGCGCTGACCGCGCGGTTTGCCCGTGGCACAAACGCCGAAGGCACCATCGGCTCCGGTCTTGGCCTTACCATCGCGCGCGAGGTGGTTGAGGCCCATGGCGGACGGCTGAGCATTGCCCCCAGCGAGGCCACCACCGGCCCGCCAGCGGCGGCCCCAAGACGGGAGGGATCATGCGTATCCTTGTATTTTCCGCTGTCGTGAGCCGCCCGGTGCGGGGTCTGTGTCTGGCGCTACTGGCGCTTGTTCAGCTGGGGATCGCAGCGCAGGCGTTTGAAATCGAAGATCGTCGTCGCTTTGGGCCTGCCGCAGCCGAGGCGGCACCGGATCTGCTGCGGGTTCTGTCAACCACAGACACCGATCTGCTGGCGCCGCTTGTCGATAGCTTCCTGCGGACGCGACCGACCGTGGTGGTGGACTATGTTGCTGTCAGCAGTGCCGAGCTGATGCGGGCGGTCGTGGAGGAGAACGCGCCGTTTGATCTGGCCGTTTCCTCGGCGCTGGATTTGCAGACCAAACTGGCCAATGACGGCTATACACTGGCGCACCGCTCCACCACGACGGCGCAGCTGCCGGTCTGGGGCAACTGGCGCGACCATGTCTTTGCCTTCTCGCAGGAGCCTGCGTCGATTGTGCTGTCTCCGGCGGCCTTTGAGGGGCTGGAGATGCCGCGCAGCCGGCAGGCGCTGATGTCGCTCTTACGGCGATACCCCAACCGGTTCCGGGGCCGCATCGGCACCTATGATGTCGAGACCAGCGGCCTTGGCTATCTGTTTGCGACGCAGGATCTGCGCACCTCAGAGAGTTTCTGGCGGATGATGGAGATTTTCGGCAGTCTTGACCTGCGGCTCTATTGCTGTTCCAGCGAGATGATCGAGGCGGTCGCGCGGGGAGATCTGGCGATTGCCTATAACGTGCTGGGCAGCTACGCCCGCGCGCGGGATGATCTGGCGGATCGGATCGAAATCGTGGATCCGCAGGATTACACCAACATGATGCTGCGCACCGCAGTGGTTCTGAAGGGGGCTGAGCGGCCGGATCTGGCCGGCGCCTTTATCGACCATCTGCTGCGCGCGGCCTGGGGAAGCAGCCGCGATCCGGCCTATCCGTTCCCAAGGTATCCAACCGGGGCCGCCAGCCCCGAGGCGGCGCTGCGCCCGATCCAGATGGGACCGGGGCTGCTGGTGTTTCTGGACCGGCTGAAACGGGCGCGTTTTATCGAAGAATGGCGCAGCACCGTGTTGCAGAAATAAGCCCGCCTGCCGCCCGCACCGCTCAACGATAGAGCAGCGACTGGCCGTTGTGGAACAGATGCAGCTTGGCCGGGTCGGCGTAGAGCCGCACAGAGGAGCCGCGCAACCCCTTGTGAATGCCGGGGAGTTTCGCAATCAGGGGATCCTTGCCCTCACCTGCGGCGATGTAGAGCACCGTCACCTCACCCAGAGCCTCCACAATATCGACGCGGCTGTCGATCAGCGCGCCGCCTGTGCCGGTTTCGACCAGATCCTCGGGCCGGACGCCGACATTCACCGCGAGCCCCTGATCGGCGTCGGTCGTGGGGATATCGGCGATGACCTCTTCCCCACTGTTGAGCCGCACGGTGGTGCGTGGGCCAGTGGCGATCACAGTGCCGGGAATGAGGTTCATTGCGGGCGAGCCGATGAACTGGGCCACAAATTCATTCTCCGGGCGCTGGTACAGCTCCAGTGGCGTGCCGACCTGTGCGATGCCTTTGTCGGCCAGAACCACAATGCGGCTGGCCAGCGTCATCGCCTCCACCTGATCATGGGTCACATAGATCATGGTGCTGTCCGGCATCGCCTCTTTCAGCTGGGCGATTTCGATCCTTGTGGCGACCCGCAGGGCCGCGTCCAGATTTGAGAGTGGCTCGTCAAAGAGATAGACCTTCGGATCACGCACGATGGAGCGACCGATGGCGACCCGCTGGCGCTGCCCGCCCGACAGCGCCTTGGGCAGGCGGTCGAGATAAGGCTCCAGCTGCAGGATCTTGGCGGCGCGGTCGATGGCGGCGTCGATCTCAGGCTTGCTTTTCTTGGCGATTTTCAGCGCAAAGGCCATGTTGTCGCGAACGGTCATATGCGGATAGAGCGCATAGGACTGGAACACCATCGCGATGCCCCGCTGGGCGGGCGGGATATCATTCATCACCGCATCGTCGATTTCCAGCGTGCCGCCGCTGATCCGCTCCAGCCCCGCGATCATCCGCAGCAGGGTGGATTTGCCGCAGCCGGAGGGGCCGACAAAGACGATCAGCTCCCCCTGTTTGATATCGAGATTGATATCTCTCAGGACCTCGACGCCGCCCCCGTAGGTCTTGGCGACATTGGTCAATTTCAGGTTTGCCATCTACTGGTCCCTCCCCTGCTCGTCGTTTCTGTCAGACCCGCACCGCAAGGCAGGCCTGCCACGGTGCCAGCGCGACACGGGCGCCGCTTTGCGGCAGGTCGGCCAGGGCGATGTCGGTGTCGGGCCTGCGCCATGTGCCCTCCGGCAGGGTGATCTCTGCCGGGGTGTCCCCCAGATTGAAAGCGCAGAAGATCACCTCGTCACGGTCCTGACGGGTGAAGAAGGCGACATTGCCCTCTGCCCGCAGCTGGTCATGAGTGCCCACCGCGAGCGCCGGATGTGCCTTGCGCAGGGCGATGGCGCGGCGGTAGTGGTGCAGCATGGCCTGCGGGTCGGCTTCCTGACTGGCGACGCTCAGGCTGAGATGCTCGGGCGAGACGGGCAGCCATGGCTTGCCTTCGCTGAAGCCGCCTGCGCTGTTTGACGGTTCCCAGACCATTGGCGTACGGCAGCCGTCGCGGCCCTTGAATTCGGGCCAGAACTCAATGCCATAGGGGTCCTGCAGATCTTCAAAGGCGATGTCTGCCTCTGGCAGGCCCAGCTCCTCGCCCTGATAGATGCAGGTGGTGCCGCGCAGGCACATCATCATGGTGGTGAACAGGCGCTGCGCCTCCGGGCTGAGATCCCAGCGGCTGCTGTGGCGGATCACATCGTGGTTGGAAAACGCCCAGCAGGCCCAGCCGCTGGCCGCAACGCGGTCCACCTCGGCAAAGACTTCGGCCAGCCGGGAGGCGGTCAGCACATCCTTGGCCAGGAGCTCAAAGGCGTAGCACATGTGAACGCCGCTGTTGCCTGCCGTGTAGCTGCCCATGATCTCAAGACCGCGCTGCGCGTCGCCCACCTCGCCCACGGCCGCCTTGGCCGGGTATTCATCCAGAAGCGCGCGGAACCGGCCAAGGAAGGCCAGGTTTTCCGGCTGGTTCTTTGAGTAGAGATGTTCCTGGTGATTATAGGGGTTTACCGAGGGCGCGATGGTGGCATTGCGCTGCTCTGGCGGCAGGGCCGGGTTCGACCGCAGCTCAGCGTCGTGGAAATAGAAGTTGATGGTATCCAGACGGAAGCCATCAACGCCGCGCTCCAGCCAGAAGCGGGTCACATCCAACAGCGCGTCCTGCACGGCGGGGCAATGGAAATTCAGATCCGGCTGCGAGACAAGGAAGTTGTGCAGGTAATACTGTTCCCGCCGGGGATCCCATTGCCAGGCAGAGCCGCCAAAGATCGACAGCCAGTTGTTCGGCGGCGTGCCATCGGGCTGCGGGTCGGCCCAGACGTACCAGTCAGCGCGGGCATTGTCGCGGCTCTGGCGGCTTTCGCCGAACCACGGGTGCTGGTCAGAGGTATGCGACAGCACAAGATCAATCATCACCCGCAGGCCCAGGCCGTGCGCCGTTGCGACCAGCTGGTCAAAGTCGGACAGGCTGCCGAACATCGGATCAACGTCGCAGTAGTCGGAGACGTCATAGCCGAAATCCTTCATCGGGGATGTGAAGAACGGCGAGATCCAGATCGCATCCACCCCAAGCGAAGCAATATGCGGCAGGCGCTGGGTGATGCCTCTGAGGTCACCGATGCCATCGCCGTTGCTGTCCTGATAGCTGCGCGGGTAAATCTGATAGATCACTGCACCGCGCCACCAATCGGGGTCAGCGGCGAGAACCTGTGCCGGGTCGAGTTGAGCTTGAGCGTTCATATCAGCTGTTTCCATAGTCTGTAGAGTAAGAGGCAGGACCGGTGTGATCCGGCCTGCGGATCACGTCACTTGACCGAGCCTGCAAGGAGGCCACGGACGAGGTATTTCTGCATGGCAAAGAAGACACCGAGCGGCACCGCAATCGAGACGAAGGCGGAGGTTGCGAGGATCTCCCAATTGCCGCCACGGGTGCCCAGCAGCTCAACGATCTGCTTGGTCATCACGGTGGTTTCCCCGGTGGCGTCGATCAGGAACACCATGGCCACCAGAAGGTCGTTCCAGGTCCACAGGAACTGGAAGATTGCAAATGAGGCCAGCGCCGGAAAGGACAGCGGCAGGATGATGCGGGTGAAGATCATGAAATCGGTCGCGCCATCGACACGGGCATTTTCGATGATATCGCGTGGAATGCCGACCATGTAGTTGCGCAAAAGGTAGATCGCGAGCGGCAGGCCAAAGCCGGTGTGGGCCATCCAGACGCCGATGTAGCCTTTGCCGATGCCGATCTCATTGTGGAATTTCAGCAGCGGGATCAGCGCCAGTTGCAATGGCACCACCAGCAGGCCAACGATGGCCGCCACCAGCAGGGCGCGGCCCGGAAATTCCATCCACGCCAGCGCATAGGCCGCGAAGGCGGCAACAAGGATCGGGATGATGGTTGCCGGAATGGTGACGGTTAGCGTGTTGAAAAATGCCTTGGCCATATTGTCGGTTGAATTGCCAGAGATGAGCACTGTTTCATAGTTTTCCAGCGTGAATTCCGGCGGCACGGTTGCGGTGACAAACACCCGGGGGCCGCGTTTGCCGCTGATTTCCTCGGTGCTTTCGAACCGGTAGGCGCCATCTGCCGCAACCGACAGGGTGCCGCCACGGCGCAGCTCGGCCGTTTCACCGGGCTGATAGGCGGCAGGCTCGCGCGCCGAGGTGCCCCAGGCGGAAATCTCGCTGCTGGTGTCTTCGGCAAAGAGGCGGCCCTCAATCACAAAGAGATCTCCCTGTCGCAGCTGTTCGCTGGGCGGGTCAATGCGCAGGGTCAGGTTCTGTTCACTGGGGAACATCGCGCGCCACCAGCCGCTGGTCGCGATCTGATCGGCGGTGCGGAAGGAGGACACCAAGAGGCCCAGCGTCGGGAACAGCCACAGCCCTACGAGCAGCA
Organism: Phaeobacter sp. A36a-5a; assembly: GCF_037911135.1. NCBI lineage: Bacteria > Pseudomonadati > Pseudomonadota > Alphaproteobacteria > Rhodobacterales > Roseobacteraceae > Phaeobacter > Phaeobacter bryozoorum. The sequence continues at coordinate 625,401 of NZ_JBBLYU010000001.1, read as the reverse complement.
CCACAGAAAGGCGTAAGGCCCAGGTCAGCGCAGGTTTTTGTCCGGCAATCATTGTCATGGCGGTCTCTCCTCAGCGCATTTCGCGGCGGGCGTTGTAGACGTTCCAGACCAGGATCGGCAGGACCAGAAGCATGATGACCATGGCGCTGGCGGAGCCGACGCCCCAGTCATTGGCGCGGAACAGTTTGTCGTACATGTAATTGGCCAGAACCTGCGTCTCCCACTGGCCGTTGGTCATGGCAAAGACGATGTCAAAGACCTTGAGCACAACGATGGTGATGGTGGTCCAGACGACGACGATCGTGTCCATGATCTGCGGCACCTTGATCTTGAAGAAGATCTGAAACGGTCCGGCCCCATCCACGATGGCGGCTTCAACGGTTTCTTCGGGGATGCCGCGCAGGGCTGCCGACAGGATCACCATGGCAAAACCGGTCTGGATCCAGATCAGCACCATCATCAGGAAGAAGTTGTTCCAGAACGGGATGGTCAGCCACTGCATCGGCCCGTCGCCGCCGAAATAGATGTAGAGCGCGTTCAGAACGCCGATCTGCTCGGTGCCCTCGGGGCGGGCGTCATAGACCAGTTTCCAGATCACCGCAGCCCCGACAAAGGAGATCGCCATCGGCATGAAGATCAGCGACTTCGCGATATTGCCCCAGGCCAGCCGGTCCGTCAGCTGTGCGGCCAGCAGGCCGAAGGCGGTCGAGGCGGCAGGCACCACGAGAAGCCACAGGAAATTGTTCTTGAGCGCTTCCCAGAATTTCGCCTCGGCCAGCATCTGCTGGTAGTTGGCAAGGCCGACGAATTCAGATCCGCCACCGGGCAGGCGTTCGCTGACAGAAAGGCGCAGCGTCTCGACCACCGGATAGGCCAGATAAAGCCCCAGCGCCAGCAAGGCGGGCAACAGGAACAGCCAGGGTCGGATCATGTTGGCGCGGCGGATATTGCGGGCGATATGCGCACCGCGTGCCGGAAAGATCACCCGGTCCAGCACCAGATTGGAGAAGTAGAAATAGCCGACACACCCTCCGACGCCAAAGGCGATTGTGAGCAGGCCCTGAATGGCTGGGTGCATGAGAAACTCCCTTCGCGGTGGGGTGGAGTGGGCAGATCAGCCCCCGGCAGCAACGCAGGCGGGCAGATCGGCGCGGATCTTCGATGGGAAAACTGCAAATGGTGCGGGCCGACCGGGTAGAGGCAGCCCGCACCTGTGACTTATTTCAAAGCATCCCAGGAGGACTGGATCTCGGCCGCGACCTCTTCTGCCGGGGTGCCGCCAGCGTAGCCGACCATGCCTGTCCAGAAGGAACCCGCGCCGACCGCGCCGGGCATCAGATCCGATGCGTCAAAGCGGAAGGTGTCTGCGGACAACAGGATATCGCCCATCTTTTTCAGCGTATCAGTGGCATAAAGGTCGGTGTTGACGCCCTTGTGCGGGGTCAGGAAGCCCTGCTGCGCCATCCAGACCTCATGTCCGATAGGGGATTTCAGGAATTCCATCAAGGCGCGCGCGCCCTTGCTGTCGTTGGTGATCGACCACAGGGTGCCTGCCCCCAGAACCGGGCTGCCCAGATCCTTTTCCTCATAGGCCGGGAAGTAGAAGAAATCCGCATCCAGCCCCACCTCGGTGCCTTCGGGGAAGAAGGCAGGGATGAAGGACGCCTGACGGTGCATCAGACATTGCGGCGGGCTGGCGAAAAGGCCCTTGGGGCTGTCGCGGAAATCTGTGGAGGCCACCGCCCCTGCCCCGCCCGAAACATAGGCGTCATTGCGGGCGAAATGCCCAAATTCCTCAATCGCACCGATGACGCGGGGATCGGTGAAGGGGATTTCGTTGCTGACCCATTGGTCATAGACGGACGGGTCCTGGGTGCGCAGCATCATATCCTCGACCCAGTCAGTCGCAGGCCAGCCCGTGGCGCCACCGGACCCCAGACCAATACACCAGGGCGTATTGCCATCCTCGACCATCTGATCGGTCAGCGCCTTCAGCTCTTCCATCGACTGCGGCACGTCGTAGCCGAAATCCTCAAAGGTCTCAGGCACGTACCAGACAAGGGATTTCACATCGACCTTGTAGAACAGGCCAAAGAGATCCTCGTTGCCATCCGGCCCCTTGAAGGTGCTGAGATCGACCCAGGAGTCGCCAGCGGCGTAGTTTTCACGCACCCAGTCGGCGGTGTCGCTGCCCAGAGGCGAGATAAAGCCGCGCCGCGCCATGTCCGCCACCAGTCCCGGCTGCGGGAAGACGGCGATGTTGGGTGCGGAGCCGGCCTCGGCGTCCACGACGATCTGCTGTTCGAAACTGTCGGAGCCGGTGTAACGCACATCGGCGCCGGTAGCCTCGGCAAAATAGGCCAGCACTTTCTCGACCAGTGCCTGATCGGGGCCAAGCCAGGGTCCGAAGACGGTGACCTGTTCACCGGCAAGATCGGTCGCCTTTAGCGCCTCGAAGCTGTCCCAGTTGAACTCTCCCTCACCGACCGGAAAGGTCAGCGCCCCGTCGGCCTGCGCAAGTCCGGCTGTCAATGCCAACACGCCCGCAGCGGCAGTAAGCCTGCGTTTCATGATATTTCCTCCCGATAATCACAACGCCCTGCCAGATCCTGTTTGATCCGGTTATCCAAAGCGCTTTGGATTTCGCTACACTTCTAGATTCGCGCGGCGCTGTCAACAAATTACCAAGAAACACCTCTTATCTCTTAATTCAAACGGCCCTTGCCAGCCTCACCTCACCCCTGCCATAACTACCTGAGCATGAGCACTGCGTTGCGATATGCGCCCGAAATATCAAAGCGCTTTGGAGACTTTCCGTATGAATCTGAAGGAACTGGCCGCCCATCTGAACCTGTCACAGACAACGGTCAGCCGTGCGTTGAATGGGTTTCCCGAAGTAAGCGAAGCCACCCGCAGGCGGGTTGCGGCGGCGGCGGAGCAGCACAACTACCGCCCCAACACCCGCGCCAAGGCGCTGGCAACCGGGCGGGCAATGGCCATCGGCCATGTGATTCCGCTGTCATCGCAGCATGAGATGGTGAACCCGATCTTTGGCGATTTCATCGCCGGAGCGGGCGAGAGCTACGCCAAGGCCGGCTATGACATGGTGCTGTCGCTGGTCGAGGACAGCAAACAGGAAAAGGCCTATCGCGAGATGGCGGCGAAGCGGAACGTCGATGGCATCGTGCTGCATGCGCCGCGCATGTCGGACCCGCGGATTGCACTGTTGCGCGATATTGGCCTGCCTTTTGCGGTGCATGGCCGGGCCTCCGATCTGGAGGGGCCGTACAGCTGGCTGGATGTGAACAACAAAAGCGCCTTTGAACGGGCGACACAATTCCTGCTCGATCTCGGGCATCGGCGGATCTGTCTGGTCAATGGTCTGGAGAGCATGGATTTCGCATGGCGCCGTCGCGCAGGCTACGAATGCGCGCTGACCGCAGCGGGCATCCCCCTGGATCCCGCGCTGATGTTTGCCGAGGAAATGACCGAGAGCTACGGTCACCGCACCGTCGTACACACTCAGGCCATGGCCGATCCGCCCACCGCCTATCTGGTGTCGTCGATCATCCCGGCGATGGGTGTGCGCCGCGCAATCGAGGATTCGGGGCGCCAGATGGGGCGCGATATTTCGGTGATCACCCATGACGATGATCTCTCCTATCTGCGCAATGGCGATGAGCTGCCGCAATTCACCGCGACGCTTTCTTCTGTGCAGGAGGCCGGCCGACAGCTGGCCGACCTGCTGCTGGCGCAGATCCGCGATCCGGGTGACGCCCCTTTGACACGCCTGCTGGAAGCGCAGCTGACGGTTGGCCGCTCCACCGGGCCTGCGCCGTCGCGCTAGACTCACCGCTGCCCGCACCATCCAATCAGGAGAGCCGCCATGTTACGCAACAGCCGCCAGGACTTCCCCGAGGGTTTTCTCTTTGGCGCGGCAACCTCAGCCTATCAGATCGAAGGACACGGGTTTGGCGGCGCCGGGGCGACCCATTGGGACAGTTTCGCCGCCACCCCCGGCAATGTAGTGCGAGCCGAGCACGGCCAGCGCGCCTGCGATCATTACCACCGCTACGCTGAGGATCTGGATCTGGCGGCGGCTGCCGGGTTTGACTGCTACCGGTTCTCCACCAGCTGGGCGCGGGTTCTGCCCGAGGGGCGTGGCACACCCAACCCCGACGGGCTGGATTTCTACGACCGGCTGACGGATGCGATGCTGGAGCGGGGGCTGAAACCCTGCGTGACGCTCTACCACTGGGAATTGCCTCAGGCGCTGGCCGATATGGGAGGCTGGCGCAACGCCGATATCGCCAAATGGTTTGGCGACTTTACCGCGGTCATCATGGGCCGCATTGGCGACCGGATGTATTCCGCGGCGCCGATCAATGAACCATGGTGCGTAGGCTGGCTGTCGCATTTCCTTGGCCATCATGCGCCCGGCCTGCGTGATATCCGGGCAACGGCGCGGGCGATGCACCATGTGATGGTAGCCCATGGCACCGCCATCGAAACGATGCGCGGCCTTGGCATGGAGAACCTTGGCGCCGTGTTCAATCTGGAATGGGCAGCCCCCGCCGACAACAGCGAGGCCGCCCGGCAGGCCGCTGCGCGCTATGATGCGATCTACAATGGCTTTTTCCTTGGCGGTGCCTTTCACGGGCGCTACCCGGATCTGGCGCTGGAAGGGCTGGAACCGCATCTGCCGCACGGCTGGCAGGATGATTTTGCAACCATCTCAGCCCCCGTCGACTGGTGCGGCCTCAACTACTATACCCGCAAGCTGATTGCGCCGGGCAGCGGCGCCTGGCCCCATTACGCCGAGGTCGATGGCCCGCTGCCCAAGACCCAGATGGGATGGGAGATCTATCCGCAGGGGCTTTATGATTTTTTGACCCGGACGGCGCGCGACTATACAGGCGATCTGCCGCTGATCGTGACCGAAAACGGCATGGCCAACGCGGATATGGTGACAGATGGCACCGTGCCGGACGACGCCCGGATTGCCTTTGTCGATGACCATCTGGACGCGGTGCGCCGTGCCATTGCGGATGGCGTGCCGGTGCAGGGCTATTTCCTGTGGTCGCTTCTGGACAATTACGAATGGGCGCTGGGGTATGAGAAACGGTTCGGGCTGATACATGTGGATTTCGACACGCTGACCCGCACCCCCAAGGCATCATACCGCGCGCTGCAATCGGCGTTGGCACCCCGGCCATGATGCCGGTGCTTCGATCGCGGGCTAGCGTCAGTCCGCCAGCCGCGCTGCCAGCTGGTCCAGCACGCTGAGGCATTGCCCGAGCTGGTCAATGGCGAGGTATTCATCCGCCTTATGCGCCTGCGCGATGGACCCTGGCCCGCAGACGACCACATCCATACCCAGCGCCTGAAACAAGCCCGCCTCGGTGCCGAAGGGCACCAGATCCGCGCTCTTGCTGCCCAGCAGCTCCGCCATGATGTCGCGGGCCTCATTCCGCGTGGTGGGGACCAGCCCTGCCACCTCTCCCACCACCTCGGTGTCGATGCTGGCCTCGGGGTAGACCGCGCGCATGGCAGGCAGCAGAACATCGTGGCAATAGCGTGCCATCGTGTCCTTCACATGGTCGGCGTCGGCCTGCTGGACCGGACGCATCTCCCAATCGACCTGCGCCTTTGATGCGATGACATTATGCGCGCTGCCACCGTTGAGCGCACCGATGTTCAGCGTGGTCCAGGGCGGATCAAATCGACTGTCCGGCGGGGTACGCTGCTGCAAATCCAGGCGCAGATCGAGCAGGCGGCTGACATAGCGCACCGCGTATTCCACCGCATTGACCCCTCGTGACGGATCCGACCCGTGACCCTCAAGTCCCTGAAAACGTGTGGTGTATTCGTGGCAGCCTTTGTGGCCCTCAATGATGCGCATACTTGTCGGTTCACCGATCAGGGCCAGTCGTGGCCTGATCTCGCGGTCGCGCAGCGTCTGAACCAGATGACCGGCACCGACGCAGCCCACCTCCTCGTCGTAGGTAAAGGCGAAATGCAGGGGACGCTTGCCGATCTGCCCGGCGAACTGCGGCGCTATGGCGAGGGTCGCCGCGATGAAACCTTTCATGTCGCAGGTGCCGCGTCCGTAGAGCCGCCCGTCGCGCTCCACCATCGTGAAGGGGTCACTGATCCAGTCCTGATCGGTCACCGGCACCACATCGCTATGGCCTGACAGCACGATCCCGCCATCGGCGTCCGGGCCAAGCGTGGCGAAGAGATTTGCCTTCTGACCGCTGGCATCAAACAGCACATCAACACTGGCGCCGCAGTCCTCAAGCCGGTTGGCAAGATAGGCAATCATCTCCAGATTGCTGTCAGCCGAGACCGTTGGAAAGGCAATGAGATCCGACAGGATCCGGGTGGTCTCATCAATCACCGGCTCATCCTTTTATGAACAGTTTCCGCTCCACTGTGCAGAGCGGTTCGGCGGCGCCGGTGTCGCGGATCAGCAGGGTTTCGGTGGTCTCAAGCCCCCAGCTGTCCATCCAAAGCGCCGGCATAAAGTGGAACACCATGCCCGGTTGCAGCACGGTGGTGTCTTCGCTGCGGATCGACGCCGTTCGTTCGCCCCAGTCCGGCGGGTAGGACAGGCCAACCGGGTAGCCCATGCGGCCAGAACGTTCGATGCCGTGTCTGGCCATCACCGCCATAAAGGCATCGGCAATGTCGCAGGTGCGATTGCCTGCGCGCGCCGCCTCGATACCGGCGGCGATGCCTTCGATCTGGGCAGCCTCGGTTCGCAGCATCTCCGCCGGAGGAGTGCCGAGGAAGACCGTGCGCGACAGTGGCGCATGATAGCGGCGATAGCAGCCGGAGAGTTCAAAGAACGTTGCCTCGCCCGCGCGCATCGGGGTGCCGTCCCATGTCAGATGCGCCGCGGTGGCATCCAGCCCCGAAGGGGTCAGCGGCACGATGGCGGGATAATCCCCCCAGTCGTCGCCCACGCCGGTGATGCCCGCATAAATAATATCCGCGACCAGATCATTTTTGCGCACCCCGGGTTCGGCGCGGTCGATGGCGGTCTGGATCACCCGATCGGTGATCCGCGCGGCCTTGCGCATGAAGGTCAGCTCAGCCTCGGTTTTGATCAGCCGTTGCCAGTTGACCACTCCGGTTGCGTCCTGAAGGTCGGCCTGAGGCAGCTCTGCCGCCAGTACCGCATGTGCCTTGGCTGAATAGTAGTAATTCTCCATCTCGACACCGATGCGGGCGCCCTCAAGCCCCTGCGCGCGCAGCCGCTCGGCCAGATCCTGCATCGGATGGCGGTCGATTGATTGAACATAGTGATCGCCGTAGCCGAGAAGCCTGTCCTGAGCCATCCAGCAGGTGCGGCGGGCCCCCATCATGTCCATATGCCGCCCCCACCAGATCGGGTCATCGTCATGGGTGACGATCACCCCCTGATGGACATAGAAGGACCAGCCGTCATAGCCGGTGAGCCAGGCCTGATTGGAGGGATCGGTGACAAAGAGCGCATCCAGACCGGCGGCAGCCATGGCGGCCCGGGTCTTGGCCAGCCGCTGCTGGTATTCGGATTGCTCAAACGGGGTATTTGGCTTGACCATTTTGTATCTCCCTTCCTGCCCTCAGCCCAGAACCGCAGTGACGGCCCGGTGCGTTGCCGCGACCACCTGATCTGCCTCCTGCCGGGTCAGGCAGAACGGCGGCGCAAAGCCGAGGATATCCCCCTGCGGCATCGCCCGCGCAATCACGCTGTCCTGCTCTAACAGTTTGGCCGCGATCTGCGGTCCGATCTTGTCACTGGCGTCGAAGAAACGGAGATCATCGCGGTCGGCCACGAATTCCACCGCGCAGAGCATCCCCTCGCCGCGCACGTCGCCCACATTGGGATGGTCTCCCAGCGCCTTGCGCATCTCATCATTGAGGTAGGCGCCGATGGCACCGGCGTTTTCGACAAGTCCGAGCTGGTCGATCAGATTGAGGTTGGCCACGCCAGCGGCGGCGCCGATGGGATGCGCCGAATACGTCCAGCCATGACCAATCGGGCCGTTCTCATCTGTGCCGCGCTCCAGAACCTGCCACATCTTGTCTGACACGATAGAGCCCGACAGCGGCGCATAGGCTGAGGTCAACCCCTTGGCGATGGTGATAAGATCGGGTCGCATGCCGTAGTGATCAGAGCCGAACATCGTGCCCAACCGGCCAAAACCGGTCACCACCTCATCCGCGACCAACAGGATATCGTGGCGCTCCAGTACCGCCTGAATGGCGGGCCAGTACCCGGCAGGCGGCGGCACGATGCCCCCGGTGCCCAGCACCGGCTCACCGATAAAGGCCGCGATGGTGTCGGCCCCCTCCCGCTCGATCAGCGCCTCAAGCTCAGCTACGCAATGGGCGACAAAATCGGCCTCGCTCTGGCTGCGATCCGCACGGCGGAAGTAATATGGCGCCTCGGTATGCACCACCTGCGCCAGCGGCAGATCGAATTTGTTGTGAAACAGCTCCAACCCGGTCAGCGACCCCGTCATCAGCCCGGATCCGTGATAGCCCCGCCAGCGGGAGACGATCTTTTTCTTTTCCGGGCGGCCGAGGATGTTGTTGTAATACCAGATCAGCTTGATGTTGGTTTCATTCGCGTCGGACCCGGAAAGGCCGAAATAGACTTTCGACATGTGATTGGGCGCCCGGTCCATGATCATCTTGGCGAGGGTGATCGAGGCCTCGGTGCCATGGCCGACATAGGAGTGGTAATAGGCCAGATCGCGGGCCTGGGTGGCGATGGCCTCGGCAATCTCAGGGCGACCATAACCGACGTTGACGCAGTAAAGCCCGGCAAAGGCGTCCAGCATCCGATTGCCGCCGCGATCCTCAATATGGCAGCCACTGCCGCCGATCACCACCCGCTGCGGCAGGTTTCCACGGGCAAATTCGGCAAGATGCGTGGAAGGGTGGAAAAAACTGTCGCGGTCCCATTGGTCCAGTTGATCGTTGTGCAGCATGGCTCTGTCCTTGGCTATGGCGGCGCGCCGCCTTTGGTCACATGAAGGGAGCCAGTTGCACGCGACAGGCCAGCGGGGCGGCCTGTTTTTGAGCAGAAGAAGGCTCCGCTCACCCGGACAGCAGCGCGCAATGCCTTTATTGCCAGGGTCGTGCAGCAGTTGGACCATGAGAGACCGGCCGATGGCAACAGATTTTTTTTGCGCCGTGGCTAGGACCGGTGGTCGCCGGCCCCTGCCCCGATGGTCGACGCCGCAGATCTGTTTCCAAACCGCGCGGTATCACAGATTCGACGGCAGCCCTATCCGGCAGGCGGCGGCGCCAGGGAGTTCCGTCTGACAACAGCTGTGTTGATGCAGATCGACTGACCGTCGGAGCGGCCTTCAACCATGGCGATCAGCTGTTGAGCCGCCTTGCGCCCCATTTCACGGTGCGGAACATGCACCGTCGTCAGCGGTGGGCTGACGATCTCCGCCAGTTCAATATCATCAAAGCCGGTTATCGAGACATCCTGCGGCACCGCGATGCCAAGGCGATGCGCCTCGCCCAGCGCACCGGCTGCAAGGACGTCATTGCCACACATGATCACGGTCGGACGAGGATCACGGGCCATCAACTCAGCAAATGCCCTGGCGCCTTTTTCAATTTCGTAGGGGGTTTCGATCAATGTCAGCGCCTGCGGATCGCAGCCCTGCGCCTGGAGGGCATCGCGGACCCCGCTGACGCGGTTCTGTGCCCGGTCATTGCCTTGCCGGATACCCGAGATCATGGCGATGCGACGGTGACCCGCCGTTAGCACCGCCTGCGCCAGCTCATACATGGCCCCGGTATTGCTGAAGCCGACGGAGATCTGAGGCAGGTCGGGCGCATATGACCAGGCCACCAGAACCGGCACCTGATGTTTCGCAAGATACTGGTAGATCTTCTCGTCCCGTTCATGGCCAATCAGCAGCAGACCGTCGGCCCCGCGCGCAACCAAAGCCCGGATCTGCTCCTCCTCCACGTCTGGGCTGTAGGCGGAGCTGGAGACGAGAAGCGTATAGCCATCCTCGCGCAGCTGGTCCTGAAAGGCCTGCAGGCCGCGGGCAAAGATCGCGTTGTCCATGGTGGGAATGATCGCCCCGATGGTGAAGCTGCGTTTGGCAGCCATCACCCGCGCGGCGAAATTTGGCGTGTACCCCAGCGATTCGACCGCTTCCATCACCCGGTCGCGGGTTGCCTTGATCACCCGATCAGGTGAATTCAGGCAGCGCGACACCGTCGCGGTGGAAACGCCCGCCGCCTTGGCAACATCGTTAAGTGTTGGAGCTGAGGGGATTTTTCCCATGTCTTACCTGCCATGTCTTTGGCGTATGTTAGCATAAATCGGGGCAGCTGCCAGCTACCAATGTAAGCGCTTGCATTATTGATGTAAGCGCTTACAAATGATGTTGAGATACAAACCGGGATCTTGCGATGTTTTTGATGGCGTCTGTTTGCGTATTTGTCGTGTTCTTTGCCAATGTTGCCCTCGGCGCGTTTGGCGGCGGCGGCTTCCTGGGCGATGTCGGCGAAATGGTGGTCCTGTTTGCTGCTTCCATTCTGTTTGTGGCGGCAATTCTCAAACGAGAGGCTGACCAGAAAAATCAAAACGGCAGCTGACGGATTTCCAAGGGAGGAAGACAATGACCAATGGCAAGGATGGCCTCAAATCTGCGGAGCGCCGCAATTTTCTGAAACTGGCCTCGACCGGTTCTTTTACTGCGGCGATGGTCGCAGGGGCTGGCGGTGTGCTCTGGTCCACTGAGGCGGTTGCGCAAACCGCCAAGGAGGAAAAGGAACGTGAGGGTGCTGCCGAGCATATCATGACCGTGGCAACCGCCTATGTGCTGGGCGCTTCGCGCAGCTATCCGATCATGCAGCTGGATCTGAAGGAAAACATCCAGAACGCCACCAACGGCAAGGTCTACGTGAAGCTAGCCCCCGGTGGCCAGCTCGGCGCGGGCGGCGCATTGGTGCAGAAGGTACAGGGCGGCACCATCCAGGCAGCGCAGCATTCGCTGTCAAATTTCGCGCCCTTTGCCTCTACCGTAGACCTGATCAACATGCCCTATCTCTGCGGTTCCAACCAGCGGTTCACCAATCTGGTGACCTCAGATTTCTGGAACTCGGAGGTGCATCCGAAAGTGGAGGCCGCAGGGTTCAAGGCGCTGTTCTATGTGAACATCGACCCCCGTGTGGTGGCGGTGCGCAAGGGTGGCAACGCGGTAATGTCACCCGGTGACATGGCCGGGGTGAAATTCCGGGTGCCAGGCTCGAAGATGCTTCAGCAGTATTACCGCATGGTCGGCGCCAATCCGACGCCGGTGGCCTGGGGCGAGACGCCATCGGCCATCAAACAGGGTGTGGCGGATGCGCTCGATCCATCGGTCGGGGCGCTCTATGTCTTTGGCTTCAAGGATATTCTCAGCCATGTGACCTTTACCCAGGCGGTGCCGGACAGCCAAGTTTATTCCTGTAATCTGGAATGGTTCAATTCACTGTCCGCCGATGTGCAGGAGGGCGTGATGTGGGGGTCTGAAATGACCGCGCATCAGAACCTGTCCAAAGTGCCCTCCGCCCGCGCCTATGCGATGGCGGAACTGACCAAGGCAGGCGTTGAATTCCATAGCCTCAGCGACGATCAGCTGGGCGAATGGCAAGAGGCCGGCGGCTATCAGCGCAGCGAATGGGATTCCTTCAAGACCGAGCTGGCAGGCTCAATGGACAATTTCGCCAAGCTGGAGGAGGCCGCAGGCACCCAGGGCAAATACTTCGTCCACGACGCCTGAGCCGGACCGGGCGGGCATCGCGAAGCCCCCCGCCCGTCCTTATTCCAACAGCCGCCGCCGCAACAGTCTCCCGGGCTGGTTGCGGGGGTGCGCCTGAACCACGGGAACGGCAATGCAGATCCTGCGAACGATCGACAAGAACGCGGAGCGCTGGCTGCTTCTGGTGTTCTACGTGATGCTGGTCATCACCATGGCAATCGAGGTGATCCGGCGCGAGCTGTTTGCCTTCTCCTCGATCTGGGGCGAGGAGATCGTCCGCTATTCCTTCATCTATCTGGCCTGGATCGGTGCCGCCGCCGCGGTCAAGGAACGTGCGCATATCCGCATTGATGTGCTGATGCACTACCTCGGCCCACGGCCCAAGGCGCTGCTCTATATCTTTGGCGATCTGGTGATGTTCATCGTGGCGCTGGTGGCGCTCTACTGGTCATTCGAGACGGTTCTGGTCTCCGCCAAATTCGGATCGGTCAGCCACGGGCTGCGGATTTCGATGGTCTGGTTCCTGATGGCGGTGCCTGTGGGCTTTGCGCTGATGGTCTGGCGGCTCTTGCAATCCTTCCTGCGCGACTGGCGCAGCCTTCGCGACGGCACCCCCGTCTTCGAAGGCGACAAGCTGTTTGATTGAGGGGCGTTAAGCGATGCTGTGGAATTCACTCAATCAAACGGTCGAACTGGGATGGGACTTCTACCTGCCGGTGATCATGTTCGTGGCGCTGATTGCGCTGGCGGTACCGGTCTGGGCCGCCATCGGCGCGGCGGCGATCACCATGCTGGTGATGTCGGGCGACCTGCCGCTGAGCGCCATCGGCGAAAGCCTGTTCACCGGCATTGATGCCTTTGCGCTGACCGCGGTGCCTTTGTTCATCCTGACCGGCGACGTGCTGGTGCGCACCGGCCTCAGCAAGAAATTTCTGGATGTGGCAGAGGCGCTGACCTGCTGGACGCGGGGCGGCTTTGGTTCTGCCACGGTGTTGGTCTGCGGCATGTTCGCGGCGATCTCCGGCTCTGACGCTGCCGGTGCTGCCGCCGTTGGACGGATGACCATCAACCGGCTGGTCGAAAGCGGCTACCCCCGCCCCTATGCCTGCGCGCTGGTGGCTGCGGGCGCCTGTACCGGCATCCTGATCCCGCCCTCCATCGCCTATATCATCATCGGTCTGGTGCTGGGCATTTCCGCCTCGACCCTATTCTTGGCGGCGCTGATCCCGGGGATTGCCATTCTGGTGTCGATCCTGGTCACCAATATCATCATGAACCGGCTTTACACTTATGAGACCGGCGGCAACATGGGGTTCGGTGAATGGCTGGGCAATCTGGGCCAGTCGCTGAAATCCGGCTGGTATGCCTTCATCGTGCCGGGGATCATCTTCTATGGCATCTTCTCAGGCCGCCTGACCCCGACAGAGGCCGGCGCCACGGCAGTGGTCGTCACCATCCTGATGGGCTTTGTCCTCGGCACCCTGAAACTGGCGGATTTCCCCGCGATGCTGGTCAGCTCAGCCAAGGTGAACGGGGTGATCCTGCCGATCATCGCCTTCTCCGCGCCGCTGGCAGAGGCGCTGGCGATCATGGGTGTGCCGCAGGGGTTTGTGACGGCTGTGACCGGGCTGACCGATGACCCCTCTGTGCTGATCCTGCTGATGATCTGCATCCTGATTGCGGCCGGCTGCGTGATGGAAACGACGCCCAACATCGTGATCCTGGCGCCGATCCTGAAGCCGCTCGCCGACAACATCGGCATGAACGAAATCCAGTTCTGCATCATGATGATCACCGCGCTGGGGGTCGGCTTTATCACCCCGCCCCTGGGCCTGAACCTCTTTGTCGTCTCCGGCATCACCGGCGAGTCCATCCTCAAGATCGCCGCCCGTGCCATCCCCTTTGTGCTGACCATGCTGATCGTGGTGCTGCTGATCGCCTATATCCCCGCGATTTCGACCACGCTGCTTCCTGATATTTACAAGTAGGACCCTCTGAAAATGACCCGTGAATACCTGAAAAAGGCGGCCCTGACCCCCAAGTCGGACGCGTCCGAGACCCATAAGATCGTGCAAGGCATCCTGGACGACATTGAGGCCGGCGGCGATGCCAAGGCGCTGGAGTATGCCGCGAAGTTCGACAAATACGAGGGTAACGTCCTGCTGACGGCAGAGGAGATCGAAGCCGCCTGCGCGCAGGTACCGGAGAAGCTCAAGGCCGACATCCGGTTTTCCCACGACAACGTGCGCCGCTTTGCCGAGCTGCAGAAAAGCACGATGCAGAACGTGGAGACCGAAATCTCCCCCGGCTTCGTCACCGGGCAAAAGGTGATCCCGGTGGATGCGGCGGGCTGCTATGTGCCGGGCGGGCGCTACAGCCATATCGCCAGCGCCATCATGACCGTGACCACCGCCAAGGTGGCGGGCTGCAAGCACATCACCGCCTGCTCGCCGCCGCGCCCGGGCGTCGGCGTGGCCCCCGCCATCGTCTATGCCGCCTATATCTGCGGCGCCGACAAGATCATGGCGATGGGCGGCGTGCAGGGGGTTGCGGCGATGACCTTTGGCCTCTTTGGCCTGCCCAAGGCGAATATCCTGGTCGGTCCCGGCAACCAGTTCGTCGCGGAGGCCAAGCGCATCCTGTTCGGCCGCGTCGGCATCGACATGATCGCAGGCCCCACCGACAGCCTGATCCTGGCCGACCGCACCGCCGACGCCCATATCGTCGCCACCGATCTGGTGAGTCAGGCCGAGCATGGCTACAACTCTCCGGTCTGGCTGGTGACCGACGATCGCGCCCTGGCCGAGGACGTCATGCGGCTGGTGCCGGGGCTGATCGACGACCTGCCGGAGGTGAACCGCGAGAACGCCGCCGCCGCCTGGCGCGACTATGCCGAGGTGATCCTGTGCAAAGACCGCGAGGATATGGCGGCCTGCTCCGACGAATACGCGCCCGAGCATCTGACCGTGCAGGCAGAGGATCTGGACTGGTGGCTGGAGCAGCTGACCTGCTACGGCTCGCTGTTTCTGGGCGAGGAGACCACGGTCTCTTACGGGGACAAGGCGGCGGGCACCAACCACGTGCTGCCGACCTCGCGCGCGGCCAGCTATACCGGCGGCCTCAGCGTTCACAAATACATGAAGATCGTCACCTGGCAGCGCGCCACCCGCGAAGGCTCGAAACCGGTGGCGGAGGCCACAGCGCGCATTGCCCGGCTGGAAGGGATGGAAGGCCACGCCCGCGCTGCTGATGTGCGGCTGGCCAAGTATTTCCCGGACGAAACCTTTGACCTGACCGCCAATGGCTGACCCGCGCGCCCTGTTCGATCTGACGGGCCGGACCGCCTGCATCACCGGCGCCAGCTCCGGGCTGGGGCGGCGCGCGGCCATCGCGCTGGCCGCCGCCGGAGCGCAGGTGGTGGCGGTGGCGCGCCGGGCGGAGGCGCTGGCAAGCCTTTGTGCAGAGATCGGACCAAGCGCGGCTTACGCGGTCGCGGATGTGGCGGACCGCAGCGCAATGGAGGCGCTGCGGGACACCGTCACCGACCCTTTTGGCGCGCCGGACATCCTGATCCACGCGGCCGGCGTCAACACGCGGCAGCCTGCGGATGAGGTGACCACGGAAGGCTGGGACCGCACCCTGGCGCTGAACCTCTCGGCGCCCTTCTTCCTTAGCCAAACGTTTGTGCCTGCGATGAAGGACCGGGGCTGGGGGCGGATCGTCAATTTCGCCTCGCTCCAGACAACCCGCGCCTTTCCCGGCGGCATCGCCTATGGCGCCAGCAAGGGCGGGATCGGCCAGCTGACCCGCGCCATGGCAGAGGCCTGGTCGCCCCATGGCATCACCGCCAACGCGATCGGCCCGGGCTTCTTCCCGACGGAGCTGACCCAGGCGGTGTTCGAGGATGACGCCCGCGCCGCCCGCAACGCCGCGCAGACCTGCATCGGCCGCAACGGGCGGCTGGACGATCTCGACGGGCCGCTCTTGTTCCTGTGCTCGGAGGCTTCGGCCTATGTCACCGGGCAAATCCTGATGGTTGACGGGGGGTTCACCGCGAAATGAAAGCCTTGGTTTATGAAGGGGTTGAGACGCTTGCCGTCCGCGATATGCCGATGGCCGCGGGCCAGCCGGGCGAGCATCTGATCCGCATCCATGCCTCCGGCATCTGCGGGTCGGACATGCACGCCTATCTAGGCCACGACAGCCGCCGGCCCGCACCGCTGATCCTCGGGCACGAAGCCGCCGGGGTGATCGAGGACGGGGCGGATGCGGGCAGACGGGTGACAATCAACCCGCTGGTGACCTGCGGCAGTTGTGCGGCCTGCGCATCGGGGCGCGAAAACCTCTGCGCCAGCCGCCAGATCATCTCCATGCCCCCGCGCGAGGGCGCCTTTGCCCAGTTCGTGGCGATGCCGGAACGCAATCTGGTGACCGTGCCGGACGCGGTCCCGCTCGCAAAGGCCGCGCTGGCGGAGCCGCTGGCAGTGAGCTGGCACGCCGCCCGGCTGGCGCTGGAGGCGCTGCACCCGGACACCGAACGCCGCGCGCTGGTGATCGGCGGCGGTGCCATCGGGCTGGCGGCGGCGCTGGCGCTCAGCGCGATGGGGGTGGAGGACGTCACGATCCAGGAACCAAACGAAGCGCGACGTGCCTTTCTGACAGATCGCTGCGGCCAACAGGCGGTGGCGGAGTTTCAGGGCATGGTGCCGCTGGTGGTGGACGCGGTGGGCTATGCCGCCACCCGCGCCGCCGCCTCTGCCACTGCCGCGCCCGGCGGGGTGATAGCCCATGTCGGCCTCGGCGAAGACACCGGCGGCTTGGATATCCGCCGCATGACCCTGCAGGAAATCACCTTCATCGGCACCTACACCTATACCGCGCAAGACTTCCGCGACACCGCGCAGGCGATCTTTGACGGCCGCCTCGGGCCGCTGGACTGGTCTGAGCTGCGTCCGCTGTCAGAGGGCGCCGCCGCCTTCCGCGACCTGCGCAGCGGCGCGGTGGCGGCGCCCAAGATCATCCTCGACCCCTGGGCCTGAGCCCGCGCCCCTAACAAACGGAGAGCAACGATGTATGACAAAATCCTGGTTCCCATGGCTCTGGATCACGGGGTGTCGGGGACAACGCTGAAGGCCGCCGCCACCCTATGTAATCCCGGCGGGCAGATCACGGCGCTGCATGTCTATGAGGCACCACAGGGATCCGTCAGCACCTACCTCGACGAGGACACCCTGCGCGAAGGCCTGGCCAACGCCCGTCTGCAGCTGACAAAGAAAACCGCAGATCATGGCGATGTATCGACAGAAATCGTCAAGGGCCGGTCCTACCGCGCCATTGTCGAATACGCGCAGCAGCACGGCATGGACTGCATCGTCGTCGGCTCCCACAAACCGGGTCTCAGCGATTTTTTCCTCGGCTCGACGGCTGCCCGCGTGGTCCGCCACGCGCCCTGCGCCGTGCATGTCTGCCGCACCACCTGACCCCGAGAAACAAGACACCCGAAGCAAAGGCAACCAACCATGACCATAGACAAGAGGATCGCTGACGATCTGGCGGCCAACGGCGTCTCCTTCGTCACCACCGTGCCCTGCAAGCAGCTGGCCGGTGTGATCGAGGAGATCGACCAGCGCGACGACATCTTCCATATCCCCTCCAACAAGGAGGATGAGGGCATGGGGCTGTGCGCCGGCGCCTGGATGGGCGGCAAGCGCCCAGCCATCATCATGCAGAACACTGCCATCGGGGTGACCATCAATACGCTGGCGACGCTGATCCAGTACTACCGGATGCCGCTGCCGATGCTGATCTCCTACCGCGGCGAGCTGCGCGAGCCGGTGGCCTGCCAGGTCGAAATGGCGGTGCATACCAAGGCGCTCCTGGCGCAGCTCAACATCCCCGCCTACCACTTTCACTGGCAGAAAGATGTCGAGGAGCTGGACAACATCCTGAAATACACCTTCATGTGCAACAAACCCGTTGCCATCCTGACCGACGCCAACTTCTGGGGAGGCTATGGCGACCAATGATCCGTTCCGAAATCCTGAAAGAGATCGCGCCGATCCTGCGCAACGAACTGGTGGTCTGCAATATCGGCATTCCGTCGCAAGAGCTGCACGCCATCGACGACCAGCCCAGCAATTTCTACATGCTGGGCACCATGGGGCTTGCCTCCTCCATCGGGCTGGGGCTGGCGCTGGCGCAGCCGAAGCCGGTCATCGTGATCGACGGGGACGGCTCGATCCTGACCAACCTCGGCACCCTGCCCACCATCGGCAACAATGCGCCCGGCAACTACATCCTGATGATCATCGACAACGGCTCCTATGGCTCCACCGGCGATCAGCCGACCTACACCAGCCAGCGCACCGATCTGGCCGGCATGGCCCGCGCCGCCGGCTGCGCCCGGGTTGTGGAGGTGCAGGACAAGGACACCGGCCCTGCGCTGGAGGAGGCTTTGGCCAGCGGCGAGGCGACGGTTCTGGTGGTCAAATGCGACAGCGGCAACGCCAAGATGCCGGTGATCACGATGGACCCGGTGGTGATCCGCGACCGCTTCATGAAGGCCGTGGCCGGCTGATGGGTGCAGGCGCCATCCATTCGGCCGAGGACGCCCGCCGCCTGGCCCGGCGGCGGCTGCCCTGGATGGTGTTTGACTATATCGACGGTGCCGCCGGACAGGAGACCGGGGCGGCTCGCAACCGCGCTGCCCTGGACGCCATCACCCTGCGGCCCCGTATCCTGCGCGATGTCAGCCAGCGGTCGCTGGCGGTTCGGATTTTTGGTGCCGAGGCGGACCGGCCCTTCGGGATTGCCCCCATGGGCATGTGCAACCTCGCCGCCCCCGGCGCCGACCTGATGCTAGCCCGGCTGGCGGCGCGCTACCGGGTACCGCATGGGGTTTCCACCGTTGCCTCGACACCGCTGGAAACCATCCTGGAAGCGGCAGAAGGCTATGCCTGGTTCCAGCTCTATTTCAGCGGCGACGGCACTGGCACCTTCAAGCTGGCTGAACGGGCCCGTGCAGCCGGGTACCAGACGCTGGTGCTGACGGTGGATGTGCCCGAGGTGGGCCGCCGCCCGCGCGAGTTGCGCCATGGCTTCAAAATGCCGTTCCGCATCGGCCCGCGGCAGTTCGTCGATTTTGCCCTGCACCCGCGCTGGTCGCTGACCACCCTGCTGAAGGGCAAGCCGGTGATGGCGAATTTCCAGATGGAGGGCTATGACTTCGACCGCACCGAAAGCCGGGCGCGCGCCACTTGGGACACGCTGGCACGGCTGCGCGACCTCTGGCCCGGTAAGCTGGTGATCAAGGGCGTGCTGGACGTTGAAGACGCCCGCGCGCTGGTGGCGGCGGGCGTCGATGCCATTCAAGTCTCCAGCCACGGCGCCCGGCAGCTTGAGGCAGCCCCTACCCCGATCGAGATGCTCGCGAAGATCCGGGCCGCGCTGGGGCCGGAATTCCCGGTGTTCTACGACAGCGGCCTCCGGTCGGGTGAAGACATCCTTAAAGCCTTGTCCATGGGGGCTGATTTTGTATTTCTGGGCCGCATTTTGCAGTTTGCGATTGCTGCAAAAGGAGAATCCGGGCTGACCCAGCTTTGGCAGGCAATCAGCGACGAGTTGAGTATTGCCATGGCACAGACCGGGCGCCACTCACTGGATCGCCATAACCATCAGATCTGCTAAGATAACGAAATACCCGCGCGTGCCGCCCTGCGCATTCACGCCGCATCGCTGCGCTGGCTTTTTGCAACGACGCTAAGGTGGTAGGCTTGGCAGATTTCTCCACCCGCTTCGAACCGGGGGCCTGCCGAGCTTATCGAGAGGCTGGCCCTGCGCATGAGCAGCGCCGCCGTCACCGAGGTGATACACAAGAACGTATCAATATTCCAATCCCGGGCGAAACGGGCAAACCCCTGTTCCAGCAGCCGCCGCACCCGCATTCTGTCACGGGCTCCCAGAGTGTCTTCGACAAAGAACCGGCTGACCTCCCAGATCCCCGGATCCTGTGGCGCGGCGTCATCCAGCACATTGGAGGGCAGCCCCGGCAGCAGGCCCAGCTGCGCATCCCGCAACATATAGCTGGTGTTCATACATTGCGCTGTTGTGGGGGTCAGCCTAAAGCCGCCGAGAACAGCCATCCCGTCGTGAACTGCACAGTAGATACTCTCGGGCGTGTCATATTGGTCGAACTCCAATCCACGCACATTGGGCAGATCCCAGCGCCGTAGCTTGACGAAATGACGGTAGCGCGCGCGCAAAAGTTCGGTAAAGAGCGCGCCGGTCTCCCCAAAATTATCAAATGTAATATCTGTCGACTGCATCCGCGATCCGGCCAGCTGTTCCTGCCGCCCGCGGGCGTGCATTCTGCAAATTTATCGAAAATTTGACTCAACCTATCCGGCAATCGTAAATTTTGAATTAATTCCTGTGGGTTGAACTTCTTTTTACGAACGGTTCTTGTCGGTGTGAGAGCCGATCAGACCGTGCGAGTTAACGACGGCATCGCTATCTTGCGAATTTCCGACAGTAGAACCGATTTCTTGACAGGTTTGGCAAGGTAACTGGCCGCACCCAGCTGCAAAAACAGCTCCTGCTCCTCAGGGGCTGCATTCGCTGTCAGCATGATCACCGGAGTGGCCCCGATCCGTCCACCACGCCGCAGCATTTCGGTCAGTGTTTCGCGACCGTCCATGACCGGCATCTTCATGTCCAACAGCACAAGATCAACCGGGTTCTGCTCAAGCCAGGCAAGCGCCTCGACGCCATTTTCGGCATCTGTGATCTGGACGTTGCTGTTTTTGAGGAAGGCGCGAACGACCATTCTATTGGAGGCAGTATCATCCACCACGAGGATCGACAGCCCCCCGAGATCGCTGATCTCGCTACCGGCTGCCGGCTGTTGAAGGGTCTCAACCTCCGCAGGGTCGAGGCTTTTTATCGGACAGACAAAGGTAAAGCAGCTGCCCCAGTCGGGGCTGGTCCGAACGGTGATATCGCCCCCCATGATGCGTGCCAGATGGCGGGCGATCGCCAGGCCCAGACCGGTGCCCGGCACATTTGGTGCAGCCTTGTCGATGGCACGATAGAAATCCGTGAACAGCTTGGCGCTCTGTTCGGGTGTCATGCCACGTCCGGTATCCGACACCGCGACACGCAGCATCGCACGCCCCTCGAACTCTTCGATATCGGCGACGACCTCGACATGGCCGACCTCGGTGTATTTCACGGCATTCGAAACAAGGTTTCCGATCACCTGACGCAGGCGCAGCGCATCACATTCGGCATAGTCGGGAATACCCGGCTCCAATCTGATATGAAGCCTGAGCCCCTTCTCATCCGCCCGTGCGCGATACATTTCAACGGCACTGGAGATTTCTTCGCTCGGGACCACTGTCGCGAGGTTCAGATCGAACTGACCGGACTCGATCTTGGCGTGATCCAATACGTCATCAAGAATGCCGGTCAGCGCCTGAGACGATTTGCGCAGAAGCTGCGTCTGCTCCCTCAGCGTTTCAGAGCCGGAGTTTTCCTCCTCGATCAGCTCGGACATGCCGCAGATCGCATTCAAAGGTGTGCGGATCTCATGGCTCATCGCTGCGAGGAAACGGCTCTTCGCGCGGCTTGCAGCTTCTGCCGCACGCAGGGCCTCTTGCAGGCGGGCGGTCAGCCGGTGCTGCACCCACATGGCATGAAGCATGTAGGCGGCCCCCAGCAGGGCGACCACCGCTGCTATGACCATCTCTCCCGCACTGGCAAACCGGGACAGCGTCGCGCTGATCATATAACCGACCGTGCAGATGATCGGCACCGCCGTGATGATACCGAAATGAAGCCAGGCTGACCGCGCAACAACACAGTGGTTGAGCGCGATGATCAGCAGCATTGCACCCATCAGTTTCGGAAAGGGTTCCGGGTGCAGAAACAACAGCAATGACAGCGAGTTAAAGACGCAGACGCCGACGAATGCGGAGCCGGCAAACAGCAGCGTGTTGCGGACGGTCACCTCAGATATCAGCCTGCGATAGACCCGCAGCCCAACAACTTCGACAAGGACATAGGCGCCATAAACCACCGCGACGGCCTGAAACGACAGGAAGTAGAGCGACAACAGCGAGACCAGGCTGATGGAGGCAAACCGCGACGGAAGATCCGAGCGCACAAGCTGGTTTTGACTGGACACGGAGTTCACGAGGTCTGGCGATAAAGAAAACAAACGCATCCTCCTTCCCGTGTTTCTTTGGCGCTGTCCCTTCGGTTACGCCCAAGCGTGAAAACAAGCCTCACCTGACTGCATCACTGCTAACCGATTCGTCCCTACCGTTAAATTGCAGTCAAATAATGACGGATGACTTAATACAGTCACGCTGGCCTCTTGACACAGTCAGGTCGATTACCCTGCGCGGTGGCGGTGGATCGGATAGGTCCTGTACCAAAAAGGCCAGCCCGCAGTGCAAGGGCCGGAAAGACCCACGTCATGACCGAAGGTCGCCTGAGAGCACCCCATCAGCTGATTGCGACTGCAAAGAGCGCAAATCAATCGATCATACCAGCGATGTCAGGTAAATGGTGCCCCCACACGGCATTGAACAGTCGTTCCGCGTAGATCCCGGACATTCCGCCACAATATGTATATATTTTATTTTCAGTACCTTACATGATTTTCATAGTTCCCACTTGTTCCGCAACATTCCCGCATATACAAGATATAGAGATGGGGCTGGAAATGGGGCTGTAAAAAGGGCGTTCAGGACCAATGAGGGAAACGAACAAACTCAGCGCGGCCAAGGTCAAGGCTGCCGAAGCCGGGAAGCATGGCGACGGCGGCAATCTCTGGCTTCACAAGCGTAGCCCTGAGCACGGCAAGTGGCTATTGCTTGTCACCGTGCATGGACGCCGCCGGGAAATGGGGCTGGGCACCTATCCTGAGGTATCGCTAAAAGAGGCCCGCGAGGAAGCCGGGAAATGGCGCGCTGTGGTCCGGCAAGGGCTGGACCCTATCAAGGAACGCCAGAGGGAGCGCAGGCAGGCAGAACGCAACATGCACCTTCTGCGGGACATTGCTGCTGATGCCTTCGAGGCACGCAAGGCCGAATTGAAAGGCGACGGCAAGGCAGGCCGCTGGTTTTCCCCTTTGGAAATTCACGTCCTGCCCCGACTGGGCGCTGTGCCCGTGGCCGATATTGACCAGATCGACATTCGGGACACGCTGGCCCCCATCTGGCATGACAAAGCCGAAACCGCCCGCAAGGCGATGAACCGGCTGGGCATCTGCCTGAAACACGCCGCTGCGCTTGGCTTAGATGCAGATCTGCAAGCGGTAGAAAAGGCCCGCGCACTGCTGGGAAAGCAGCGCCACAGGTCGAAGCACATTCCAGCGCTGGCCTGGGCCGATGTGCCGACCTTCTACGCCAGCCTAGATGAAGGCACCGTAACCCACCTTGCCCTGCGCCTGCTTATTTTAACGGCAGTCCGATCCGCTCCGCTGCGCTTCATGCGCGTGGATCAGATCGACGGCGACGTTTGGACGATACCAGCGGAGACCGTGAAAGGCCGCAAGGATGCCACATCGGATTTCCGCGTGCCCCTCAGCTCGGAGGCGCTGGCGGTCATTGAGGCTGCAAGAGAGCATCAGCGCGACGGCTTCCTTTTCCCCAGCGTACGCAAAGGGGTCATCAGCGATGCGACGATGGCGCGGCTGATGGAACGCAGAGAAATGGAAGCCCGCCCGCACGGGTTCCGGTCCAGCTTCCGGGATTGGGTGGCAGAGACCACAAACACGCCCTTTGAGGTTTCCGAAACCGCCCTGGGCCACATTGTTGGCGGCAGCGTTGAACGCGCCTACCGCCGCACGGACCACCTGGAACAGCGCGGGATTCTCATGGCGCGCTGGGCGGATTTCGTGACCAAGAAGCAAGCAGAGATTGTGAGGATTGGCTGATGTATTCCCCCGTTGGCTTCGTGCCTTTCTCGATGGTTCTGGACGCGGCGGCCGACGTTGCACGCCAGCATGTGGGTGAATCCTACTCCGGGCACCAGATCGAGTTGGGAAAGGCGATACCATGGAAGGCTACGAAAGAACGCTTTGAGCGCAGAGAGGCTGAGGAGAGTCTTTTGACTGCCTGGCTCATCAGTAAAGCCATGACTGAAGTCGGAGCTTATGTTTGCAGCCCCTCAGGGACGATCCTCCGTAGCGCTCACTTGCTCCACTTCCACAACGATATGCTGGATTGGTACGAATGGCCATCTGACGTGAGCAGCCATGATGAGTTGAGCGGTCCATTCAATCGGGCCATTGGTGACGGTAGCAACCATCCGCTATGTCGGTTTAGGTTTATCAATGCGCTTACTGGCACAATTTCCGTTGCAGAGCGGGAGGCTGAAATATTGGCGAATTTCTATCAGCAAGACGAATATGGCCTAACTCAAATAGCAGTAGCCAAGCAGTTCGAGCTTTGGGCTGTTTGCTTTCAGGCAGAAGACATGCAGCCCAACGCGATCGAAACCTTGCAGGCATTGCTCGAAAGGAACACCGAGCAAGAGTATTCTTCGTCGGTCGCAGGTAAGCCGCTCAGAGGGCGACGCCGAAAAGTAGACAAAGCGATGCTTGCCTATGACACTATCTACCCCCATGGGCATGGGGCGAAGACCTGGCCGGAGGTTGCTGGGGAGGTCTCAGAAATGACTGAAGAGACCATTCACCACGAAACCCTTATGAAGGCATTAAACAAGAGAAAACGCCTGTTGGCGCAGGATTAAAGGCTGTCTAAATTCAGAAAAAAAGCCGCTTCGGTTTCTAGCCTTTTTGACTTAGTGATGTTCCCCCTGTGCTCCCCCATCATTCCTGCATCGTCCACCCGATGCAGGAGTAAGCCCAAATGGCTGAGAAGCATTACCGCCGCCCCGAAGTTGAAGCACTCACCGGCCTAAGCCGCACGACGATTTACGCGATGATGAGCCGGGGGGAATTTCCCCGCCCCGTGCGTAGACACGCAAGGCCGTGGCGTGGCCGGAGAGCGCAATCACCGAATGGCTAAGCAGCCGCGAGGCCGCATAAGAATACCCGCCCCCGGAGGCATCGGGGCGCGGGCTGTAGTGGTCATCGTTGCAGATTGGCTATCACAGATTACGCCCTTTGCCGCCGAGTTTCAACGAAACAAGAGGCAGAGCATGGCAACGAATAGATGGGCAAAGGCCCCTTACGAAATCACGACATCGACCGGCAGCAAACACATCGTCCATATTGGCGGGCGTGTACGCTGGGCAATCGAAGAACTGCGCAAGGCAGGCGGAGCTGGTCGCACGGGGCGTGAAGCCCTAGGCCCACGTTGGGCGGCCTACATGTTCGACGCGAAAGAGGGTCATGGCATCCCAATCCGCGACGAATGGGAAGCCCACGGCGGCGAACACCCTGGGCGTCACAAGCGCTGGTTTCTGGATTGCCAGATCCGACCAATCCCCCCGCAAGAGGGAGGGCGTGCGACTTGAACCGGCTCCGTGTCCTCTACCTCCGCCGCCTTCACGGCCTTTCTGAAAGCAGCGCGCAGGCGATGGCCTCGCTTATCTGGGGAGGCCATTGATGGACGCAGAAACCCTAACCCGCAATCTCGGTGGGTACTGGCGCAACGGTCGTGGCCTAGCGCCCTGCCCCGTGTGCCAACCCGAACGCCGCCGCGACCAGAATGCACTATCGGTCACGACTGGCAGCGGCAAACTGCTGTTGCATTGCTTCAAATCCCACTGCTCTTTCGTGGAGATTGCCGAGGCCGCAGGCGCTCCGCTCAGCCATGTGCAGATTGATTTTGATGCCCAACGGGAACACGAACGCAAGCAGGCAGAATATCGGGCGGCAAAGTTGACCAAGGCGCGCAGCCTTTGGGACCACGCAAAACCAATCGAAGGGACCAAGGCAGAGGCATATCTTCGCGAGCGCGGTATCATTATACCTCTGCCTGAGACGCTGCGTTTCGTGCCCGACCTCTACCATGCTCCTAGCGCGTCATGGGCTTGCGCCATGGTTGCCGATGTGCAGCCCACTGGTGGCATCCACAGAACGTTTTTCACAAAGAAAGGGGAGCGGGTCACCAGATCCGCAAAGATGATGCTGGGGCCGTGCTGTGGTGGCGCTGTGCCGCTCTCTGCTGGTGCTGGCCCCCTCTACATCACAGAAGGCATAGAGACCGGCCTAAGCGTGGCACAAATGACGACTGGCTACGCGACTTCCGTTTGGGCTGCCCTGTCCACCAGCGGCATCAAGGGGCTGCGCCTACCGGATCGACCGGGAAAGCTGGTCATCGCGTCCGATGGCGATGATGCCGGCACAGAGGCCGCGCAGGTTCTCGCAAACCGCGCTGCAAGCCTTGGCTGGAATGTCGGCCTTATGACCGCGCCCGATGGCAAGGACTGGAACGACGCACTTCAGGAAGGCGGTTCGATATGAACACAATCGTTCCCTTCGACGCAAAGGCAGACTGGCCCGAACCTGATATGGCCATCGGCCAACCTGTAAGGCCACCGGCACCCATCATGGGGGGCTATGAGTTTGCGCAGGTATTCGGCCCCTGGGCTGACTGGATGAGGCGCGGGCGATTGGTGCCATCAAGGCACTTAGGGGGCTTTCGTATGCAACTGATGAGCAAGGCAACCGCCGCCCGTTCTTTGTCCATTTCACGGATGAGGCCGCTATCGCACTTCAAGCGTTCCGTGAGCAGTGCAGGACATGGGAAGCCGATGCCTCTGGCCTGTTCAAAACCCACATCAGCAAGATGCCGGGACTGGTGGTGCGCGTGGCGAACGTTCTGGCCCACCTTGACTGGGCAGCTAATCCAGATGGGGAACCCGTGACCAGCATCAATGCCGACCACGTTGGGCGCGCCTGCCACTTTGTCGGGGAGCATCTGCGCCCACACGCGCACCGGGCATATGGGGCGGCAAAGACGCCGCCAGAGGTGCGCGGCGCAAAGGTGATTGCAGAGATAATTCAGCGCGAAGGCCTGCGGCTTTTCAAGGTGCGTGACATTCAGCACCGAGAGCGAGGCGGATTGGCTACGGCTGGCGAAGTAAAGGCCGCCCTCAATGTGCTTATGGATGCCGACTGGCTGCGCGAAATCAAAGACGGGACCGGTGGTCGGCCATCGGTTTCCTACACGGTCAATCCACGTTTGGAGGGTCAATCATGAGCCGTTGGTTGGAGATAGCTGCAAGGGCTGGCGGAGACTTAACCTCTCTACCGGCAAACCGGCAAGAACCGGCAAAAAGGTCTGGGAAGGCTCAAGGTGAGGACTTTCTGCCGGTTTCTGCCGGTTTGCCGGTTACGAAACAAGAACAAGAGGCCCGACCCGTGATAGCCGCTCAAAGCAACGTCATCAGCCTTGATGAATGGCGGTCCCGGCCCTCATTCGATGAGCCTCAATCGGACGGGGGTGCAGCATGACTATAGGCGCGTCCAAATTGGACACAGGCAAGCTGCGCAAGGTTCGGGAACTGATGGACCGAGGCGCAACCGATGGCGAACAGGCGGCGGCACGGGCCAAGGCCGAACGGCTGGCCTCAGATGCGGGAATGACATTGGCGCAAGCCCTGTCCACATTGGACACTGCGCCCAGTGGGCCGACTGTCCGGGATTTGTTCGCCGGTTTCGATGACTGGATGGAGAGCCGGGAACCGGGCTACAAGGCCCGCGCAGCCGCAGAGCGCGCCGAGAAAGAGCGAAAGCGGCTGACCCGATGCCAGGAACTGCTGCGCCAATATGGCAGCGAGGACGCCGTTTTCGCGCCCACCGCGATTGAGGAAGCCCTCCGGGTGGCCTTGGAGCCTCTGAGCGACCCTGCAAACAACCTGTGGGGCTATCAAGGGTATTCCCGTGGCAAACTCACCCCGGATATGTGGGAGGCCGTGCGCGGCGCTGTGCGCGTCCCTGAGACCGTGCAAGAGGCATGGGCGGCATATCAGACGTGGGAGACCTTGCAGGATGACCGCTGCGCCTTCTGCCCCGACTTCACGCCTGAACAATGGGCTGAGGTCTGGCACGATGCCCTAGAACACCTTCTAGACAACCTGCGCACGCCCAGCACCGAAGGCATCAAAGCCCGACTTGCATGGATGAGAGAGGTGGCAAATCTGGGACATGCCCGCGACATGGAGCGAGATATCCAATTGATCGACGCCCTAGAGGGTGATTTCTCCGCGCTGATGGCATCCGTCCAAACTGGACATCGCAGCACCAGCGATAAGTCCGCACGTGTACGCACACTTCTACAAAGCGAGCCAGACCTTTCGGACCGAGAGATTGCGCGGCGCGCCGAGGTCAGCCCGCAAACGGTTGGCAATTGGCGCAGGCGGTTGGCCGCCAAAGGATGGGGAAGCTTAGAAGAGTAACGAAACATGACCCCCATACATCGCCTGCGATAAGCACGCTTGAGGCGTTCACAGCGTAGGCCAAAGGGCGGAGATAAACTGGCATGCGCCGGCGATGTCCTTCGTTCTCTGGGTCATTGCCTTGGGTGCAGGAAAGGCTTCACCGTGTTGAACGTCTATAGACATACAAAGGCGGCTGGCGGGGGTGTAGTTGCCTGAAAGGTTTTGATCTACATGAAGGCGCAGCAGCGTTGCAACGTACAACCCCATATTCTTGCGCTTTTGCTTTGCTGCGTCTGTAGAGGCATCGTCTTGGGTCATTCTCAGCATTGATGCACCGATTTGCTCAACGCCCTTATCCTGCCCTCTGGCGATGAAGTCGGCGTAAACTGAGATGTGCACTCCCTCAACGATTAGCTTCTCCTGCTTCTTCGGAGCTGGCTCAAAGTTGAAACCGGATAATTGGTTGCTCATGTCTTGTATTGCTCGAATAACCTCAATGGACTTGGTTGCATCATCCTGGCGCAATGGTCCTTCAGCTGGGTCAACGGAACGTTGAAGCAGCATTTGCTCCGCGGCAACAAGCGGCGAAATTGAGCGCGACATGTCGGTTAAATACTCGACAGTTGCCCGTCGCGCATCGCTATATCTGATGATAGGAGCTTTCTGCGGGTACTTTGCGTTCTTGACGATGCTAACCTGTGTGGTCGGCTTCGACACCAAAAAGCGAGCCAACTCGTTTGCTGAAATCTTGGGAGGATTAGGCATGGATGACTTCCTGTCTACAAAGGTGCTGGGTGAAGGAAAATCTCTGCACATCGCAAGCCTTTCCAGAGAGGCTATAATAGAGTGCGAGGCAGAGCATCTGGGGTTCGACGGATTCTTTGTCTTTGAGACGTTCGACCTTCCGGATATCAAGGGAATCAATATTCTTGGTAAGGTTGCGTCATTTGATGCTGGCATTCAATTGGCAAACCTGCTGTCGGGAATGACCTCCGATCAGGACTGCCTTAAACAGAGGGTGCCAGCGGTGCCATAAACGATATCACTTATGCAGCACCTCGACCTTCGGGTAACCTTAGGGTCGCGCGCACGCAGTGACCGGAGTTTTATCTTCCTGCCGACGCGCCCTCGAACTTCTGCTGCCGAATGATCTGCTCTACGCGCGAACAGACTTCCGAAAAACCTTCCCGCCCTGGGTAATCATCCCATGCAGACCCTGCGCGCGCCAAGCGTAGCGACTTACTGCGCGCAGGGGAACGCTTGGCTCATCGCGTTTAGGATCAGCCCTCGGGCCGGGAAATGCCTCTTTTCGGGAGTGTTTCTGAGATAGTTTCCGACCACATCGACAACCTGAGAATTGCTGACCATCTCATCACCACACACCCCGAAAATACTGGATCGATACTGGTTCACCGCTGCGGTGGATGTGCCTTGGTTAGCCATCATGAACGGGATAGAAACCCCATAGTTTAAGCCCTCCCAAGCGCCAATGATGTAGAAGCTGCACGCGGAATTTCCTACCGCACCACCATCTGTGCAGATTTCATGCAAATCGTTTCCGGTGATTGCCCCAGCGCTGCCCTGCGAAGCTACAAAAAGCGCCGCGAGGATGACAAACTTTCTCAAATCTATTCCTCCCAAAAACATGTTCTCAACCTTAAAAAACCTTAATATCTGACCACCTCAAACGCCGGTATCGATTTCAACATTTTTCGACAGGTCAGACGGTCAAAACGGCGAATGCCGCCTCACAGAGTGCGCAAGTGAATATTGGGTTTTTTCAAGTGCTCTCAGCCTCTACTTCTCAACACATAGATGGGTTATGATCCTGTATGCCAAGCAGATTTTGATTTAACTTGCCGCAGGAGGGTCAAGTGCCAGGACCGACGCCCGGAAGCGTATGGATTGAGGTCGTAGATGGTCGCGCCTGTGCCACGTTTGAGCGATACCTTTGGTCGGATAACTTCATGCACCGTTTGCAGCGGGCAACCACACTGGCCCGCCGGGTATCAACCGGCTCTTGGGTGTGCCGTTGGTGCGGAAATGAGCTACCAGATTTCCGCCGTACCGATGCCCTATATTGCGGTGAGAGTTGCCGGAAAAAGGCCGCGCGACAGCGCCGCAGAGACCGGGTAAGTTGATTTACTTTTATAAACTTGTTTCTCAGTCAACTATCTGGCTTTCTATAACCTCATACAGCGCCATAGTTCTGGATACGCAGATCAGTCCATCTATTCGATGATAGCAAGGCAAACTAGACAAGCCACTAAGTCTCATCGGCGGTTGACAGATGCCCTAATTCCCTATCGGAGTAACAATGACGACATGTCTGGGCGTGTCGTCGCGTACAATTACAAGTATACGATAGGGGACTAATATGGCTCGTTTTCTTGGTACTGCTGGTGGGGACAGGATAACCGGAACCGCAGGTGACGATGAAATACGTGGCCTAAGCGGGAACGATACGCTTGATGGTGGATTTGCCTCGATTGCTGGCCAAACCGAAGATAGCTTGTATGGCGGTGCCGGGGACGACTGGCTCTCTATTGGAACAGGAGGCGGATTTGCTTCGGGGGGCGATGGAAGCGATACCATCGTCGGAGGTTGGGGGGCTTCCGAAGTTGACGGGGGCCAAGGCGACGACCACATCACTTTTTCACTCCTGACGCGGTTTAGCACTGGAAATACCATTAATGGCGGTATGGGCGATGATACGCTCGTAGGCACCTTTGCTAATTCGGATGCTTTCGGCGGCGATGGAAATGACCGATTTGAACTAAGATCCGGGTCTTTTCTAGGAAGAGATAATCTGCTTTCGGGGGGCGATGGCTTTGACACGCTCACCTACACTCAGACGGGCGTCACAATATCGGTCTTTTCAGCTGCCCGAGCCTCGATTGAAGCGATTGAAGGTGCACGTATCTCCGGGGATCAAGGAAACGATTGGATCGACCTTCGAGACATTCAACAAATGGATCAGGAGGAATATCGCTATTTTGCAAATAAACCTCTCGTCGATGTAGACTTGGTGATTGCTCTGGGAAGTGGAGACGACCGCTTCTGGGGATCAGACTTCGCAGAAGTCATCTATGCAAATGCTGGCTCGGACACAATTATAGCAGGTGGTGGCAATGACTTCTTAAATGCCCGATCCGCTGATTCAGGATCGTTGTCTGGCGGTGATGGGGACGATTTTCTGGATCTGGGTATCAATAAGGATGCTACTCTGTTCCAGCTGGCAGGTGGCCAAGGAACTGATACGCTGCATGCTGCTGCCGCTCACGGACAACTTATCCTGGATAACACAATATCGATTGAAGTGTTGCGCGCTGACGCACTGCATGGATCATTAGGCGACGACTACTTTGACCTTAGTGGTGTAGTTGCCTTGGAAATTGAACGCGAAGATCTTTTTGATCGTTTCCGGTTCAACCTAAAGGACGGGAACGACGTCTTCATTGGAACGCAAACCGGTGATTATGTCCATACCATCGGCGGGGTCTCCGGTGATAAGCACTACAAGGGACGGCGTGGTCATGATGAACTGATATCCGGTAACGGCGATGACACGCTTATTGGTGGGTGGGGGCAAGATACGCTTATTGCTGGAGCAGGATCTGACCGGTTGCTTGGTGGGCGCGGCTCTGACTATCTAGCTGGTGGCTCATGGAATGATCGGCTGTTTGGTCAAACCGGCGCTGACTATCTGCAAGGAGGTGGAAACAACGACATACTAAAAGGTGGGCGGGGCCGAGATACACTGGATGGCGGTTCAGGTAACGATAAGCTTTTTGGCGGCGGAGGTAGCGACACCTTTGTCTTCAGTGGAAACTTTGGACATGACACAATTGTAGGGTTCGATCCTCTTCTGAACGGTGATCTGATTGATCTTTCGGCGCTCGGATCTCGATTAACAGAGCAGCTACTATTTAGCGAAATTGTGTCTCAGAATGGCAGCGATGTTCTCGTTACTTGGAGCAGCTACCAGAGCATTACACTTAGAGGTGTTGACCTTGGAGCAATGGACGCCGGGGATTTTATATTCGGGGGAAACTAGAGGACGCCCATCCGCAAGGATTGGATCGTTACCGGATACCGTCAGCCCTCGGTATGGTGCGAGTAGCAGGGCATCACTGCCCCGCTGCTGCGATGCCGCCCACCAGATAGGGCAGCAGCTTGGGGATGGCCCGTTCGGTAGCCTGGGCGGACCCTTCGTGCGTCAAGAGCGCCTTGAACAGGTCAGGGTCGGTCACAGCATCCGCAATCATCTGAGATGCCTTGTCCTGTGCTAGGTGATTGAGCAGATCTTTCATGCGGCCGGAGGCCATCTGTGCTGTCTGAAGGCTGGCACCGCCACCCCCGCCCAAACTGGCACCGTGGCGGGCCGCGCCGATCCGGGCCACTATCTCAATCAGGCGATTGGCCTTTGCCCCCGACAGCTCATTACCGATGGTCGCGTTTGTTGTGGCCTGAGATTTCGCAAGCTCTCGCGCCACAAAGCGCAGACGGGACATTTCGGCCTGAGTGAACACCTGCCCGATTGCGCGGGCTGTCTTGGGGTCTGACAGCACCCGGTTCAATGAAGTCGCATCAAGGCATGGTCTGCGCGCCGCGCGTTGTGCGGGCAGATCCAATCAAGTGAGAAGCAATAGCACCCTTAACACCGTCCAGAGCCGCCCCAGACGGGTCTTTGCGGGCCTCGTTTGCAATCCGCCGCGCTGCCTGGATTGGGTTCTTCGCGTCGATGATCGACTTGATGGCACTTTCCGCCGTCTCCCCGGTAAACCGCGCAACTGCGCTCCGCTTCTGGTCTTCCAAAGCCGCCATCCGGCGGGTGATACGCTGGGAAAGCTGCTCCGCTGTCTCGCGCTGTTGAACCGCACCCTCAATTTCAGAACGCAATTCCGGGTATC
Organism: Phaeobacter sp. A36a-5a; assembly: GCF_037911135.1. Classification (NCBI taxonomy): domain Bacteria; kingdom Pseudomonadati; phylum Pseudomonadota; class Alphaproteobacteria; order Rhodobacterales; family Roseobacteraceae; genus Phaeobacter; species Phaeobacter bryozoorum. The sequence continues at coordinate 592,358 of NZ_JBBLYU010000001.1, read as the reverse complement.
GCGCAAGCAATTCCTTGTTTCGAGCCATGTAATGACGCGCACCCGATAACGTGACAGCACCATCCCGGCTGGACACAGCAGACCCCTTGAACTGCCCGGAGATGTAATCCTCAATGACGGGCCTTGCCCCGCCTGCGGCTTCAATCTGGCGCGATGAGACTGCGGCCTCTGTACCGCCCCGCCCCACTGTCCGCTTCAAGGCCAATTCAGGGTCAATCGCGGCATCGCCATCAAGTGTGCGCTTAAGCAACCGTCCGGGCGCGCCCCGGTCAAAGGTTTCATGCAGCGCCGCCGAGAACGCGCGGGCCTCGTTGATCTGTCGGCCAATTGCGGTGGTGCCAGCCTTCGCCCCCAAGTCATCAAGGATTGCGTCCGCTACGTCATTTGCCATGCGGGCGGTATTCTTGTTCTGGTCATTCCCTGCCATGGCAGACCGGGCCACACGTCGAAGCTCTGAGTAAAGCCCGTGCATCTCGCGCACGGTCGCGGTGTCGCCATAGACCTCCGGGCTTTCCAGAAGGTCACGAATGGCGCGTGGGACATCGTTGCGCTGAGCATAGGCCACCTCGGCCACCAACGCCTCTGCCTTGGCGCGGGCAGCACCGGTGCCAACTGCCGCATCGCGCGGGATTGCGGCCCATAGCTCCCTCTCCTGCAACAAGGCATCTTCAAGCGCACGCTTGATATTCCGGGTGATTTGAACACCATTTTCGCCATCAGGGTTCTGGCTCTGAATGCCTCGCAGACGGCTTTCCGATGTCGCCATTGCACCGTCTGCCTGGGCCTGTAGCTGTTCCTTGAAGCTCTGACGCCGCTGCCGGAAAAAGGTCTGCGCGTCAGCCGCATCGCCGCCCATACCTTGAACCGCAGCCTGTGCCGCGCCCGAACTATCAGCACGCCGGGTTTCAAGAGCAGCGCGCAAGTTGGGGTTTTGATCAGCGGCCAGACGTTCGACGGCAAGCATATTGGCGTCTCCGGTCTGTTGTGCCGGCGTCAGGCTCAGCGGGTTGTCTGAGGTGATGCCTTGGGCCAGCTCTTCTGCACGGTCTCGCCCCCCGGCCAAGCTTTGAAGCCGATCCGAGGCTACAGCGCGCGCGCCTGAGTTTGTATAGGGGGCAAGTTCAGCCGCCGCCCGCCGGGTGAGTGCCGCCGCTGGCGAAATTCGTGCGGCTCCCTTGACCAGTGCCGCGCCCGCCGGGATCGACATAGGGGCGGCAATGGCCGCAGTGTTCTGGACCCACTCAGGTGCTCCGGCCTCATCGGCCACTTCCTCAGCGGCACCACTCAGACCTCCCGCGAAGACCTCAGCCGCCGGGGCCGCTTGCGTTGTGAGCGCACGATAGGCGTCATCCGCGAAGCGCCCAACCGCGCCACCTGCCCCCCGCAGAGCTTGCAGGCCCTTGGCCACTGGCAACAAACTGCCCGCCGCCTGTCCTGCCCCGCGTGCAAAGCCCTCAGCGGCTCCCTTGGGGTCTTGCTGTGCGACCTCAACACCTGTGCCCTGCATCAGGCGTTCCAGCCCTGCCGTGGCGCTGCCTGTGCCCTCAGAGAATGGGTTTAAGGCGTGCGGTTCATCGAATGGGTTCACGAAATCAGCAAGCCCACCGACTGCCTCAGCAATGCCCTTGTTAACCTGCGACATGATGGGGTGCCTTGGCCCGCTCTGACCGGCGGGGGCAATTCTCAGGCTGGACGCGATTTCTTCGACAGTCTTTTCTTGCTCCGCCGGAGATAGGCTTAGAAAATCGTCGGAGACCTGAACCTTGCGACCTTCAATGTTGAGTGTCGTCATTCTACCACGCTCCACGAAATGCCGCTCTGTGTGGTCGATCCCGCACCGCCAGTCTCACGCTTGCCGAAACTGTCAATCACAACGTCATAGTCTGAAAGCAGACGCGACAAACGGGCGATGTTGGCGCGCGCTTTGCTTCGCATCGTCGCGGTTTCGGATGTATTGGCAACGTCCTGGTTCATCATGATTGCCTGTTCCAGCATGGACCGGGTTTGGTTCAGCCGCTCACGTGTGCGCCCCTCTCCCTGCCAGACACTGTTTGGCGTGCTGGATAGCTTCTGGAACTCTTGCAGTAGGAAGTTTGACGGCTTCCCGGCCACGCCATCCGCCAATGTAACCATGGTATTGGTGGACAGGTTTTCCATTGCCTGCGTGGCACGCTCATTGTTGGGCGCGATAAGGCCAGTACCAAGCGCATCGCTGATTGTATTGCCCAGCTGAGAAATGAACCCCGGTGCACCCGTGGCATCCGAGAAATCGCCCCCCTCAGGCATGGACTGGTATTCAGGGTTTGATACCAGCCCACCATCACCGTCCACGGTCACCCCTGCCCCCTGTGGGCTGGTCGCACCGCCCATTGAGAATACGCTTCCATCTGGTGCCGTGAAGGAAAACCCGCTACCCCTCTTGGCTTGCGCATACTGGATCCGGTCGAGAGGTTGGCGACCTGCGGCCCGCTCCTCTGCGGCATAGCGCCCGTATTCGTCGGCGGGCTTCGGCGGGGCGGTCAGTTCCTGAACCGCTTTCAGCTGCCCTAGGAGGCCCTCATATTGAGCGGCAACAACGGGGAATTCATCAAGGCTTTCAATCGGCGGCTCGCCAACAGTCTCAAAAAGCTGGTTGATCCCGTTCAGATCCCCTCGCTTGTATAGAAGCATCCCCTGCTGCAAGCCTTGCTCCACCCGCGCAGCCTCTGCGGCCCGTGTCCGGGCATCCAGCGAAGCCGCATAAGCCTCGCCCTCTCTCTTGAAGGCAATCCGGCGCTGCTCCATCATCTGCGCGCGTGACTGCATGTTCTGCCGTGCGCTCTGCATCTGGACCGCCTGCATCGGGTCCAGCTGGGCCAGTGCATTCAGCGCCTGCGGCTGACCGGCGGCGATATCCGCGCCCTGCGTCTGGAACAGGTTGCGCAGCGCGTTCTGGCCCCGCACTTGGTTGGTCTGCTGTGCCGCCATCGAAGACTGAGACAGCGCATTCACGATATCCGGCTGTTGGGCCATCAGGGGCAAGCGGGTGTCGAGTGTCATTGCATCGCTCCGGGTTCTGGATGTGTTGCTTTCAAAAGGGCAAGTTGCCAGCGGACTGACGCGCGAAGGGCCAGCCTAAACGCTTTGACGTTCTCGGTTATTCCTACTTCGTTTGGGTCCAACATCGGGCAATTCTCCTGTGTGTAACGGTATCATAATACCCCATCTCAAACAACGAATATGCCATATTTTATTGACGAAAACACTTGATCTGATGGTTTCGCTTCGGTTCCGTGCTTAGTCGTATAAGTCCGATGCTCCTCACTGCTAACGTTTGCAGTGAGCGGGTCACGCAGCTTGGCGCGTTCACTCAAATAGTGCCGGTCACCGCCCGCACTGGCGGATCAATGCAGCGCTTTTCTTGAGGCACTCTGTAGGATGCTCAATTTTGCGCACCCTCTACCGGCAGGAAGTATCTGACATCATCAGCCACTAACCTTTTTGCCGGTTCTTGCCGGTTTGCCGGTAGGGGTAGATCAGCTTGCGCCCACCACCAGCCTAACCGGTCTTCGTCGGCCAAACACATGCAGCCTCAGAACCAACCTGCGATTGGCCGCGACACTCCCCCCGGTCGGGAACTTATCATCATCACGAAACCGCAGCGCGAAACTATCACGCCCTAGGACTTTGAACCGAAATGCTGGGATCTATTTCGCGGGAGTTTCTAACCACTCTTTGGCGATACTATTGTTCCGCCGCGCAAGGATATTCCTTTTCAATTGCATCCAATAAGATAGCTGAAGGGAAGCCCGATACATTACCGTCAGGGCGGGAAAGTTCAGATACAACTAGAAGTGCAAGATCGGCATCTGTTACTTCATCTGGAATACACAGCCCTATTGCGGCCTCCAGCTCTTTTCTTGTTTGCGGCCCGCCTTCAGTGGCGGAAGTGGCGCCCCGTATGCGCTCTGCCGTGGCGCTATCGATAGCACCTTGGATATAGCCAAAACAGTAAGCCTTAATTTCGCTTCCATCCTCCCAGGCGCAAGCTCTCAGGATCTGTTCTAGTGTAACTGCGGCAACTGGAGTTGCACAAACTCCAAGTAATGCGGGCGCAATCAGCGCCCGTACGGAAAACCTCATCTGTTGCCCCTTCGAAAATCTGACATTTAAGGAAATGAGCTTCGCAAGTTATCGAGGCGTATCACAGAGCAAAAGGCTGCGGTTGAAAAATCACGAGCAACCCTCAAGTCTCACCAGCAGGAACAAGAGCCACCCCTAGACCAGAGGCGACCTGTCCACTTTCCAAAAACTGGACACCTTGGGCCTGAAGGGACAATCGCAAGTGCTGGATAGTGGACTCCTTCCCCTCGCCCTTGTCCACTTTATTCAAAGTGTTGCGATGCAAGCCGGTTGCTTCCGCAAGCTCTGGATTACTCAAACCCAGTGCGGCCTTTGCCATTTTGAACTGCTCAGGTGTCATATTGCCCTCTTATTGTGCCGTTAGCACATTTTAAGTGTTTACAGCACATGCTGCCAGTAGTATAAATATGCTATCAGCACAAAAAATGTAACACAATGACCACCGACCACAAACACTCAATCAGCGGCGCGCGGTCACTCGCCCCGGCCTACACCGGATAACCCTAGGGCGTCAGGAAGCACGACGCCTGTCAGATAATGACAGCACAAAGCGAAAGGATTTCGCCAATGTCCGAGAACAACAAAGATCTGCACCCCGAATGGCTCACACAATGGCGTGAGAACACCGCGCGCTGGAACAAAACGGTAGAGGGCAGCGCCGAAGAAAAGCAGCTCACCGAAGAACAAGACGCCATCGAGCGCCGTTTGATGGCGACACCGGCCACGACGCCCGCCGGGATGGCCGCTCAGATTGAATTTGCGCTTGAAAACAACCTTGTCGGTGAAGATTTGAAAGGCGGGATGTTCGATGGGCTGGACAGCAACATGTTCGCCAGCATCACGGCAGGCCTCAAAAAGATGGCAGACGCGAGCAAGGCAGAGGTCGATATCTGCGAACTGTATGGAACATGGCAGAGCATCACCGAGAAATACAAAACCCTTGAAAGCCGCCTGTTCAGCAGCGACGTTTCCCATGGTGAGTTTGAAGACTTGTCCGACCCAATACTGGCCGAGCGCGACAAGGTGGAGAGTGCAATTTTCGCCACCGGATGCACCACCGCCAAGGGACAAGCGATCCGCGTGAAAATAGCGGCGTACTTCGACTGGGCCGTTCCAGACTACAACAGCGCAGTCCTAGAACACGCCGAGCAAGTTCTGGGCTGAACCGACTGCGCGCGAGACCTTCCCCGATACCCCAAGATACGCCCCGCCCAGCGCGGGGCTTTCTCATTCATGGGACTGTGATTCTGTATGAAGCAATCAACAGACGGCACATCTCAGACCACTGCGGAAGGCAGAGGTATCAGAAACTCAAAGTGGGGCGTTTAGTGGGGCTGAAAACAACCATCAACCGGTAAGGTGCTGATTATTATCATTTTTATTACAAATTATGGTGCCCCCACACGGACTCGAACCGCGGACCTACTGATTACAAATGCCTAGGGCTAGACGCTAACCGCTTGTTGCCAAAGCATTAGTCTTCGAAGGCATTTGGCGTTACAAGGATGTAACAAGTTTTCAGAAACATCGCTTGCTTTGCTGGACCAAAGGCAATCATGGGACGCCGTTACAAAAAACCTAATTTTCGAACCGTCATGTCGGGCAACGTTACCGAAGAGGACGGGCGCGTCTACCTCTATGGTTCAGAGGAAGTTGGCCCGGTGCAACTAGAAGGCCGTTTTCACTTCTTCAAGTCCGAGTTGCCCCCAGACGCGTGGGAACGTGTCCGAAAGCGGCACAAGCTGTCAAAGAAGGTGAGACACACCTGCTATTCTCATGGCGTGCGAAAAGGAGAAGGGCGCGGCATTGGCCCGTGGGTATCACCAACGTTTCAAATTCAGTGGGCCTATCCGCCCGAAAACTTCTAGGCAGTGCGGGCACGCCTCGATTAATAACTGCGACCCTGATAGTTGAGTGAGTGCGGTTTCACATTAGGATCGGCTGATTGAAAGGACTTTTCTTGTTCAGTGACCGGCATCTAAGTAGTGCTTTTTGGACCCAAAGACGGAAACAAGAACCGATACAAAGCAAGAACATAGTAAGAAAGTATTTACTTAGCTGAGCGACATTGGCCGGGCTTTGATGATCGAATGAGAACGCAAAATATGTGATCCAGACACAGCGATCCGGCGCGTCGACGCCTTTCTTCGGCACTAGGATTTGCTGGTCAAATCGCCAAGACGTCGATATGTTGCGCAAAAACGGCAGGGAGCAAGGCATGGCACGACCGATTGGAGTCGATCTGTTTTCAGGCGCAGGCGGTATGAGTCTCGGCTTTGAACAAGCCGGGTTCGACGTGGTCGCGGCGGTCGAACTCGATCCTGTTCATGCAGCCGTCCACAAGTTCAACTTTCCGCAGTGTGCCGTTATCCCTCGTTCCGTCACCGACGTGACCGCCGCCGACGTGCGCGAGGCCGCAGGCATCGGCGACCGCAAGGTCGACGTAGTGTTCGGAGGTGCGCCCTGCCAAGGATTCTCGCTGATCGGTCAACGCGCCCTCGACGATCCTCGCAACTCGCTTGTGAAGGACTTCGTTCGGCTCGTTAGGGACCTAGACGCGACCTACTTCGTGTTCGAGAACGTCAAGGGTCTGACGGTCGGCAAGCATCGGAAATTCCTGTTCGAGTTGATCGAAGAATTCGAAGCGTTGGGTTACGATGTGCAGAAGGACTGGCGGGTGCTGAACGCCGCCGACTATGGCGTGCCGCAGGACCGTCAGCGTCTGATCCTGATGGGGGCCAAGAAGGACGCGACCGTTCCCGTCTATCCGACCGTCGTATCGAAGCGCCCAACCTGCGAGGATGCGCTAGGCGACCTGCCCGATGCCGAGGGGTTCGAGGAACTTCGTTCGTCCGACTGCGTCGAAACCGCCGCTTTCGGTGAACCGAGCAAATATGCGGAACCCTTGCGCGGTGTCGGAAACGACGCGTGGGGCTATGGACATCCTCGCATCTGGGACAACGGCATCCTGACTTCGAGCGCCCGCACAGAGCACACCGACATTTCCCGGCGGCGCTTCCGCGAAACCGATCAAGGGCGAGTGGAACCGATCTCCCGCTTTTTCAAGTTGCCTGCGGATGGGGTGTCGAACACGCTTCGCGCAGGCACGGACTCCGCCCGAGGGGCATTCACCAGCCCGCGCCCGATACACTACGCCTATGCGCGCTGTATCACCGTGCGCGAGATGGCACGCCTTCATGGCTTCCCAGATTGGTTCCGCTTCAACGCCACCAAGTGGCACGGGGCGCGGCAGATCGGCAATGCCGTCCCGCCGCCCCTCGCACGCGCCGTAGCAACGTCAGTGATCAAGGCTCTTGGTGTCAGACGGACCCGCCCCACGGAGGCGCTTGAACTCGGCGACGAGTGCCTATTGACGATGGGCAACACCGAGGCTGCGGCGCACTTCAATGTCACAAATCCCATTGGAAGGCGCGACAAGAAAAGCGGTGCCAAGAAGCGCAAGCAAGCCGAGATAGAAGAACTAAATGCCGTTCACCGCGGGACAGAGTTCGTAGATGGCGTCACTTGCAACTCGTAGTTCCTTGAGGTGCTCTGCTTGTGGACGCCTAACGGCCTCGAATTCTAACAAGTAGAAACCGACACCTTTGACAGCACGGAGACCTATAGGAACGACTGTATCGACGTCCGCAGTCGCGAACGCAGCTTGCACTTGGTTAATAACCTGGCTTTCGATAAAGCGGTCCTTAGCTTGTTTTGCTTCGCAAGTGATCAATACTGAGGTCGGGTTTTTCCAGTCTCCAACTTTCCCAAGAAAAAGAGCATCGATTTCAGTTGATCGAAGCTTAATTCCCATTTGCAGATGACTGACTTCCAAAAGCGGAAATGCCGGCGAAACAGAAAAGTGTGTCTCAACAACTCTGAGATTGACGGCAGTTTGAATTAGCCAAGTCTCATCGGAACGCCCTAACGTTTTGGTTGCCAACGGTAGACTAAGAGACTGCACCGCAAAATGTTTCGCCCCACTACGTACAGGGAATTTGTCCGGAAATGGTTCTCGCTGCCCGGGCTCATACGGCACAAATTCAAAGCATTCCCCGTCACCGGTTCGTTGAACGCCCATGAAGCGACGAGCAGCCACTGACGTGGGCCAGTTCTTTGACGCATTGGCCCCTCGAAGGAGATCCTTCATAAAGTTCGCAGGGTTGTTCGCCTTCAACTTCTTCGGGCGCCCAACATTTGTCTGTCGAATTGCTTCCGCCACTTCATCTAAGCTCATCAGCGTCTTGCGAAGCGTGCCGCTATTTTCATCCCAGTATTTATTGAAGAGAAACTCTACAACTTCAGTCTTTAGTGACGCCACCGATTTTCACTCCCAATTCAGCTTCCCAACCACGAGGCAGCGGTGTGCGCTCAAGTTTCCAATACTGAAAAATTCGGTAAGTATCGATAGATGGAGACGAATTTCTTCACATCCGAAGTAGGAACATAACCCGCATCAAGTGCATCAATATTATCAGTCGGGAGCTGCTCTTCGATTTCACGAATTTCCTTCAAAGTCATGACTGGCATCTGAATTTTCACTTCATGATCCATGTTTGGCAAGAAGTCGACTGTATCAAAGCTGCACTCGTCGAACTTGCCTTGGTCACCTCGAGTATAGAAAACGTACAGCACGGTTAGCATCGGCGTTGCATCCGAGTAACTAAACCTGCAGATCCTTCTAAACTCGAAAACGTCATCCCCTTCTTTTTCTGTGTTTCTAAGGGCAATTTTCTGTTCAACAGCAGCATCGACGATTTCTTCACAGACCTGCCGGAACGGATTGCCTCTCAAGTCATCCGAGAACACCTTTCCACCGTAGTAGTCCTTGAAACGGGACGTAAATTGAGCAATTGCATGCTCGATTTCCTCTTGTGCCTTGGCTGCTTCAAGAATTTCCGCCGCTTCGTCCACCTTGAGAGTGATCGCCAAGCACGATCCCGACTTGCAACTTGCTGAGATCAACTGAACATCGCGCAACGTCTCCAGCGAAAGAGGAGAATCAAAATCCAACCAAACTATCGATTCTTTAGCCCAGTCGATCTCCGGCAGCTTGGCTCCGCTGTCACCAAAGAGTAGATTGATCGCCTTGAAAGGTTTGTTGTGCAGAAACCGGTCTTTTGCTTCCGATCTTTCAATCGACACCATCTTCTTGAAGCCAAGAAGTTTATGAAAGAGGCGAAAATCCTCAAACCACAATGAGCCAAATCCAATGTACTGGTAGTCTCGCACCGCCTTAAACGGATACAAGCAACCAAGCAGTTCCGACACCATTCTACGCTGCGCATGTTTCGCTGGTCGCAGCGAGTAGTTTACTTTCCTAAAGCTAGACATCTCAGCCCCTGTTCCGCTCAAGGACAATCTCGAATGTCCGCTCACCAACGGCACGAGCTGAGTCGACACCCAAGGCACTTTTTAAAAATTCAATTTCCTCAATCGGCCGGGAGTATTGGATTTTGATCGTAGGCGGAGCTTGCTCAACAGATGATTTATCAGGCGCTTTGAATGCTTGATCCGTTTTCAGCACGTCAACCGAAGACTTTGGCGCGTTTCGGATGAGGCGCATAAGAGGGCTCTTGTCTCGTCCATAGTCCTCAATTTCGGAATCAAGCTTGTTGATGAAGTCGAGGACATGCCTAGCCAAGACTATCATCCTCTCGTAGGCGCGCTGCCAAACGAGGCTGTCCTCATCGATGTCCGTTTTCATTGTGTTCCACGGAACCCTAGAGGAGTCATCACTGTCGAAGTACACTATGCCACGAAATCGGGAATATTGGTTGTGGAAACTGGGAAGCGAAGGGCGATCAGCGTTGTCTTCAATCACGCCCCACCCTGTTTCTTCTCTTCTATCAGCGTCCAAGATTACGCGACCGTTGCACACTACATACCAACCTGCGCTCTTCGGGATTGAATCGGAAATACCAACAACAATGCGGATGCGCACTGGCTCTAGACCGTCTTCATCAAATACAAAGTTCTCTACAACTGGCTTGAGGGTTGCCGTGGAAAAGAACCTAAGGTCGGCGGCGTCCACCCTGTTACCATTTACGAAAATTTCCATTCCAAACGAAATGAACTGCCGGTGCTTAGATTTAATCGACGAGATAATTTTGTTTTCAAAAACCTTTGTCCCAAAGCTGGTCGCCGTGCCCTTTCTAAGTTTGGTAACTTCTATATAGGTGCCTGGAGAATCAGAAATCTCATGTCCGCCCTCATATTCGGACCACGGGAAAACCCAATCGTTCTCTTCCGCTTCCCACTCTGGCACATCGACTCTGACTGCCCAACTTTCTTCCGGTGTTCGAGATTGAACCAAGAACTCATGGCCAAACTTGAAGAGCGCTCGTTTCATTCCAACACCGAATTGACCAATAGAGTGCTTCGTTGAATTGAAACCCTTTGGCCGACCAAAGCGAAACGCATACATTTGCGCCGTTTGCCTGTCAAAACCACCACAGTTGTCTTTTATTGAGAATTTCTCTTTGGAAAACTGAATCTCCACCCTTAGGCCACTCAGATCGTTGCTATCCTCGCCTCTTAGGCGCTTTGCCCCGTCAATGCAGTTATCCACCAAGTCAAGCACAGCTTGCTCCAATGGAATGTCCCGAACCAACATGTCCACAAAGAAACTCTTAGTTGGAAAAGCGCTAATTTGATCTACATTTTCGTTCACTTCAAATCCTCAACTAACTGCTCGCCGCTTTGCGGTGCTATTCCAAAGCATCTTGTGTCCAACCTTTAGGGTCAACAACAAAACGTTTCGCAAACATCATGCCCAGCAGCGCGCGTCTAAAGCGGTTTGCAGGCTGGAGGGTATCTCGATGCCCGAAACAAAGGGATGTCCACGAGCGCCTGCGCTTTCCTTGCGCGCTCATTCAGTTCAACAGGCAATGACGGGCGCGGCTTGCAAGAGCTTGACGAGAGACGCGTCAGAACGGCGGCTTCGAGATGTCTTCGGGCGGCGTGGGGTGATTGTCCGGTTCAGGCCTAGAGGTGTAGCCGTAGTACTGCGCCAGTTCCTCTGGGATGTATTCGTGAAGGTCGAGCGCAAGGGCTTTCATGATCGTTTCTCGATCTTTCTTCCACTGCGACGTTCGCTTGGATTTCGTTTTGTCAGGCTTAACGCCGCCGCCCAAGTCCCCGAGTAGATCAATCTGGACATGGTGACTGGCCTCGAACGCCTCGCGCAGTTTGTTGACGCGATTGAGCATTGCGATTTTGCGTCGCCTGTCTTCCTCAGGGTCGCCTGTCAGGCCCCATTTGTTAAAGCGTTTGCTGTCTGGTTCCATGCGAACAGCGTCGCACACAACCTAAGCGACAGCAAGGATTTAGGCCCAGCCGTGCAACCGATAAGAGCCGCTGAGGGTCGTTTCGAGATGAGTTGCAGACAGGTATGCGAGGGCTGTTGCGATGGCCCGGTCGGCGTGGTGGCCTTTTCCACCACCCTGCAACACGAGATTGCCCGACGACGTGCTGGCGAGTTCAAAGCTGGCGATCTCATTCAGCAAGTCTTGCTTGCCTTCAAGGTCGTGGGCGACGGTCAGTGCCCCTGTTTCAAGGCCGACGGCCATGTTCTCCAAGAGAAGCGTTTTGGCGCAAGAAACCTGATTGCCTTTGCGGGTCAGGTTCGCGCCTGCGGTCATGACAACGGCATGATGCTCGATCCCTGCATTGTCCAAGGTCGAGGAGAAAGGCGTGCCCAAGCCCGACGCATCGATGGCAAGGGACCAATGCGGAATTTGGTTCAGACGCCGCGCGAGGAAATCGGCAAGGTCGGTGTAGGAGTAAAGCTGGATCGTCTCTTGAAAGACGACGGTGCATTTGCGCGGGCCAAGTTTTTGCTCGAACCCTCGACCTGTGAATTGCGGATAGCACTCGTCGCGGATTACCACGATTGCCGACGGATCGTTGCGCCCCAAATCCATGCCAACGTGATGTTTCAGCCAACCGTGAACGACCGTGCCATGGGCCGCAGGGTCTGCGTTCGATGGCAGGACAACACGCCCGTCTTTCAGGAATTCATACTTAGGCGGGTTGTCGGGGGTCATGACAGCTCCAATGCGTTGACGTTCGGGTTGCTTGAGTTTTCGAGCGTGTCCCAAGACAGGAGGGGCGTTCCAGAACCGACAAACTCGCACAGGTGTTCGCGCCGGAACGTGGTGTCGGACATGGTTGCTCTGTCGAAAGCGACTTGGGCCGCGCGTCGGGGAATGTCGATGGAGCGCGCCATGATGCGGCGCACCTGTTTGTCGCCTGTCCATGTCTCGTAGAAATAGCCGGTGCGCAGGTTCGGAGTGGACAGAAGGAAAATGCGCCCGGTCTCTTTGCGCATGGGAAAGAAGGCCGTCAGAGCATCGTCGTCGAGGAAGCACGCCTCGTCAGCAATGATCGTGTCCGCCGTCATCCCGCGTGCCTGATCGGTTGCAGGCACAACGATGATGCGACCGCCGTGCGATGGGTGTGCCTCAAGTTCCGTTTGCGTCTGGCGCACGATGGGCGGGCAGAACGGATCGGTGTTCTTGAATTCCAGAATCCGGCGGAACAATTCTGTCGATTGCCGCAAGCTGGGGGCCGTCAGGATCACTGTCTTGCCGACTGAGAAATCGTCATACCCAAGACCGCCCGCAGAGGTCGATTTGCCTGACTGCCGCCCGCACAAAGCGAGGACCATGCGATCCGCCTCGTTTAAACGCGGATCGGTGGACAGAAGCGTTCGCTGCCAAGGATCCGGCTCACCGATAGCGAGGCGGAACCGCTCGACTGGATCGAGGCTGACGGTCAAGCCTTGCAGGAAGGACAGAAGGTGCTGGTCGTGGATCATCGGTTTTGCCCCGGCCACCGTGTCGCTGGTTTCAGCATCCGGCGCGCGGCCAATTCGGACAGGATTTTGACGACGATGGGCGGCGCAGACTCGAACTGTTCGCGCATATCGCTGGGGCTTTCGAGATCGACCTTTTCGAGTTGGTTCACGATCCCAACGGCGGCTTTTGCGACTTGGGAAGGCATTAGGCGGGTCTCCGATCATCGACAAGGACAGGTTCCTGAATGACCCCCATAGCGTCCATCTCGTTCAGAAATTCGTGCTTCGCGGCTGGGTGGTTGTTGAGCACTTTCAGGATGATCGAACGCAACTGGATGAATTGAGGGCTTTCGTTCAGGTTCAGGTGAATATCCATCTTCTTGTTCAGCTTGCCGTGCAGGTCGGCCAGCGACATGAGGCTCTGACGAAGCTCTTTCAGCGCGCCCAACTGCATCATGCGGTCTTCGTCGCCCTTCGCGGATTCCAGAAGGGCTTTTAGCTCACGCAGAACCCATTTGAGGTCTTTGTCGGTGTCCTCGCCAAACTCGTTGACGATGGCCGCGTGCTGCATCGCCGTTTTGACTTTGGCGTCATGCATTGCGGTTGCGAGGATCGCCAGTTTTTCCTCTTCGGGAAGTTGGGTGATATACCGCGCAACCGACGTATCAGAAATTCCAAGCTCTTTGCCCGCCTGAAACATCGACATGCGCCCAAGAACGATCTCCCGCGTGTAATGCTCCCGTTTTGCATCCGGGAGCACCGCCATTTTGTGCGGCTGGGTTTTCTTTCGCGGCGTGCCTTTCGGCGGTCCGGGCTTCTTGCGCGGGGCCTCCACCGGCCCCTTTCCCGGCACCAGAGTGACCTTATTCATTGGCCACGATCTCGAGCGGCACGCCCTGTTTTTCGGCCAGAGCCTTGGCGTCGCGGTACGCCTTCACGTTCCGCGCATCGGACTTCTTGATCTTGATCGAGTCGCCGGGCTTGCGCCCCTGATACACGCCGTTGCCGTCAAGGCGGGCTTGGTATTGACTTTCAGCGGCGGCGAGCAGTTTGCTGTGGTTATCGTCCGCTTTTTGTTTCGCGAGCTTGTCCAGAAGCTCGTCGTTCTTGGTGACAACGCCCTTGATCTGGGTTTCAACGGATTCCGTGATTTGGGGAAGGATCGCCTCTGCGATTTTCGGTGCGAGTGCGGCAATCAGGGCTTCTGCTTGCTGGTCGTTTTCTGCCATTTCTGGTTCCTCGTGATTGGGGCGGGTCATGCCCAACCCGCCCCGTTTCCATCACAAGACCAGAAAGTTGAGCCTAACTCGCGTTCTGTAGATCGAATATCGGTGCTACGCCGCTGCTGCCGCAACCGAAGTATCAGGTAGTCCTCGGTATTCAGGGCCATTCTTCTCGACGGTGCCTTTCTCAATCGCCTTGTTCAGGACAGTGCGGATCACGCCGTCGGAGAACCCGGTTTCGTCAGACAGTTCCTTCACGGTGCGCGGTCGATCCAGAAGCGCCATGACCTTGGGGCGTGCCTCCATGTATCGAACGGCTTTCCGTTTCGGTTCCTTGCGTCGTTTGGCAGGGGGTCGCGCCCGCGCGTCCTTTTCACGCTCCCACAGTTCGCGGGCCGCTTCGACATGGTTCAAAGAACCGCGCCCCTCGTAGTGGTCGAGAGCCTTTGTGTCGCCTTCGAGAACGCGGACCACGCGCGCCCGAACGTCATCACCGTTGAAACCGATGGCGTCGCAAAGCTCGGTTCGCCGCTTCGCCCACGCACCCGAATGGTCAGTCAGAAACCGCATGGCTTCGTACCGCGACTTTTTTCCCTCAGCTTGATTGGACGCCAGAGTGGTGGGGCCAAACAGGTCCAAGATCGCGCGAGACAGAACAGCAAAGATCAGGAGTTCTTCGGGCGGCGTTCGCGAATTGTGCTGGCCAAAATCGGGGTCGGTGAGCATCACGCAACCCCAGGCATGGGCAGCACGTTATCGTCCTCCTCGATCAGGTCGCGTTCATCGTCGAGTGCGCGGTTCACGTCCATCAGTTCGCCCTTCTTGAGATTCATCAGGAAGGTATCGTGGGAGATCGCGCCAGCGGTGTATGCCTTGAGCAGGGCCGTGAGAATGGCCGGGTCCATCTGGGCGGTCACGAAGTCACGGTGCAGTTTGAAGACTACATCGTCTGCGGTGCCGGGACGCGTCCACTCAGCGGCAAGGCGCAGGAGCTTCGTCAGGCCCGCTTCGACCATGTTGACGCTGCTGTGAAGCAGGGACAGTTCGGAACGGTGGCGCAGACGGGCCGTGTCGGTGGTCTCGTTGCGGCCTTTGCCGTCATAGACCATCCGTGCGCCGAGGGTTGCCATTTGAGCCGTGAGATCGTCGAGAGCGGTCTTTTGCGCGGCGATGCCTGCACCCGTGAACTCGAGCATTCCCGCTTGTGCGCCTTGCGGCAGAACCCAAAACGCGCCGCTGCCGATTTGCCGCGGCATGTTCTTCTCATTGAGCGACCCGGCGACCCAAGGCGTCGGCTGAGACGTCAGGTAGAGCGACCAGTAGTAGTCAGCGGACACGCGCCAGTGCGCGAGGTTGACGTTCACAAGGTCAAGGAAGGGCGGCTTTTCAACGTCGGCTTTCAGGTTGTAGGGCGACACGATCACCGCCGGAATGTCGAACAATGGCGAGCCGTCGATTGTCGGCGTGATGTCTTCGCCGATTTGTACTTCTTCAACGGTCTGAATGTCAGGGCCGTTGCGCTGCGATTTTACGTGGTAGCGTTTGACAGTATAGGCCGGGTCGAGGGTCAGGACGAGGTGCTGCTCGACCCCTGTGTCTTCGAGATCATGGTTGGTCTCGTGCAGCCGCAGGTAGGTCAGCTTTTGACGCCCTCCGACAAGCTCTTCTTTCCAGTCCAAGATCGACTCTGCGTCGAAGGTGGAAATGAACGGAGCAGAGCCGGGTGCTGCGCCGTCGGTCGGGTAGTCGAGCAGTATCGCATACCGGCCAAGGGACAGGACTTCGCGCAGGGCGCTTTCCAGAAGCACGTCGAGCGAATGCCCCTCGAAGGTTGCCGCGTCACGCATCCCTGCAATCCGTTCGGGCAATTCAAGGACTGGGGCATTGCGCGTCACCGCACCGACCATACCGCGCAGAGTGCGCTCGGCGACCGCATAGAAGGACGACCCCTGCACATAGCGGGTGTATTGGGCCGTCGTCATGCCCTCGGGTTCGGGCAAATATCGTGCGCCAGCGTTTTTCAGCCGGTCTTCGCCCGCGATCACATCGCGGATTTTGTCATAGGCTTGGCGCTGCTCTTGGTAGGTGCGATGCTTGATCTTGGTCACTTGATGCCTCGCACGATCAGGGGCCAAGGAATGTCGAAATGGGCCGCATTGGCGACAACGCGGATGCGGACGCCTTCGGGCGTTCGATCAGCGATCACGCCCATGAGTTCGGCGCGCGGATGCAGGTCGTCGGATTTTGCGGCAGCGATGATCAGTTGGTGGAGGTCATCAGGAGGCAGCGGCACGTCCATGTGGAAGGCCGTGTGAATGTCTTCGCCCAAGAGGCGGGAACCGTGAGGCGTCGGCTGGATTGTGACGTGCAGGGGCATTCGAATATCTTTCTCTGTTTGGATGTCGGCGGGCCGGTGCGGGCGACCTTCCGACTTGCGAGCATAGAGAGAACATATCAGGAACGATCAGTGGGCGTTCCCGGAGTTTCAGGTAGCGAACCGCGAAAAGCAGGTGGCGCGAATGGGCGGTTTACGCAGGCTCGCAGAGCGCGTCAGAGACGGGCGGTTGTGGGGTGGCGGGCATGATGGTGGGGCGCATGTGCAGGAACGCGTTGCTTGGACGGTTTCGCTGCGGCTTTGATGCGGTGGCAGGGCATGGGCGATATGTGCCGTGCGGGCGCGGCGGGAAAATCGTGGATTTGTGATCTTCTAAACGCGCCCGGGTCCGGGGATCGACGGCAGAGAAAGGGGGTGGTCGAGGCCAAATCGACGAAAACCTTGTAACATGCGGTGCGTTACAAGTCGCGAATGCAGAAAGATGCTTACAGTTCAATGAGTTGGCGCACTGGACCCACTGATAGCCTATCAGTTGGGCTTGAGATACGCCTCAAGGGGACGTCTTTCTCACGGGAGTCAGGGACGATATTGACCAAGAAGATCACCGCTTTACGCGTATGTGATGATCAGGATTGCAAAGCAAAACACCGAGTAGATCATACAGCCTTGGACATGATGCACGCGAAAACTCTGTATTCTCAACGCGTTACTGCATTCTTGCGCCACGATCCTGCACGCCCTGATGCACGCCAATTCACCACTAACCTATTGTAATCATTACAACTGATGCACGTGCTGCACGCCCTGCACGAGATTTGCTCGTCAACGTGAGTTGCAACAACAGCGGTCGACAATGTTGACTGCCGTTGTCGTTTTACGCGCGCACGCGCACGCGCGCACAAATGCAAACCGCCTGTGCAGTACGCGCATCATACTTGGACCTATAACCGAGTTATTCCCACCTTGTTCCGTGGTCGGATACCGCTGCACGCTGCCTGTATGATGCCAAGCATCAACCCCAACGGAAAAGGATGACCCGAATGCCTTTTGACTTCCCGCCCACAGTCCACCCCCGCCTTCTGAACCGCATGGCACGCGCAGGCGCGCTCAACGACCCCGCAACCTGTTCCCAATGGCTGCGGGATCGTGTTAATCGCGACAAACGGCGTCAGATCATGGGTGAATTGTTCGCCGCCGCAATCCCCGCCTAAAGGCATTCCTGCGGCGAGCAATTTCCCGTTGCTCGTCGCATGCCTTTTCGTCGTCGATACCATCCAATCGGCTCTGGAAATCGGCTTCAATCTCAGACCTTGGAATGCCGTCAGGTTTCATGACGCGCTCCATGGACGTCATGTTTGCGTTCCGAGCCTTCCAAGCTCTGTCGATCCATTCATTCCGCTGCGCTTCGAATTGCGCCTTGGTCATACTCGTGACCTGCATTCCGGTTTCCAGTAGATCGCGTTCATCCTGCGACGGCGCGCGCCACCCGTCGTCCCAGATTTCTGCAAAGGGTTCGACGTCTTCGACGTGATAGCGATCCCCATACCAATAGAAGCAAACGCGATGCTTCACCTGTTGCCCACCGACTTCTGCAATCTCGATCCCCGAGAACTCCTGACCGTTCCAAGGCTCGACCGGCTCTGAATAGTGATCGGCAACTGGGACGCCCTGCGGACGCGAATAGGTCAACTCGGCGCGCGCAACGTCGGGCAGTGTCAACGTCGCATCTGCGAGCACCCAAGCCATGCCGATCTCGTCGTCCGACCGACCGTGTAGCCCCGGATTGCCGACACGGCGACGGAATGCGCCATCGCCTCGCCCAAGACGAATTCCGTCACCATCGCGCACCCACCACTGATACTCGGGTTCTTCATCTGACTCTAACGCACGCACGAGGGCCTGATCGCGATTGAACTGATCGCACACCCGGCGAAGCCGTTCACGCCATTCGCTGAGGCGCTGCTGCACGTCTTCGCGTTGGTTTTCCGAGAACGGTCGCGTGCGCATCGCCTCAAATCGGGACCACGACATAACCTTGCTGAGTTCAAGGGTTTTGAACCACCAGTTCATCGGTGCGTAGGGTGCCAGGTCGTCAATCGACTCAGGCGGTTCACACCATGCCCAAGGGTCAGCCCGGATTTCGTCGAACATGACGTCCAATGCGTTCACTACGGGTTCAACGACAGGCGTACCGCTCAATGCTTTTGACACGGTGCTTTTGTGGATCGGCCCCGTCATGTCGTCGAGACGTTCCCAGTTTTCGGCGAACCATGCCTCGACACGCTTGTTCTGCCCAAGGAGGAATTGCTTGATGGCGTCGGCTTCTTGAAAAACGACACTGTCTATTTTCTGAGCCATCACCGATTCTCCTCGAGCCATGCGACCACGTCGTCGCGAAGGTATCGCACAATTCGGCAATTGGGCTGCGAATATGACGGTCCAAAACCGTCTTTGCGCCAGCGAAGCATTGTTTCATCTGACACGCCAAGAAACTCGGCGGCTTCGGCGCTGGTCATTACCAGAGGTGGATTTGAACGGATCAAGTCCGCCCGGAGAGAGTCAATTTGTGACGCGATTTGGTCAATGGTCATGATTATAGGTCCTGTGATGGGAACCCACATGACCGAACCGCGTCTCCCGCTTCCTGAGTGGCAATGCCACTACTCTCACGCGTCGGCCTCACACCTATCCGGGTCACCACCTATAGGCATGGAGGTATTGGTGGCTTCAATTTAGGCGGTGTTTCGGCGCAATTCAACAACGGAAGAAGGTGCTGCCTGAATCCGCTTGCTGATCGCCGCCGCAATCGCATTTGCCGCCGCCTTCTGTTCTTCATACGTCGGTTCGCCATAGTGGCCGAGCATCCGCAGGTCATTGTCGGTCATGGTCTGCTGTGCCAGCCACCTGTGAACGTGACGCGGGGCTACCTCCCGCGCAACCGTCATCCAAAAGTGGCGCATGTCACCCGGCTTCGTCAGAGGCAGTTTGTCCAGCACGTCCAGGTGGCCGCGCGTTTCCCGGCGCACGACACGCGACGGGAACACCCATTCACAGTCATCAAAGCGAATTTCGTGAAGGCGTTTAAACAACCTGACCACATCGTCCGCGAGAACGATGGTGCGCTCAACCTCCTGACGCTTGAGCCTGTCGAAGGTCACAACACCGTCTTCGAGATCAACTTGGTCCCACGTCAAAGCGCGCAGCCCACGGCCTCGGAAGCCCGTATACCAAGTGATCTTCCAACACAGGCGGATATGCTCATTCGGGATTTCTTCGATCTCATCCCAGCGGTCCTCCCAAGGGACTTGCATATCGAGTTTGCCCGTCTCGACGCGCGACCGCATCTTGGTGCCTTCCAGCAGCGACGGGATCGGCAGAGCAAGGGCGCAGAGCTTATTGATGAAACGTACCGTCGCCCCGGCGACCGTAGCCGCGACATGGGCGGCATTCGGGCGCGTGATCTGCACGGCATTCAGGTATTGATTGATCTCAAGAATCGGCAACTTGTCCACATGCACGTCCGCCCATTGCGCCAGATGCTTGTTAAACGTCGCGCGGTAGTCCTTGGCCGTTGTCGCCAGCATCCGCGCCTTGCCCGATTGCCTGCTGGTAGTGCGGTGTTCGATGAACTGTTCAAGAGCCTCGCGAAACGTCGGCAGCGCGTTGGCCTTCTCGTCCGCCTCCTTCGCCCGTGTCTCGGCCTTGTTCAAGACGTCGCCCGACACGATGCCATGCGCGACAAGGCCGCGCTGATCCTTCGCCCATTTGCAGTGCGTCACCTTCGACGCCCATTGGGCGAGCTTGACCGAGCGCACTTTGTTCGCTGTCGGATCCCACTTGTTAACGTACCAAGTCTTAACGCCGGTCTTTGTCACACAAAGGCGCAAGCCTTTCTGCTCAGGGTCTGTGTACCAGACGGTCTTGTCCGGCGTCGGAATCGCACCGACACTGGTGTCTGTGAATTTGATATGGGGCATTTTTGAATTCCTTGTAATGGCCTTTGCGTTACAAGGTTCATGTTATGTTCTAACCGCACTCAAACCCAACCACGGATTGCGCAAGCACCTCATTTCATTGAGGTAATCGCTTTGAAACTCGGTGTTTAGCTGGTGTTTGAGTGGTGCCCCCACACGGACTCGAACCGCGGACCTACTGATTACAAATCAGTTGCTCTACCAGCTGAGCTATAGGGGCCTTGGGCAGCGAAATAGCGTCTCTGGATGGAGGGTGCAAGACGAAAAATTCGTCACCCACCCGAGAATTTCGCGGCGTCAATTTCGCAGCAGAGCCCGTGCCCTCTCGTAGCGATCGGCGCAGTGTTCGTCGTGGTCAGACAGGAGGCCGCTGAAGCCCTGCCTTGCAGGCGCATTGACGAAATAGTAGCGCTCAGGCGAAACCTGCGCCTGCTGGTTCGACAGGCAGGCGGTCAGGCAGCAAATGCCAATCTCTCCAGAGACCTACTGGCAGCGGTGGTGGAAATATATGATCATGGCCGCAACCGCATTGCAGGGGATGTCGCATACGTGTCGAAAGTATATGAACACCGCATCGCCAGAAAACCGGACGCCACAACATGACCGATCCCCATTTCAACATCATGATCATCGGACAGGCCGGACGGTTGCAATATGAGGCGGTGCTGTTTGCCGCCTCTCTGCGACACTATGCTCCCGATTTTGCCGGGCGGCTCTATGTGGCGGTTCCGCAGCCTGGACCCAAGTGGCACAAGGACCCGAGCATCCGCAGCCAGCCGGTCTTGCAGGCGCTGGATATGCTTGGGGCGCACCTCCTGCCATTTCAGTCCGACGTCTTTGGTCAGGCCTACCCCTATGGGAACAAGATCGAGGCGCTTCTGGCGCTTCCTGAGGGGCAGCCTTTTGTCTTCTTTGACAGTGATACGCTGATCACCGGTCCGATTGATCAGCTGCCGTTTGATTTTGGTCGGCCCTCGGCATCGCTGCGGCGCGAAGGCACCTGGCCGAAGCCCACGCTCTATGGGCCCGATATGACAGGAATCTGGCGGGCGCTCTATGACCGTTTCGATCTGGATTTTGACAGCAGCCTCGATCTCAGCCAGCCCGAAAATTTCTGGCGCCGCTATCTCTACTTCAATGCCGGCTATTTCTATGGTGCCTGTCCGCAGGTCTTTGGGCGCCGGTTTCTCGACTATGCGACATCAATCCGCGACGACCTGCCCATGGCGCTGATCGGGCAGTCACTGGACCCCTGGCTGGACCAGATCGCCCTGCCCCTTGTCATCCACAGCCTGGGCGGTGGCCGCGACACGCTGCCGGAGGGATATCTCGACGGGGTGACCAGCTGCCACTACCGCAGCTTCCCGCTGCTATATGCGCGCGAGAGCGACGCCGTTGTCGACGCGCTGGAGACCGTGGCAAGCCCGAACAAAATCAAGAAAGTTCTGAAGCAATATGAGCCGATGAAACGGATGATCTACCAGGGGCGCGGTGCCAAGCTGCGCGCGATGTTTGACCGCGACAACCTGCCTCGCAAGGAGCAGGCCCTGCGCAATCGGATCAAATCCGCAGGCTTCTGGATGCGATAACCGGCGCCGCCGCTGGCAGCCCCGGATCAGGACCAAGGGCCAGGCAGCGCTGTTTCAATCGGCCCCGGCGTCACCGATCAAGAGGCGCGTCCAAATTGCGCCTTGCCTTACGCGCCGTGGCGGAGTGTTCTTACGCGCGAGACGTATTCGACCATCCAAGGGGAGCACATCCATGTCTGAAGCGCCAAGCTACGGGTTCGACACATTGCAGATTCACGCGGGCGCCAAGCCCGATCCGGCCACCGGTGCGCGGCAGACACCGATCTACCAGACCACGGCCTATGTGTTCCGCGATGCAGATCACGCCGCCGCCCTGTTCAATCTGCAGGAAGTTGGCTTTATCTATTCGCGCCTGACCAACCCCACGGTCGCCGTACTTCAGGAGCGCATTGCGACCCTGGAAGGCGGCGTCGGCGCGGTCTGCTGCTCTTCCGGCCACGCCGCACAGATCATGGCGCTGTTCCCGCTGATGGGCCCGGGCCGTAACGTCGTTGCATCGACGCGCCTTTATGGAGGCACCGTCACCCAGTTCAGCCAGACCATCAAACGCTTTGGCTGGTCAGCGAAATTTGTCGATTTTGACGATCCGGATGCGGTTGCGGCCGCAATTGATGACGATACACGGGCCGTATTTGGGGAATCGGTCGCCAACCCCGGCGGCTATGTGACCGATATCCGCTCGATTGCGGATGTTGCAGATGCGGCGGGCGTGCCGCTGATCATCGACAACACATCTGCCACGCCATACCTCTGCAATCCAATTGCCCATGGTGCGACGCTGGTGGTGCATTCCACCACGAAATACCTGACCGGCAATGGTACCGTCACCGGCGGCGTGATTGTCGATTCCGGCAAATTCGACTGGTCGGCAGATGACAAATTCCCGTCGCTGTCGCAGCCCGAACCGGCCTATCACGGGCTGAAGTTCCACGAGACCTTTGGCGGGCTGGCCTTTACCTTCCACGGGATTGCCATCGGTCTGCGTGACCTCGGCATGACGATGAACCCACAGGCCGCGCATTACACCTTGATGGGGGTCGAAACCCTTAGCCTGCGGATGGAACGCCACTGCGAGAACGCCAAAACCGTTGCGTCCTGGCTCGAACAGGATCCGCGGGTTGATTATGTGACCTATGCGGGGCTGCCCTCGTCGCCATATCACGCCCGTGCCAAGGAGCACTATCCCAAGGGCACCGGCGGGCTGTTCACCTTTGCGGTCAAGGGCGGCTATGACGCCTGTGTCAAACTGGTGAACTCTCTCGAAATTTTCAGCCATGTCGCGAACCTTGGCGATACCCGGTCGCTGATCATCCACTCGGCCTCCACCACCCACCGTCAGCTGACGCCGGAACAGCAGGAAGCCGCCGGCGCCGGGGCCAATGTCGTGCGTGTCTCGATCGGGATCGAAAATGCTGAAGACCTGATCGCCGATCTGGATCAGGCGCTGACCGCCGCCACCAGCTAGGGAAACGGCACTGCCAAAACATGAAAAAGGCCGGGGTAACCCGGCCTTTTTGTTATGTGGTTAGTCGGCGTCGGTGGATTTGATATCGTAGACAACCGACACGCTGTGACTAAAGCTCAGTTCGCCCGCCTCGATCGGCATAGGGGCGCTACGAGCCATCTCCATCGCCATCATCGGCTGGCCACCGCCGGTCTCGCGGTCATGGATCGACCGTACCGGCCCCAGTTCGACCCCAGCGGCTTCGGCGAGCTGGGTCGCCTTGCGCAGGGCATCCTTTACCGCTGCCCCCCGGATCTGGTCCTGCACCTTGGCCGGATCGGCCACACCAAAGCTAAGCCCGCGGAAATCATTGGCGCCGACCCTCAGCACCTGATCGAGCACCTCGCCCAGGCGATCCAGATCGCGGATCCTGAGGGCCAGGGTATTTGACGCCGAGAACCCGGTAATCTTGCGGCGCCCGTCGTCATAGCTGCGATCCTGCGACCAGACCGGGTTGAGCGAGATCTGCTGGGTCTGCATATCCTCAGCCGCGATGCCGGCCGCTCTCAACTCATCGACGACCTCCACCATCTTGGTCGAGACGGCCGACATGGCCAGCGCGGCCTCATCAGCTTCTTCGGTCACGCCAAGCGTGATTGTTGCCAGCGTGGGCGTGACCGCGATACGTGCGTCCCCGGTGACGGCAATCTGCCGGTCGATGCGGGTTTCATCGGCACTTGCCAGACCTGTTGCCAGCACGACGGCCAGGGCCGAGGCCAAAATATGTGTCGCTTTCATAGAACTGCTCCCTTTCTGAGGTGTTACATGGGGATGGCAATTGACCGCCTGCAAGGGGGAAATGGTGTCTTTTCCTTTCCCTTGCGCCCGCTCTGCCGTATGGTCTGCGCCAAGATCGCCTTGCCACACTGGGGTATGGGCACATTAGAGCTGAAGGCGTGTTTGCATCATGAAACCGGGGTTTGCACTCTCTCTGTCCTCCACCGGCGTTTGCCTGTTGCAGCGAGCCGCTGGTGGCTGGCGTCAGATTGGCACGGTTGCGCTGGATGTGGAGGATCTGGGTGAGGCATTGGCAGACCTGCGCCGACTGGGCGAACGGTACGCCCAGGGGCCGATCGCCTGCAAGCTCATCATTCCCAATGATCAGATCCGTTATCTGACCCTTCAGACCGGCGTCACTGACACTGCGGATCGTCGTGCCGCCGCCGAACGGGGACTGGACGGGGCGACCCCGTATCGGGTCGATGAACTGGCCTTTGACCTCAGCGAGGATGGATCGCAGACGCATGTGGCCGCAGTGGCCCGGGAGACACTGCAGGAAGCCGAAGATTTTGCTCTGATGCACGGGTTTCTGCCGGTTGGTTTCGTGGCGGTACCGGGCGATATGGATTTTCTGGGAGAGCCCTACTTTGGCGCCTCGCAGACGTTGCTGCAATCAGGGGAAGAACCAGCTGAGCCTGATGGAATTGCGGTCGTCAACATAGGCCCCGCCGCGCCGCCTGAGCCTGAGCCTGAGCCTGAGCCTGTGGAAAGCACGTCTGACGGCACCGAGGCCAGACCCGACGAGCAGCCGGATGCCCTGCCGACCGATGCCGCTGCTGCCGCCAAGGACGCAACGGCGGACGAAGCGGTTGTGAACACGGCTGCAACCGCGCCTGAAGCGAGCAACACTGTCGAAGCCTCTGCGGTGGAGACCGCACCATCAGCGACAGCCGACACCCCAAGCGACCCCGCCGAACCCGCTGCCGCGACCGGGTTTTCCACGCGCAGGCGCAAGGAGGGCGCAGTCCGGAGCGAACCAACGCTGCGCGCCACGACCGCCGCTGCGGATGTGGCGTCGATCCCGGCTGGAACTTCCACGGACGCGGCGCAACCGTCAGATAAACCGTCGGACAAGGTCGCTGCTACAACACCAGGGCTGACTGCGAATGGCAAATCCCCTGATGCTGGTCGCGTGGTCCCGCATGCGGCGTTTGGCACGATCGCCCTGGCAGATAGCCCTGTCGGGTCTGGTGGTGGTCTGGGCAAGGCCCCGGCCATAGTTTCGCCGCCCGCAGCCGCCAAGGCCATCATCCCCCCGGCGCCAAAACCATCGGGTCCAGCGCCTGTCCTGCCCCGCGATGAAATGGTTGAGATTTCCCTGACGGACACCCCGAAGGATAAGAAATCCCTGCATGAAGCAGGCAAGGCTGCTCTGCTGGCCGGCGTCAGAAAGAAAAAAATCGGCGGCAAACCACGTTTCCTGGGGCTTGCTCTAGTGACGGCTCTGCTCCTATTCATGGCAATCGTGGCCGCCTGGGCCATACTTGCGGAAAAGCAGACGCGCAACGCCGTGACTGATGGCACCGCGGTCCCTCTGGACACGCCCGAGACCGCTGAGGCTGGCGACATTGCCCCACAGGTAAGCGCCATTCCCGATCAGCCGGACGATGGTTCCCTGCTACCGCTGGACAACATCTCCGATGACGCCGCCGCCGTGCCCTCCGACCCGGCAGAGAGCGACGTGGATGGGCTTTCCAGTACCGATACGGCGGTTCTGGATGCCCTG
Source organism: Phaeobacter sp. A36a-5a (assembly GCF_037911135.1). NCBI lineage: Bacteria > Pseudomonadati > Pseudomonadota > Alphaproteobacteria > Rhodobacterales > Roseobacteraceae > Phaeobacter > Phaeobacter bryozoorum. Next base: position 566,305 of record NZ_JBBLYU010000001.1, on the reverse strand, counting down.
CGGCTTGAACAGGAGGGAGCCGAAGCGGCGGAGCAGACGCTGACCGAAGACCTCGATCTGGCAGAGCTGGCACCTGAGGCGGACCCAGAAATGGGCGACGCCGAACAGGATACACCGCTGACCCGCGCCGCCCAATATGCGGCCACAGGTATCTGGCAGCACGCCCCCGAAACGCCGGAGGCACCGGGGGCGGAGAACCTCGAGACGCTTTACGTGGCCTCGATTGACCCGACAGACATTTCCGAAGATGCCATAGCGCTGCCGGATCCGGATCTCTACGCGACCGACCTGCAACTTGGTTCGGTCAGCACGCCAACAGCCGCCGGGCAGCAGTTTGAACTGGATGAGCGCGGCTTGGTCAAAGCGACTCCGGAAGGCAGCCTGAACCCGGATGGGGTCATGGTGTTCCTCGGTCGCCCGGAGAAAGTCCCGCCGCCGACACCGGCCCGCCCCGACCCCGAAGTTGCAGCGGCAGCAGAGGAAGCCGCGCGACAGGCGATCCTGTCGGAACTCCGGCCGAAGCAACGCCCAAGGGATCTGGTTGAGCAGAACGAACGGGCCCAGCTCGGCGGGTTGAGCCGCGCCGAGCTGGGCGCCTTACGTCCCCGCCCGCGCCCGCCCGGACTGAAGCCCGCTGAAGAGAACAGCCTGCCTGCAACCGCACAGGCCATTGCGCGCTCCGTGGTTCCGCGCGCGCGGCCGGCCAATTTTGCCAATCTGGTCGATCGTGCCCAACGCAACCCGCAGCGCAACGCGGAGCCGAGCATTGCCGAAGCCGTTGCCAGCAGCCCGCCGCAGACCGTGACGCCCCGGATCCCGTCCAGTGCGTCCGTGGCCCGTCAGGCCACGATCGACAACGCGATCAACCTGCGGCGCGTGAACCTGATTGGTGTCTATGGCACCCCTTCAAATCGCCGGGCGCTGATCCTGATGCCCAATGGGCGGTACAAGAAGGTGAAGGTCGGAGACCGGATCGACGGTGGCCGCGTTGTCGCTATCGGCGACAGCCAACTGCAATACCAGAAAGGCAATCGAAATCTGACGCTGAAAATTCCGAGTGGCTAATTCCGAGTGGCTAGGGGCCGCATCTTAACTGAAGACGCTCATTCGAAGCTGACTTGTCAAAGCCGGACCTGCATAGGCCCGGCTTCTTTGGTTCAGTGGGGTAAGGGGCAGTTATTCTACCCCTGTAAGCTCTCCATTGGCGATCTGCTCGCGCTCGATCGACTCAAACAGAGCCTTGAAGTTCCCCTCGCCAAAACCATCGTCGCCCTTGCGCTGAATGAACTCAAAGAAGATCGGCCCGATCACGGTCTTGGAGAAGATCTGTAGCAGGATCTTGGTTTCGCCCCCGTCAACGACCCCTTCGCCGTCGATCAGGATGCCGTGTTTCTGCATCCGGTCCAGAGGCTCGTCATGACCGACGACACGATCATGGCTCATCTCATAATAGCTCGCGGGCGGCGCCGGCATGAAGGTGATCCCGCGTTCGGAGATTTCGTCGGTCGCCCCATAGATGTCCTCGGTCCCGACAGCAATGTGCTGGATACCTTCACCGTTGTATTTCTTCAGATAGGACACGATCTGCCCGGTTTCGCCACGATCTTCGTTGATCGGAATGCGGATCCGGCCACAGGGGGAGGTCAGCGCGCGGCTCAACAGGCCGGTGAACTTGCCCTCGATATCAAAGAAGCGGATTTCCTTGAAGTTGAACAGTTCACCGTAGAACTTGAACCACTTGTCCATATTGCCCTTGTAGACATTGTGGGTCAGGTGATCGAGGTAGTAGAAGCCGACGCCGCGTGGTTTGGACTGCTTCAGCCACTCGAACTCTTCGTTATAGGGCGAGGTGTCATAGTACTGGTCGATGAAGTAGATCAGAGAGCCGCCGATCCCCTTGATCGCGGGCACATCCATGGTCTTGTCGTCGCCCTCATAGGCTTCGGCGCCTTTGGACAGGGCATGTTCGAACGCTTTTTGCGCGTCAACCACCCGCCAGCCCATCGAAGGTGCGCAGGGACCATGCTCGGCCACGAATTTCTCGGCAAAACTACCGGCCTCGGCATTCAGGATATAGGTGATATCGCCCTGCTGCCACAGCTCCACGCCGGGCTTTGCCTTATGATGACCAACCAGCTCATAGCCCATGCGCGTAAACAGATCGCGCAGCTCCTGAGGCTCGGGGTGAGCGAATTCGACAAATTCAAAACCATCGGTGCCGGCCGGGTTTTCGGCGCTGATGACGGACTTCGGGGCATTATGCGGGAACGGACCCATGCGGCTTCCTCCAGATCGGGAATGGTGTAGCTGCATCCAGAATACCGCAATTCCGATGCTTGTTTTGCGCATAGTTTAGGTTACACCTAGGACCAGATGCGCAGAACGCGCATTCATCGAGTGATTTACGTGAAAGTTCCGCACATGTTGGACGCAACCGATCAGAAACTGCTGGCAGCCTTGCAGAAGGATGCCCATCTTACCGCGCAGCAGCTGGGAGAATTGCTGAATCTCTCTGCCAGTCAGGCGGGGCGACGCAGGCAGCGACTGGAGGCCGATGGCTATATCCGCAGCTACGAGGCGCGGCTTGATCCTGACAAGTTGGGGTTGAGCGTACAGGGGTTTGTTCAGGTTCATCTGGAGAGCCACGGACCCGAACAATCTGAGCGATTTTCCCGGTTGGTCAGATCGCGCCCGGAAATCACCTCCGCCTGGACGATGACGGGCGAAGCGGACTATTTACTTAGGGTATTTTGCACTGATCTGGCCGCCCTGAATCGACTTTTGCATGAAATTTTACTGCCACATCCCACTGTTGCGCGGGTCCAAAGTCAGATCGTCATGGCACAATTAAAAAGCGATGGCCCCCTGCCAACTTAAGGTTCCGTGAACACTCGTGCGATATACAAACACGGTACAGACTCAGAGATTGGATAGAGACCGTGTCCTTTGTAGATCGTCGCATTGAAAGCCGCCCCTCCCGCGGAGAAGCCCCATTTGGGCTGAACGAAGTATTTTTCTCGCGCACTGATAGCCGCGGGGTTATTCTTGCCGGTAACTATGTATTTCAAAGGGTGTCCAATTACGACTGGGAAGAGCTGCTGGGCGCGCCGCATCGCACCATTCGCCACCCGGACATGCCCAAGGGCGTGTTTCAACTGTTCTGGGACACGATCAAAAGCGGCCAGACCATGGGCGCCTACGTCAAAAACAAATCGAAGGATGGCCTGTATTACTGGGTCTATGCGGTTGTCGTGCCCTGCGGCGATGGTTACCTGTCGGCCCGCCTCAAACCCAGCAGCAAGATCTTTGACAACGTGCGCGCGCTATATACCAAGCTGTTGGCTGCTGAAAAAGACGAAGGGCTGTCGCCAGAGGAAAGCGCCGAACGGCTGAAGAGCTGGATCGTCGAACACGGTTACGAAAACTACCGCCAATTCGCCACAAAAGCGATGAGCGAAGAACTGATCGCACGAGACATCGGGCTGGAGAACGAGCCGGATCAGATGATCGTCGATCTGTGCAAGATGCTGGCCAACGCCAAGACGCTTGTTGCGGAAACCGAAGGTCTGATCAAAGATTTCGACGCCATGCACACGATCCCGCATAACCTGCGGGTCATCGCGTCGCGCATTGAGCCATCAGGCGGTCCGGTCACCGTGCTCTCGCAGAACTACGGTGCTATGTCGCGCGAGATGTCGGATTGGTTCGCGGCCCATGTAATGGGGAAAGACAGCAATTTTGCGGTGATTGAAACCGCCGTCGATGATTCACTGTTTGTCGAATGTATGGTTCGCGTTCTGAAGGAATGCGACATCCAGCTTCAGAAAGAGCGGCGCAGCCTTGGCGATGTCGACATGCAGGGCGAGCGTGAGGTACTGGCCGAACTGGTGGCTGCGCAGCTTGAGCGCGCGGGCAAAGGACTGGATCAGGTGGACCGCGAGGCGTCGCGCATCATGCATGCCTGTCAGGTCATGCACCGACATTTTCTTGGCCTCAGCTCAACCCGTGTCCTGTGTAAGATTGAAAGCGCCCGCCTGCCGGAATCGGGCGAGACACTTGCCGATATCATCGACCAGCTCGGCGTGTTTCAGGAACGTATTTCCCATCGCCTGGAACGTATCGCCAAATTGAGCAATGAAATCCGCTCGCTGGAACGCTGAGACTGACCAAGCTGTTATGCGGCTCATTCTTTCGCATGGCGCTTTCGCGCGCCTGACCGGGGGCACTCCTTGCTGTGGAGCGCCTCCGGGGTTCGTTGATCCCTCCGTATTTTGACATCCACGGCTGTGTCCCTGCCCGGTCTCATGATCGGTGGTGTGAAAGGCCGACCGGCGGCAACGCTCCGCTATCGGGACGGCGGCATGTTAGACGTTGCCAACACGCCCTACGCTTGCGATATCAAAGCCTATGGACGCATTTCTTTATCAGGCGACAATTTACCTAGCAGCCGCTGTAATTGCGGTGCCCATCGCGGCGCGGTTGGGCCTCGGTTCCGTGCTTGGCTATCTGGCGGCCGGGATCATCATCGGACCGGTTTTTGGCTTCGTCGGAAGCGAAGCAGAAGACCTGCGGCATTTCGCCGAATTCGGCGTCGTCATGATGCTGTTCCTGATCGGATTGGAGCTTGAGCCGCGCGCGCTTTGGGCAATGCGGAACAAACTGCTTGGCCTTGGGGGGTTACAGATCCTTCTCAGCACCGTGGCCCTTATGGGCGCGGCCATGCTGGCGGGGGAGACCTGGCAGGTCAGCCTGGCCGTTGGTCTGGCGCTCTCGCTCTCGTCAACTGCGATCGTCTTGCAGACCCTCTCGGAGAAAGGCCTGATGCGTACCGGCGGCGGGCGGGCGACATTCTCGGTGCTGCTGACACAGGATATCGCGGTCATCCCGATTCTTGCACTGCTGCCCCTGCTCGCTGCCCAGCATGGCGCTCAGATCATTGGCGATGGATCCATTGCGCGCAGCGCCGAGGAAGCCCATGCGGCCTCCGGCCACGCAACGCTTTCTCTGGTCGAAGGGCTGCCCGGCTGGGCCGTGACACTGGTCACCATTGGCGCGATTGCGTCCATTGTGCTGGCCGGTGTCTATCTTGCCCGCCCGGTCTTCCGCTTCATCCACGCATCGAATCTACGGGAGATGTACACCGCCCTGGCGCTGATGATCGTCGTCGGCATTTCCTTCCTGATGACGCTGGTTGGTCTCTCGCCTGCGCTTGGCGCCTTTCTGGCCGGGGTTGTTCTGGCCAACAGCGAATTTCGCCATGAACTCGAAAGCGATCTCAACCCTTTCAAGGGGCTGCTGCTGGGGCTGTTCTTCATCACGGTCGGGGCTGGCATCAACTACCGCCTGTTCCTGGCCGAGCCGGGCGATCTGATCGGCCTTGCGCTTCTCGTCATCCTTGCAAAAGGCATAGTGCTTTATTTTGTCGGCAAGGCCTTCGGCCTGAAGAAACGAAATCACTGGCTGTTTACGCTGGGCCTTGCACAGGCGGGGGAGTTTGGCTTTGTCCTGCTGGCATTTTCGCGGCAGCTCAATGTCGTGCCGCCCGAGCTGTCGGAAAAGCTGCTTCTGGTGATTGCATTGTCGATGCTGATCACCCCGCTTCTGTTCATCCTCTATGACGTGCTGTCGAAATACAGCAAGGACAACCCCAAGGAACAGGCCGCCGACGAAATCGACGAAGAAGGTCCCGTCATCATAGCCGGGATTGGCCGCTTTGGTCAGATTGTCAATCGTCTGGTGCGCGCCAGCGGGTTCAACACGGTTGTGCTCGATAGCAATATGGCCTCGGTACAGCTGATGCGCCGGTTCGGGGTGAAGAGCTTCCTCGGCGATCCGACCCGGCCAGAGCTGCTAAAAGCCGCGGGGATTGCCAAGGCCAAGGTTCTGGTTGTCGCACTGGATGATCGCGAGGCTGCGCTGAGGCTGGTCGCCCATGCCCGTCGCGGCCATCCGGAGCTGCACATCGTTGCGCGCGCCTTCGACCGCAACCACGTGTTTGAGCTCTATAAGGCGGGGGCGAATGATATCGTCCGCGAGATGTTCGACAGCTCGCTTCGCGCGGGGCGCTACGTTCTGGAGCAGATCGGCCTAAGCGAATATGAGGCCGCACAGGCTGAACAGACCTTTTATGCGCATGACCGCCATACTGTGCGGGAACTGGCGAGCCTCTGGATCCCGGGCACGCCGGCCAGTGAAAACCCAGCCTACATCGCCCGCGCCCGCGAGTTGGAAAAAGATCTGGAAACAGCCCTGCTGGAGCTTGCCGAAGCCAAGAAGTCCACTGACCAGAAGTCAGCCTGAGCGCCGATCCTGCCCGGTCGCGCCCCGGCCTAGCTGACCGAGACCCCCGCCTCTTCAAATGTCGCCATACCGCTGTGGCAGGCAACGGCGGCCCGCAGGACCTGGATCGCCAAAGCCGCACCCGATCCCTCGCCAAGGCGCAGGTCAAGCGAGAGAAACGGCGGCTTGCCCAGGTGGGTCAACAGCGCGGCATGGGCGCTTTCGGCGCTCTGGTGACCCGCGACAGCATGATCCAGCGCCGCCGGATGGGTCCGCATCAGGCAGGCCGCGGCGGCACAGCAGATAAAGCCATCAAGAATAACCGGGATACGCATCATGCGGGCCGCAGTCATCGCCCCGGCCATGGCTGCAATCTCACGCCCGCCCAAACGGCGCAGCGCCTCGACACCGTCGGTGATGGCTGGGCCATGCAAGGCCACCCCTTCGGCCACGACCCGAGTTTTGTTGGCAAGCCCGGTATCATCAATACCGGTCCCCCGGCCGGTCCAATCCGCAGCGTCGCCGCCAAACAGCGCGCAGGCCAGCGCTGCGGCGGGAGTCGTATTGCCGATGCCCATTTCGCCGACAACAAGCAAATCCGCAGCCGGATCCACCGACTTCCACCCGGTCTGAAGCGCGCTGAGCAGCTCGACGCTGTCCATGGCGGCGCCTTTGGTAAAATCCTGAGTCGGTTTTTCAAGATCAAGGCTGTGAACATCCAGCCGGGCGCCTGCCAGCTTGGCCAGCTGATTGATCGCCGCGCCGCCGTGTTTGAAGTTCGCGACCATCTGCGCTGTCACTTCACTGGGAAAGGCAGACACCCCCTGCTCCACAATCCCGTGGTTGCCGGCAAAGACGATCACCTGCGGCGCGCGGATCACCGGACGCTCGCTTCCGCGCCAGCTGCCGTACCAGATTGCCAGATCTTCAAGCCGCCCCAGCGAACCGGGCGGTTTGGTCAGTTGACTGTTGCGCTCGGCGGCAGCGGTCTCAGCCTGTTCGTCCACCCCCGGGGCCTGCGCAAGCTGCGCACGAAAGTGATCAAGCGAAAAGAGCGGTGACAGCATTGAAAGCCTCATTGCATCGAAGGGGTCGTCGCAGGTAAAGCGGATCATCCGTATGTACCCGTTCATCTTGACACCGCAAGCCCTCTGTGAGGCCCGCAAATGCGAAAAAACGACATATCTGGCATAGATTTTCTACTCGTGTTGATCTTGTTGACACGTTTGCCGATGCCAAAGTTGCAAAAACAACAGTTTGCGCGCCATGCGCACGCGGTCTGGGCCTTCCCCTTTGCCGGGGTTGCCGTTGCGTTACCTGCCTGCATTCTGTCGATGATGGCGCTGGCCTTCGGGCTCAGCCCGATGGTCGCGGCGGGGATTGCGCTGCTGACGCAGACGGTGCTGACCGGGGCGATGCATGAGGACGGGCTGGCCGATACAGCTGATGGGTTCTGGGGTGGCTTCACGCGGGAGCGGCGGCTGGAGATCATGAAGGACAGCCATATCGGCACCTATGGCGTTCTGGCCCTGATCCTGAGCGTTGGCCTGCGCTGGATGGCGTACGCCAGCATTCTGGCGGCGGCCGCCCCCTGGGCCCTACTGCCTGTTGCAATGCTGAGCCGGGCCATGATGCCACTGGTGATGGCCGCGCTTGCGAATGCGCGCGGCTCGGGTCTGTCATCCTCCGTCGGCCGACCGCCTTGGCGTGCCTGCGGGCTGGGGCTGGCGATTGCGGGTCTGGTGGCGCTGCTGATACTGGGCTGGTCAGGCTGGGGCGTATTGCTGGCCATGCTTGCCGCGACAGGTGTGATCGCGGCAACCGCGCGTACCAAGATTCGCGGACAAACCGGGGATGTGCTGGGGGCGACGCAACAGCTGAGCGAGCTTTCCGGGTTGCTGGTCCTTGCGGCGGCGTTTGGCTGAACAGCCACGCCTGGTTCCGGTCACTCCACCCCGCTGGTGCGGATTTTCAGCTGCCCGCCGCAATGTTTACAATGCACCGCGTCGATATCGTGGCGCGTCAATCCGCATTGGCTGCAGGTGTAGCGCACCCGCTGGGGGTTAAAGATCGCCTGCGCCAGCCGCACGAACAAAGTCACCCCCACAACCATGACAAAAACCGAAAATGTCTTGCCAGCTGGTGTGGCCATGGTGATGTCGCCGAAGCCGGTCGTGGTCAGTGTCGCCACGGTAAAATACAGCGCGTCAATGTAAGGATAATCGCTGCCGGATGTATCCATGAAGAACACCAGAGCCGTCATCGAGGTTGCGAAGACAAAGATGAAGAGGTTGATCCCCGCGATGATTGCATCTTCATGGCGGCGGAAAAACCGGCTGTCGCGCCGCAGGTCCTGTAGCAGATGATAGGAGTGGATCAGCCGTAGCCCTCGCAGGATACGTAGGAAAGCCAGCCCTCCCGGCAGGATCGTCTCCAGCAGCAGTGAGATCAGCACCACAATGTCGGCCAGCGTATAGATGCGCCAGAGCAGTTTGCGGCGGTTGCCGCTGATCCAGAACCGCGCCGCCAGATCCAAAGCGATGACGACACCGGCCATCCAGCTCAGCCCGATCAGCCAGGGACCATGGGGAATATGGGCCGTCGACATGAAGAATAGAATTGTAACCGCATCAAATCCGATCAGCCCGTAGCGAAACCGGACCGACGCACTGTCGGTCCCGCGATAGAGATCGGTCAGGCGAGTCTTTAGGTCCGTCATGGTGTTCTCTGCTCGTTTTTTGGGTCTTGGCTCGATGTGTCACACACGAACGCCGTCACGATCCACATGTCAGCGCCTAAAGCATAGCGCAAAAACGAAAAAGGCCACGCCCTGGAGCGCGGCCTAGGTTTCTTTGTTCGTATATCCGATGGATCGGACCCTGCGGCGATCAGATCTGGATCAGGCCGCGCGGGAGGTCAGCACCTCGTCCACCTGCTTGGCGGCGGAGATTTCGTCACCACCTGAAACCGCCGCAACCTCGCGCGTCAGACGCTCAAGTGCCGCTTCATAGAGCTGACGCTCGGAATAGCTTTGTTCACGCTGGTCATCGGTGCGGTGCAGGTCACGGACCACTTCAGCAATGGAGATCAGGTCACCGGAATTGATCTTCTGCTCATACTCCTGGGCGCGACGCGACCACATGGCGCGTTTGACTTTCGCCTTGCCTTTGAGCGTGGTCATGGCTTTGGCGATCACATCGGGGGAGCTGAGCGACCGCATGCCGATTTCGGTGGCTTTATTGGTCGGCACCCGCAGTGTCATCTTGTCCTTCTCAAAGGTGATCACAAACAGTTCCAGCGTGAAGCCGGCCACTTCCTGCTCTTCGATCGAGATGATCTGGCCAACGCCATGGGCAGGGTACACAACATAGTCGTCAGGGCGGAATTCAGGCTTCTTCGATTTAGTCATACAGGTCTTTCCTCGCTCTGTGCCGACCTTCGGGTCGGCTGGGCTGCCACACATCCACGCGCGCGGTGATCCGAATACCCGCACCCACAGAAATGCCGCAGAAAAACCGCCATAGGACCCGTGCGTCGCAGGGCGCACAGTCAAGGCGGACATCCGTGGTTGGTCATTTACTGAAAGAGTATATCATATTTTCTGCACCACAAAAAGGCAGCGCTCCGTGAAACATCATGGTCCCAATGGATCCAGACCCGAAAAATGCCATAAAACGGCGGGTCTCCGGTGCGGCCCGTTCCCGGACCGCGCAGTCTTGCAAAGGTGAGTCGCGAAGCAACCAGCCAGCTGGAGCCGCAGACACCTGCTGTTATCAGCCGCCTTCGCCGGGAGCTTCGGAGAAGTACTTCTCCAACTTGCCTTCTTCTCCGTCGCGTTCCTCTGCATCTGGCAGTGGATCTTTCTTGGAGACGATGACTGGCCACATTTCGGAGTATTTCCGATTGAACTCAACCCATTTGTCCATATCCGGCTCGGTATCCGGGCGGATCGCATCGGCGGGGCATTCCGGTTCGCAGACGCCGCAGTCGATACATTCATCCGGGTGAATCACCAGGGTATTCTCGCCCTCGTAGAAACAATCGACCGGACAGACTTCGACGCAGTCGGTGTATTTGCAGGCGATGCAGTTATCCGTAACGACATAAGTCATGGTGGCCGAGTCCCGTAGCTGTTTGGCTTGTAGCTAATTCACCCGAGCGCCGGCTTCAAGATGTCAAAACGCGCCATCCCGGCGACTAAGATCAAGCGCCCTGCGCTCTTTCTTATCCGGGCGACCTTTTCCTTCGTAGCGCGGATTACGCGGCACGGGGTCCTGTTTTTCGGTCAAATCAAAGTACAGCGCCTGTGCCTCTGGAGCAGGTCCGCGCCGTGTTCCAAGTGCTTCGACCCGGACGGTCCGGATGATGCGCCCTTGAGGGAAGGTCAGAACGTCCCCAAGAGAGACGTTCTGAGCCGGTTTTGCAATCTTGTTGCCATTGAGACGGAGATGGCCCGCGCTAACCATCTTGGCGGACAGGCTACGGGTCTTGAAGAACCGCGCCTGCCACAACCATTTGTCGATCCTGATCTTTTCAGAGACCTGCGTCATCCATGGCACCAGCAGCCGATCAATCGGATTGTTTCAGTCCCATCAGCGCCGCTGCAAAGGGATTGTCGGGATCAATCTGCTTTTCCTTCTTCGGCGGGCGGGCCGAATAGGTTTTGCTGCCCTGATCCTGACGGCCACCCTTCTTGCCGGGCTTGCCATCGCGGCCAGGCTTGCCGCCACGTGGTTTGCCCTTGCCGCGCGCAGCGTCGCCGCCACGCTTTGCGCCGCTCTCGCCAGCGTCCTGACCGCGACGGCCACCGCCGCGGTGGCCGCCCGTCTTCCGGGCGCGCCCCCAGGTGAAGGTGTAGAACACCTCCATCTCAAGCTCGTCTACATTGGCATCGGCAGCTTCGCCAACCGGGGTCTCGATCTCGGCGGTCTCGGGGATCGGATCAACAGCTGCCGGGTCGGCCATGGTTTCTGCAACCGGTGCCACCCCTGCGTCCTCGATCGCCGCAACATCACCCGGAACATCGGCTGGCGCGTCGGCATCAGCGGTAACTGTTTCCGTGACGGCAGCGGTATCGGTCTCATCCGGGGCGGCGGCAGGCGTGTTTTCAACCTGTTGCGCCGCGTCCATCACCGGGATATCCGCATCAGGCGTGCTGGTTTCGGTGACCACGGTGTCAACCGCCTTGGCCTTGATCCGCTCGCCCTTGTCGGCCTGATAGCCAAGCCCCTGCATCAAATCTGCAAACTGCTCCAGCGTCATGCCGGTGATCGACAGCATGTCGGCCTTGGCCTCGAACCCGCCACGGCTGTCTTCGGCGCGCAGCATGTCTGCAAGACGTTCGAGCATGTCGATACGGATCATGCGTTCGCCCGCGTTGCGATACCCGCACATGGTATCATAGCCCTGCGGAGCATCCTTGATCACAGGAACGGTCACCAGACCGGCAGGCGGTGCATCGGGGAATTCGCCAAGACCCTCGGACAGAGCCCAGAGCACCAGCCGCAGGCGGGTCGGCGCCGGCTTCAGAAGCAGCGGCATGAAGATGGTGAACTGGCCAAAGCGGATGCCATGTTTGCGCAACGCGCCACGTGCATCCTGGTCCAGATCTTTCACTTCCTGCGCGACACTGCCGCGCGGCAGCAGACCCAGACCCTCGACCATGCGGAAGGCAAAGCCACGGGCCAGGCCGGTCAGCTCCTCGTCGCGCTGCAGGTTGAGCAGCGGCTCAAACAGCGCGTTGATCTTGCGTGAGATGAAATGTTGCAGGCGGCGTTCGACCTTCTGGGCCACATCTGGGCCCGCAGTATCGTCGACAAACACCTCGATGCGCGGATTCAGCGGGTCAGCGCCGGCCACCAATTTGCCGACAGCATATTCACCCCACATCAGGCCGCCCTGATCGGTAAAATCAATTTCGGTATCCGGCGCGTTGTAAAAACGGTCAGCCCGGAGATGGAAATGCGGTGCGAGTGCTTGCAGGGAGGCGGATTTCAACGCCTTTGCCTCAGCGCCTTGTGCGCCCTTGTCCGGAGAGAACCGGAACCCTTCAAGACGACCAACGAATTCACCTTCGACGGTCACTTCACCCTTATCATTCACTTCGGCCAAAAGGGCCTCCTTCTGTTTGAGCCGGCGCAAAAGCACGGATGTGCGCCGGTCCACAAATCGCTGAGTCAGACGTTCGTGCAAGGCGTCCGACAATCTGTCTTCTACAGCGCGCGTCTCCCCGCGCCAATGACTTTCATCACGTACCCAGCCGTTCCTTTGTGCGACATAGGTCCATGTTCGTATAAAGGCCAAACGTTTCGACAATGCGTCAATGTCGCCATCAACCCGATCAATCCGTTTGACCTGCCGCGCCAGCCAGTCGTCCGGGACAACGCCTGAGTCGTGCAAATACTGGAACAAAACGCCCAAGAGCCCCGAATGTTCCGATTGCGAGATACCGCGAAAATCCGGGATGCGACAGATATCCCAGAGCAATCGTACCGAGGGCGCGTTGGTTGTGCGCGCCAGAATTTCATCCTGCTGGGACAACGATTTCAAGGCGATAAGATCGTCCGCTTCGCGGGCGCGGATCAGGTTCTGATCGTCAGGCGCTGATTCGAGAGAGCGGATCAGTGCCTCTACCGTGCCGAATTGCAGCGCCGAGGAACGCCAGTTCAATTTCTTCAACGGCGTGAACCTGTGTTCCATGATCGCCTGCGCGACGCCATCCTCCAGCGGCGGGGCATCGCCGGTAACCCCAAAGCTGCCGTGACTCATCCCGCGCCCTGCCCGCCCTGCGATCTGGGCCAGTTCATTCGGGGCCAATTGCCGCATCCGGCGACCGTCAAATTTGCTGAGCGAAGAAAAGGCGACGTGATCGATATCCAGATTGAGACCCATGCCGATGGCATCGGTCGCGACCAGATAGTCCACCTCGCCATTCTGGTAGAGCTCGACCTGGGCGTTGCGGGTCCGGGGGCTGAGCGCGCCCATCACAACGGCTGCCCCGCCCTTCTGTCGGCGCAACAGTTCGGCGATGGCATAGACATTGTCGATGGAGAACCCGACGATAGCGGTGCGCGCAGGCATCCGGCTGAGCTTCTTGGATCCGGCATAGACCAGATCCGAAAGCCGTTCGCGGCGCATAAACTGCACGCCCGGAACCAACGCAGCAATCGGCCCGCGCATGGTGTCAGCGCCAAGAAACAGCGTCTCATGAGTACCACGCGCCCTTAGCAGACGGTCGGTAAAGACATGGCCCCGTTCCGGGTCGGCGCAGAGCTGGATTTCATCCACCGCAAGGAAATCGCAGCCCATCCCCTCGGGCATCGCCTCAACTGTGCAGATCCAATATTGTGCGCGCGGCGGCACGATACGCTCTTCACCGGTAATCAGTGCCACCACCGACGGGCCACGGGCGGCGACGACCTTGTCATAGACCTCGCGCGCCAGAAGCCGCAACGGGAATCCCATGACACCCGTGCGATGCCCCAGCATACGTTCAATCGCATAGTGCGTCTTGCCGGTATTGGTCGGCCCCAAAACCGCCAGGACCCGGTCGCTCCCGGAACTCTGCGTGCCTGTCATGATATTGCCCTCAACGCCCGAACCGAGCTCAACTGTCAGCCCTAAAGCTCTTTGCCCTCGACTTCGGTCTTCAGCCGGTCGAGCGCGCTGGTTATCGCCTCGTGGTGCGGATGTATAGCCTGCGCCCTTTTATAGGCCTCATAGGCGTTTTGCGGGTCATTGAACTGTTCGAACATCGCCCCCAGCGCAAAAATCGCATTGTAGTCGTTGGGGTTCAGCATCAGCGTCTGCTCCAGATCGGCCACGGCAGGGCCATAGAGGCCCGCGGTGAAATACGCCCGTGCCCGCTCGTACCAGCCCATGGAAAATCCTGGCGCATGATCGGTCAGCGCAGTCAGATGCTCGATGGCAATCCGGGTATCGCCGCGGTCCAGCGCGTCCTTGCCACGTTTCAAAAGCAGGTCCATCGCAGGCGAGCCGCTACTGTTCCAGAGCGCCTGCAGGGATCTGTCCAGACCGATGGCTTCCTGCGGGTCGGCATCGGACAAAGCGGCCAGCAGGTCCGCCTCGCCCTGAACCTCCTGAGCGTGACCTTGCAAAGGCACGGAAAACAGGACTGTCAAAGACGTTGCCGCCACGATAGCTTTGAGATTGGAGAATTTTGCAACCATGATGGGTTAAGTGTAACCGCGCAGCCTGCGTTTTCCAGAGTGGGAAGGACATCCTTCACATAAATTTGCAGGCTGCGGACCAAAATGAGGACTGAACATGAGCGAAACGCTGACCCAAGCAGCAGAAACGCTGAACGCAAAGATGGATGGTGGCTTTGACGGCTCCGCCAAATTCGACATCACCGGCATGGGCACCATCATGCTGGATCAGAACGGGGCCCGCGTCGCCGACGAAGAGGCAGAGGTCACCATGACCGCCGACGCAGAGACGTTTCAGTCCATCATCGAGGGTGAACTGAACCCGACCACGGCATTCATGAGCGGCAAGCTGACCATCGACGGTGACATGGGCACCGCGATGAAACTGGCATCGGCGATGGCCTGATGGACGCGCGCCCGATGGATCTGACCCCCGCTCCCTTCTTTGCCGATATCGCGCGAGGACCAGACGGCGGGCAGGCCCATTGGGTGAGCACCAGCGATGGCCTGCGCATCCGCGTGGGCCATTGGCGCCCTGCGGGCGCTGAGAAGGGCACGTTACTGCTGTTTCCCGGGCGCACCGAATATATCGAAAAATACGGAGGAGCTGCCCAGGATCTGGCAAGCCGAGGCTATGCAACGCTGGCAATCGACTGGCGCGGCCAGGGGCTGGCGGACAGGATGCTGCCGGAGCGGCTTCTGGGTCACGTCGTCGCCTTTCGCGATTTTCAGAAAGACGTCCAGGCGGCGGTTGAGCTGGCCGATCGGCTCGCTCTGCCGAAACCATGGTTCGTCCTCGGCCATTCTATGGGCGGCGCCATCGGTCTGCGCGCAGTCATGGAAGGGCTTCCGGTCAAAGCCTGCATTTTTTCCGCGCCGATGTGGGGAATTCAGATCCCGCCCGCGCTGCGGCCCGTGGCGCGGCTGCTCAGTTCTATGGGTGACCGGTTCGGCATCGGCGCAATGCGGACCCCGACGACAACCCTAGCCCCATATGTGCAGGCCAGCCCGTTCGAGGGCAATTCGCTCACCAATGATCCTGAGATGTACCGCCTGATGCAGGATCAGCTTGCGGCACAGCCCGATCTGTCGCTTGGCGGGCCGACCGTCCGATGGCTGGGCGAAAGCCTGCGAGAATGTGCAGCCCTTGCGAAAATGCCCTCACCCGCACTGCCCTGCATCACCTTCCTCGGCACACAGGAACAGATCGTCAATACGGCAGCCATTCATGACCGGATGGCGCGCTGGCCGGGGGGCGAACTGGATCTGGTCGAGGGCGCGCAGCATGAGGTGATGATGGAAGGGGCTGAAACCCGCCGCGCCATTTTTGACAAGATCACCCGTTTGTTCGATCAATACGCAGACTAGGTTCACCCCGGACAGGCTGACGCGATCAGAGTTCTTAAAATATCGCGCGCAGTGTGCCCCCCTGCCCGGCCAATAAATCGCCGCCCGACGCGGGCCGCTTGCTTGTGATCCCCAGCCCTCGCGCTTAGATGTCGGAGAAGACACACAACAGCCCGAGGTGCCCTGATGTTCAACGCTCCCTTCCTTGACCGCGACCTGATGCGAGACGCCAACGCCAATGATGCGGGCGGTGCCGGGCCGGATGGGCTGGGCAATCTGCCTGAATGGGATCTGAGCGACCTCTACACCTCTGAGGATGCGGCAGAGCTGGATCGCGACCTCAACTGGCTGGAGAAAGAATGCGCCAGTTTCGCCAGTGACTACGAAGGCAAACTGGCCGATCTGGATGCCGACGGTCTGCTGGCCTGCGTCGTGCGCAACGAGAAGATCAACGCCATCGCCGGGCGGATCATGTCCTTTGCTGGTCTGCGCTATTATCAGCTGACCACCGATGCCGACCGCGCCAAATTCATGTCCGACATGCAGGAGAAGGTAACGATCTTCACCACGCCGCTGGTGTTCTTCTCGCTTGAAATCAACCGGATTGAAGACGCGGCACTGGAGGCCCATTTCGCCGCCAACAGCGATCTCGCCCGCTACAAACCGATTTTTGACCGTATTCGCGCGATGAAGCCTTATCAGCTGTCTGACGAGCTGGAGAAATTCCTGCATGATCTGGGCGTTGTAGGCGACGCCTGGGAGCGGCTTTTTGACGAAACGATTGCCGGCCTCACCTTCACCGTTGACGGCGAAGAGTTGAACATCGAAGGCACGCTGAACCTGTTGACCGAACAAGACCGCACCAAGCGGGAAGCCGCGGCGCGCGAACTTGCCCGGGTTTTCTCCGACAACATCAAGATCTTTGCCCGTGTCCACAACACCCAGGCCAAGGAAAAGGAAATCCTGGACCGCTGGCGCGGGATGCCCTCTCCGCAGATGGGACGCCATCTCTCCAACCACGTCGAGCCGGAGGTCGTCGAGGCCCTGCGCGAAGCTGTGGTGGCCGCCTACCCCAAGCTGTCGCATCGCTATTACGAGCTGAAGCGCAAATGGCTGGGGCTGGACCGGATGCAGGTCTGGGACCGCAATGCGCCGCTGCCAATGGAGACCTCCCGCACCGTCAAATGGGAGGAGGCACGCAAGATGGTGATGGATGCCTATAGCGCTTTTGATCCGCGCATGGGCGATCTGGCAGAGCCGTTCTTTGACAAGGGCTGGATCGACGCCGCCGTGAAACCGGGCAAGGCGCCGGGGGCATTTGCTCACCCGACCGTCACCGATGTGCACCCCTATGTGATGCTGAACTACCTCGGCAAACCGCGCGATGTGATGACGCTCGCGCATGAGCTGGGCCACGGCGTGCATCAGGTACTTGCAGCCGAGCAGGGCGAAATGCTGTCGTCAACGCCGCTGACGCTGGCGGAAACCGCATCTGTATTCGGCGAGATGCTGACCTTCCGCAAGATGCTGGAAAACGCCAAGGACAAGAACGAGCGCAAGATCCTCTTGGCAGGCAAGGTCGAGGACATGATCAACACGGTCGTGCGCCAGATCGCGTTCTATGACTTTGAATGCAAATTGCATGCCGCCCGCGCCGAAGGCGAGCTGACCCCTGATGACATCAACGCGCTGTGGATGTCGGTACAGGCCGAGAGCCTTGGTGAAGCCTTTGATTTCATGGAAGGCTACGAGACCTTCTGGACCTATGTACCGCATTTTGTCCACTCCCCCTTCTACGTCTACGCCTATGCTTTTGGCGACGGGCTGGTGAACGCGCTCTACTCCGTCTACGCCGAGGGGGCCGAAGGGTTCGAGGACAAGTATTTCGACATGCTGAAGGCAGGCGGCTCCAAACACCACAAGGAACTTTTGGCGCCCTTTGGCCTGGATGCCTCTGATCCCACCTTCTGGGACAAGGGCCTAAGCATGATCTCCGAGATGATCGATGAGCTGGAAGCGATGGAGGGGTGAAGCCCATTACCCTGCGCTCGGCGGCGCGCAGCGAGCTTGATTTGGTCGCCCATACAAGTGTGGAACCGGATCAGGTCCGCTTCTCTGGCACCTTGTCGCAGGCCTTTGAAGAAGACGAGGACGGCGTGGATTTTTACGCCATCCTCGACGGGCCCCGCGCGCTGGGGTTCTTGAAGATCGACCGCCTTTATCACGAAACCTATGATTTCGCCTCGGCAGATGAGCTGGGCCTGCGCGCGTTGATGATCGACCGCGGCGCGCAGGGTAAAGGTTATGCCCCCACAGCCGTCTCTGCTTTACAGAGCAATCTGCCGACCCAGTAACCGGCCCGCCATGCGGTGGTGCTGACGGTGAATTTGCAAAACTCTCCGGCGGTTCGCTACTATCTGAAAGGCGGGTTTCAGGACACCGGCGGCATCTATCCCCATCGCCTTGCCGGCCCCCGGCACATCCTGCGGATGGCCCTACCGCGCGAATAAACCATCATCAATCGCCGCCAGGTGGCGGTCACCCCAGGCAGCAAAAGCCTTTACACTCCTGGAACCGCACTGTCGGATTTTCGGACAATTTATGGTATAGTTTCGCCGTTCACCAGTTTGAGGGGATGAGTAATGTTTATTTTCAAAAAAATTTGTGTTTTGGCGATTGTGTCAGCCCTGGCAGCGACGCCGGTTTTCGCAGCGGGCCCTGACCGGAAAAACCGCGTAAGCGGACAAACGGTTGTCGAGCTTTATTCCGGCAAGACATGGATCTGGAGCAAAGGGGGCTCGTATTGGGCGCCTGACGGGAGCTTCCAAGCCGTTTGGGAAGACAGCGTTGGCTTGGGGAAATGGTACGCAACCTCAAAGGGCCAGCTGTGCTATGAGGCGCTCTGGTACAGCAGCGAAGGCGGGTCCGGGGATCAGAACAAAGAATGCTTCCGCCATGTAGCAGACAGCAAGGGCCAGCTGTGGAAGTACAGCGACAAGGACCAATCATGGTACAAGCCGACGAAGGAGTTCGCCGAACGCGTGAAGCCCGGGAACAAGATCTCGTCACAGGTCCGCAAGCTGCGCAAGAAATACGGCATCTGACAGCCTCAGACAGCGAGCCGGACCGACTGAGTAGCGACGGTTAGCAACGTATGCGAAACTGGTCCGCAGGATACCTGCACTGGAGACCTGCTCCCGGTAGACAAGTACGGTCAAGATTAACCGTCGAAGAGTGGCGCGCCGTAGCTGACGGCGCGCCACTGCTCACTGATGCGGGAAGTAATCTTCGCAGTCGCCGTCGCGGTAGACATCTGCCGTACAGCAGTGCAACCCGCCGCCAAAGGCATAGGCGTCGCGCAACTCGACCTCGACCACCTCCATGCCCAGCTTGTCCATCTGCTCGGCCTGATAGACCTCGGATTTCTCGACGCAGACGGTTTTCGGATCCAGCACCAGCACGTTCATCGACAGCCAGGTGGAGGAGTAGCACAGCGGCGGCGGGGTGTTGTGGGCAGGCTGTGCTGCGTCAACGATTTCCCAGCCGTTCTTGTTGAACATCTCGCGCTGCTCTTCCGGCAGACGGCGCTGCGGGTTGTTCAGGATCAGCCCCGGGCGCAGCGGTGTGAACGTTGCGTCGATGTGGATCGGGTACGGGTCACCCGGGAAGTTAACCGTATGCACCCTGTGGTCGGGGAAGTGGCGGCGCAGCCACTCAATGCCCTTGAGGTTCGTTGTGAAGCCGTGCTGCACCACCAGATCCTTGCCAAAGCGCAACACGTCGGCGGCGTCAAACAGCGGCTCTTCCTCAGTGGTGACAAAGAATTTCTCCGCCGCCCATTCCAGCCGCTTGGCCACGCCGATCTTGTCGCTGAGGTAATCCGGGTGGTAATCTGCGTCCGTGAGGCGCGGCTTGGGGGCGGCTTCGTGGCGAAACCTGGGGTCTTCTTCCCAGTACTTCTGCAATAGCGGGCGGTAGTTCAGGTATTCGAACCAGCGACAGCGGTAGGACATCGTCGCTTCCAGCATCTCATGGCCGACGGTCAGCAGCACATCGCGCGGCGGCATGCAGCCGAACTGGCTGTCGGTGTGGAAGTCCGGGGTCGTGACGGGCTGGGAATGATCGATGGAAACCGGGCGGTCCACCCGGATGCCGCGGCCGCGCAGCTGGCTGGCAAAATTGTCCAGCAGTTCGTTGGCGCGATCGATGGTCTCCTGCGGGCGGCGGCCCCACTGGCCGCGCATGTCGCTGTCTTCCGGCACCTTGGCATCCAGCGCGGGTTCTTCCGGCGGGATGTGGCAATCATCGGCACGGCCCACGATCACATGGCGCAGCGTGTCCCATTCATTCCAGCTTTTGACTTCGGTTTTTTCCGGCGACCAGGCCATGGATGCCTCCCTTGATCTCGGGAGGTAAAGGCGGGGCCTTCAATCTCCCGATTGAAAGTCCCGGCGTACAGGAGCGTTGTTTTGGGCCAGAGCAGTCTGCCTGCGGCGACGCCATCGCCTGTGAGCCCGGCTCGGGATATAGCATCCGCAGATGGCGCGGGGAAGATACTTCGGCGCGATCAAGCCGACGAAAGGACCATGTTACTTCAGCTGGCTGTCCTTGGAGCCGCGCCGATTGATTCCGCCACGCGCCTGCTGGGCGCCGTCGCGTTCCTGCTGACACTCGATACAGAGTTTGACGCCAGGGATCGCCTTACGCCGCGGTTCGGGGATCGGCTCCTCGCAATCGGCGCAATGTGTCAGGCTTTCACCGACCGGAGCGCGCCTCGACCTGAGACGCGCCAGCTCGTCACTGATTGACGCTTCGATCTGTTCACTCACCGCACCATCGCGGGTCCATCCTCCGGCCATGCTGTTTCTCCTCCTGTCCTGCGATTTACTGGTTTCGACCTGCTGCACCCCTGGCTGCGAAACGCCCTCCTCACCGCTCGGGTTCCGGTATCCGCCGGATCGCAGTCTACAATGCGGGCGCTTTATCGGGAACGAAATCGCGATCCGGGCTGTTGAGTATTCGACGACGGCACCGATGCCGTCTTTCTTTTGTGACCGCGCATCACTGGCATGACAAGTATCTGAGCCGAGCGCGGAATTGACCGACTCTGAAGGAGACGCCGCTCATGCTGAAGATCCACTGCCTCGCCTACTCCCGCGCAATTCGCCTGATCTGGCTGATGGAAGACCTCGGGCAACCCTATGATGTCACAACCTACGACCGCACGGATAACTTCAGGGCGCCTGAAAGCCTTGCCAAGATTCATCCGCTCGGCAAATCGCCTGTTATTGAGGACGCCGACATGAAGATAGCGGAATCGGCGACCTGCCTGCGGTATCTTTCTGATCGCTATGGTGACAGCCGCCATCAACCAGCTCCGGGGACAGCAGACGCATTGCGCCACGACGAGCTGCTCGACTACGTCGAGAGCTCCTTTGCCGAGGTTGCGATGGGCGTGCTCCTACCGGCCCTGAAGGGAGAGGATTCTGGAGATGAGGCCAAGAAAGCTCTGGACCTGCATCTGGACTACATCGCCCAGCAGCTTCCTGAAACGGGTTTGCTGTTTGGCGATCAGGCCGCGCTCGCCGATATCCAGTTCTCGTACATCCTCGCCAATCTGGCGGCGATTGGCGCGCTGAAGGATGCGCCGCGCGTCGCGCGCTACTGGACCGATCTGCAGGCACAGGATGGCTACAAGGCCGCAGTGGCGAAGGTGGGACCGATGGCCCCGTCGTTCTGACCCGTGGCCCCGCTGTGTCCCCCCAATTGTCCCAATCCCATTATCGAAATGAGGAGACCGTTATGAAAGTTCTTGTCGCAGGTGCTACTGGCAATACAGGCCGCCGGGTGGTGGAAAAACTTCAGCGCCTGGGCCATCAGCCCATCGCATTGATCCGGGAGGGGTCGGATACCAGCACGCTTCCACCCGGGACTGGCACGCGGCGCGGCGACCTTACCGACCTGCCTACGGATGTCTGCGAGGGGTGCGACGGTGTGATCTTTGCAGCAGGATCTGGCGGCGACACCTCTCGCGAAATGACGGACAAGGTTGATCGTGATGGCGCGAAGGCGCTTGTGGATCTTGCAAAATCATCGGGCGTGGCCCGGTTTGTCATGCTTAGTTCGATAGGAGCCGGCGATCCCGATCCCAAAAGCGAACTTGCCCATTACCTGCAGGCCAAACACGACGCGGATGTTTATCTGGAACAGTCGGGACTGGACTACGCGATCCTGCGCCCAGTACGTCTGACTGATGGCGACGGCAGCGGAGACCTGCTGTTCGGCGAGCAGGTCGATCCCGAAGGCGTCGCCGCACGAGGCGATGTCGCCGCAACCCTCGCAGATGCCGTCAGCAACCCGGCATGGTCGGGAAAAACAAAGCGGATGCAGTCACTGTAGCCGCGGACCATCGCTGACAGCCCTCCTGCTTCTAGCGCAGACGCAGCTCTGTCGTCCCGTCAAAGAAATAGGCGTCAGCATCGTCAAAATCCAAGGCGACGGCGCTTCCTTCGGGCAGCGCCTCGTCCCCCCGTGTTTCGACAATGATCTTCTCGCCTGTTGGGGTGCGTAGATAGTCGTAGGACACACCGCCCAGCCGCTCGCGCAGATCAAGGATCAGATCGCTGTCACGGGCGACGACAGAGAGATGCTGCGGGCGCAATCCCACAAGGACCGATGCACCCTCTTCAGGCAGCGTGACAGAGGCCGCGATCCGGCGGCCGCCAAGAGCGGGTACTGTGACCGCGCCGCCGGAAACGGTCGCTTGAAGGAAATTCATGCTCGGCGAGCCGATAAACCCCGCGACGAAGCGGTTGTCGGGATCGGCGTATAGCTTCATCGGGCTGCCGACCTGTTCGACGCGACCGGCCCGAAGCACGACGATCTTGTCTGCCAGCGTCATCGCCTCCACCTGATCATGGGTCACATAGATCATGGTGGCGCCAATTTCCTTGTGCAGCCGAGCGATCTCGACCCGCATATCCACGCGCAGCTCGGCATCGAGATTTGACAGCGGCTCATCGAAGAGAAAGACATCCGGCCCGCGCACGATCGCACGTCCGATGGCGACGCGCTGGCGCTGCCCGCCCGACAGCGCCTTGGGTTTGCGTTTAAGGTATTGATCCAGCTTCAGGATCCGGCTGGCCTCTGCCACCTTTTCCCGGATCGCATCCTTGGGATGACCGGTCATCTTAAGCCCGAACCCCATATTATCCTCAACCGTCATATGCGGATATAGCGCGTAGGACTGGAAAACCATCGCAACCCCACGGTCAGCCGCATCCAGTCGTGTGACATCCCGCTCACCGATATGGATGCTGCCGCTGCTGGTCTCCTCCAACCCGGCGATCATCCGCAGCAGCGTCGACTTTCCGCACCCGGACGGGCCGACAAAGACGCAGAACTCACCGTCCTCAATGGTGAGGTCCACGTCGTGGATCACCTGAACGTCACCATATTTCTTGACGGCCTTGGCCAGAGTGACCCCTGTCATGTGTTCTCTCCCTCGGGTTAATTTGGAAATTGCCAGGTCTCGGCCGCTGCCGCGATTTCCTTGGCGGTTGTCATCAGGGCTGGTCGAAGCGTCTCCAGCTCCTCCAGCGAGCGACGCTGCACGGAGGAGGTGATCGACAGCCCGCCCATCACTTTGCCCGCCTCCGACAGGATCGGAACGGCAATGCAGATGATGCCCGGTTCATGCTCTTCACGGTCGAAGGCAACGCCGTCTTTGCGGATCTGCTGCAACTCGTCCATCAGCGCCTCTGGCGTGGCCAACGTGTTGGGCGTATGGGCAAAAAACGCCTGCCTGCGGATCGCATCCTGCTGCGCCTCCCGCGACAGATACGCGATCATCGCCTTACCCACCCCGGTACAGTAGCCCGGCCCTATTTTGCCCGCCTGGCTGAACATCTCAATCGGTGTGGCCGCATTACGCTTGTCGACGTAGAGTACCTGCCCCCGATCCAGCTGCGCCAGATGTATGGTCTCGCCGATATCCTGTGACAGCTTGTCCAGATAGGGCCGCGCCACCGGAGCCAGCGCGCTTTGCCGCCAGGCAGCATGAGCCAATCGCACCAGGCGCAAACCCGGAGCATAGGTCTGATGGGTCTCATCATAGGACAGCATCCCCTGATTGGTCAGCGTCTGCACCAACCGGTACAGCGTCGCCTTGGGGTGATCCGAGGCCGCCAGCACCTCGCCGAACCGCATTGGGCGGCCCGCTTCAGCGATCTGATCCAACACGGCCAGAGCCTTGCCAACGGTGCCATCTGTCTCTCGCGATTGGGGCGCAGCTTTCGCCATCACTGTCCTTTCTCTGATCGGGCGGGGCCGATGTAACTGTTGACATCCTTAGCCGAGCGCGGTCATAGTTTCAATAGTTGGAATTTGGTTCCAATATATGAAACCAAACGACACACGTCAACAGGGAGGACGTCATGAAGACTTTGAAAGGAACAGTTGCGGGCCTGGCTCTCAGCCTCGGCCTGGCCACTGCGGCACAGGCTGAATTGAGCGGCACGCTCAAGATTTTCTCAGATATGTCCAATCCTGCGCCGCGCGCAGTAATGGAGGGGATGGCGGCTGAATTCGACGCGATGCACCCGAACCTGACCGTTGAGCTGACGGTGATCGACCGCGAGGCCTACAAGACGCAGATTCGCAACTTCCTATCTGCCAACCCACCGGACGTGGCCAACTGGTATGCGGCAAACCGGATGCGGCCCTACGTCTCTGCCGGGTTGTTCGAAGACATCTCCGACCTTTGGGCAGAGCCGGAAATCGCTGATGCGCTGGCCTCCACCAAGGGCGCAATGACATTGGACGGCAAGCAATGGGGCGTACCCTACACCTACTACCAGTGGGGCGTCTACTACCGCGAGGACATCTACAACGAGCTTGGCCTCGAAGAGCCCGAGGACTGGGAGATCTTCAAAGCGAACTGCCAGAAGATTCTCGATTCAGGTCGCAAGTGTTTCACCATCGGCACCAAGTTCCTGTGGACGGCCGGCGGCTGGTTTGACTACCTGAACATGCGCACCAACGGCTATGATTTCCATATGGCGCTGACCAATGGTGAAGTCGCCTGGACCGATGACCGTGTAAAGCAGACCTTTGCCAACTGGCGGGAACTGATCGACATGGGGGCCTTTATCGACAACCATCAGTCCTACAGCTGGCAGGAGGCCCTGCCCTTCATGGTCAAAGGTGAAGCCGCCGCCTATCTGATGGGCAACTTTGCCGTGGCACCGCTGCGCGAAGCCGGTCTTGGGACCGATCAGCTGGATTTCTACCAGTTCCCGACCATCAATCCCGATGTCGAGCTGGCTGAGGACGCACCAACCGACACCTTCCACATTCCATCCGGCGCCCAGAACAAAGAAGCCGCGCGCGAGTTCCTGCGTTTCGTCGTCTCGGCGGACAATCAGACCAAGATCAACGGCGGCGCAGCACTCGGCCAGCTGCCTGTGAACTCAAAGTCCTCCGTCGATGATGACGAAATGCTCAATCAGGGCTTCGAGATGCTGTCCGCCAACTCGCCCGGTGGTATCGCGCAGTTCTTTGACCGCGATGCACCAGCGGAAATGGCCTCCGTTGCCATGGAGGGCTTCCAGGAGTTCATGGTCTTCCCGGACAATCTGGATGATATCCTGAACCGTTTGGAAAAGACCCGCGAGCGCGTCTACTGATCACTGCTGCTGGCCAATACAACGCGCAAGGCCGATCTGCCTATCGGCCCTGCGCAGCCCGGTCACGGACCGGAGCGCGCAATATGCTGAACCGTATCGGCCCTTCCCAGTCGACAGGCTGATATCAATCGACAAACAAGGGAGAATTCCCGTGGCTGAGATGAACCTTGCTCCAGAAACCAGATCGTCTGCCAGCGCATCAGGCAGCCGTGACAGCTGGCTAAGGCGCAATCGTCAGACCCTCGCGCCCTGGCTCTTTCTGGCGCCCGGCGTGATTTTCTTTCTCTTCTACGTGATTTTCCCGATCGTACAGAGCTTCAACCTGTCGTTCTACCGCTGGGACGGGCTCGGTGATCCACAGTTCGTCGGCATGGAAAACTACCGGGAGCTGATGGATGATCGCGCGTTTGAGGTCTCGCTCTGGAATAACCTGAAATGGCTTCTGCTGTATTTGCTGGCAATCCCGGCAGGCCTGTTCATCGCGCTGTTCCTCAATCAGACCGTAACCGGCATTCGCCTATACAAGTCTCTGTTCTTCTTTCCATTTGTGATCAGTCAAGTTGTTGTCGGCCTGGTGTTCAGCTGGTTCTATGACCCGACCTTTGGCCTGCTCAATCAAGTGCTGGGCTGGGTTGGTCTTGGGCCGTTGAATGTGCTGGGGGATCCGACGCTGGTGACCTATGGCATCATCGCGGCTGGCCTGTGGCCGCAGACGGCCTATTGCATGATCCTCTACCTCACGGGCCTCAATGCGGTTGATCCCGAACAGGTCGAGGCGGCGCGGCTGGACGGTGCCAAAGGCGCCAAGATGCTGTGGTATGTGATCATCCCGCAACTGCGGCCGGCGACCTTTGTCGCCTTTGTCGTGACAATCATCGGCGCACTGCGCAGCTTTGATCTGATCTCCATCATGACCAACGGCGGCCCGTTCGGCTCCAGCCGGGTGCTGTCGTTCTACATGTTTGAAAAGGCCCTGTCGGAATATGGCTTCCGCATGGGTTATGGCGCAGCAATTGCAGTGGTGCTGTTCCTGATCATGCTGTGCTTCATCGCCTACTTCCTGTGGTCCATGTACCAAGACGACAAAGGGGGCCGCTGATGTTTCCGAAACCCATTCAGAACAGTTCTCGCGGATGGCAGGCCACCTATCAGGCCCTGGTTCCGACTGCGCTCGTCCTTTGGCTGTTGCCGCTGATCGCGGTGGCCATCTTCTCGATCAAACCGGATGTGGACTTTACCACCGGCAACTACTGGGGAATGCCGAGCTCGTTTGAAGGCGCCAGCAATTACGGCAAGGTATTCTTTGGCTCCGACATGCCGCGCTACCTACTGAACTCCGTCCTGATCACGGTGCCGACGGTGATCGGTGCCGTAGCACTCTCCTGCATGACCGGCTTTGCACTTGGCGTATATAAATTCCGTGGCAACCTGCTGCTGTTTTTCATGTTCGTGGCAGGCAACTTCGTGCCGTTTCAGATCCTGATGGTTCCGGTACGCGATCTGACGCTGGACATGGGGCTCTACAACACCAAAACTGGCCTCGTGCTGTTTCATATCGCCTTTCAGACCGGGTTTTGCACGCTCTTTATGCGCAACTTCATCCGCGCCCTGCCTTTTGAGCTGATCGAAGCCGCCCGCGTCGAAGGGGTCGCGGAATGGCGGATCTTCTGGTTCGTGGTATTGCCGCTGATGAAACCCGCAATTGCGGCGCTCAGCGTGCTGATCTTTACCTTCATCTGGAATGATTATTTCTGGGCAGTTGTTCTGACCCAGGGCGCCGAGAGCCAGCCGGTGACCGCAGGCATCACTTCCTTCAACGCGCAATACCGGGCAGCGTACCATCTGATGAGCGCGGGCAGCATCGTCGCGGCCCTGCCGCCGGTTGCGATGTTCTTCCTGATGCAGCGCCACTTTATCGCCGGTCTGACGCTGGGAGCCGTGAAGTGAGCACGGTGAGAGACATCCGCTGCTGGGCGCTTCAGGATCAGTGCCAAAGCCTGATCCTCGCCGCCCGTGGCACCGATCTGGCAGAGGTCATCTACTGGGGACCGCGGCTGCCCGATGGAACCGATCTGGACATGCTCGCCGCCGCCTCGCGCATGGATGTGACGGGGGGGATGCTGGATCAGGTGCCGCCGCTGTCGATCTGCCCCGAGGCACGCCGCACCTTCCCCGGCCAGCCCGGTCTGTCGCTGACGGATGGCGCGGGCAAGGCACTGCTGCCACGCTTCACCTTCGAGCGGGCGGAGGAAGGCACTCGGACCCTCACACTCCACTATCGCGATGCCAATAATGGCCTGCACTATCAGGCACAGTTTGAGCTGACGCCCGCAACCAGCATGATCACTGCGCAGGCCGCTCTCACCTCGGAGCAGCCCGTCAGCGTGAACTGGCTCTCCGCTCCGGTCTTTCCGGCACCTCAGAACAGTCATGAGATGATCGACTTCCATGGCCGCTGGATCGGTGAATTTCAGACCAGCCGCACCGCCTGGAGCGCAGGCGCGCGGCTAAGGGACAACCCCACAGGGCGCACCGGGCATGAGCATTTCCCCGGTCTGATTGTGCCCTGCAGTGGTGCCACGAACAGCCAAGGATCCGCCTATGCCTTCCACTACGGCTGGTCGGGGGGCCATAGAATGCTGGCAGAGGAACTCCCCGACGGGCGTCGCCAAATCCAGTGGGGACACGCCACCGGCAGCCGCCGCACATCCGGCACGCGTTTTGAGACCGCGCCACTCTATGCGGTGTTCTCGGATCGGGGGATCAATGGCTGCGCTGTCACCTTCCAACGCCACCTGCGCGATGAGATCCTGCGACCACCTGAGCCTGTGAGCGCGCGTCCGGTGCATTACAACTGCTGGGAAGCGGTCTATTTCGAGCACGATCACGCCATGCTCTGCGAGATCGCAACCCGTGCGGCCGACCTTGGCGCGGAACGTTTCGTGCTGGACGATGGATGGTTCGGCAAACGTGATGACGATACCACATCCCTCGGCGACTGGACGATCGACAGGCGCAAATACCCCGATGGGCTGATGCCACTGATCGACCATGTCCACGCCGAAGGCATGGCATTTGGCATCTGGTTTGAACCGGAAATGATCAATCCTGAAAGCGATCTGTTCCGCGCCCATCCCGACTGGGTTCTGGGCGACTTGGATCAGGTGCTTGGTCGCCAGCAAATGGTACTGAATATCGCCCTGCCGGAGGTACAGGCCTATCTCTACGACCGCATTGCAGCGGTTCTGGCAGATCACCCGATCGACTATGTGAAATGGGACCACAACCGTGTCCTGCCCGAGCCGGACAGCGCCCAGGCCGAGGCAGCCTATGCGCTCTTTGACCGCCTGCGGGCAGACTTCCCCAAGGTGGAATTCGAGAGCTGCTCCTCGGGTGGCGGGCGTATAGACTTTGGGATCCTATCGCGCACCCATCGCGTCTGGCTTTCGGACAGCAACGATCCGCTGGAACGGCTGCGGATCCAGCATGAAGCGGCGCTTTTCCTGCCGATGGTGGTCACCGGCAGCCACGTAGGTCCCCGAAAATGCCACACCTCTGGCCGGGTGACAGACATCCGCCTGCGCGCCTGGGTCGCGGCGCAGCGCCACATGGGGTTTGAAATGGACCCGTGCGAGCTGACCGAGGAAGAGGCAGACATCCTCCGCAAGGTAACTTCCTGGTGGAAAGACAACCGCCACTGGATGCAGCGGGCCGATATTCTGCGGCTCGACAGTGACGATCCGGCGGTAATCGCAGAGCTACAGCGCGCAGAGGATGGCAGTAGGTTTGTCGTCTTTGCCGGGGTTTGTGAGGCCAGCGCACAGATCCTGCCCCGCCCGCTTCGCCTGACCGGGCTAGAGCCGGATACACTATATGAAATCAGCCTGCTGAACCGCGAGGATGCCCCCGGCCTGTCACGCGGTTCACCTCTTTTGAAAACCGGCACTGCCCCCCTTAGCGGCCAATATCTGATGCACCAAGGGATCACCCTGCCCTGGACATTCCCACAGTCGATCTGGGTGATTGAAGGAACACGCCTATGACCAAAGACAGACGAAATCGCGCCTGGTACGGCAAACTGGACAAAGACGGATTTATCCACCGCAGCTGGATGAAAAATCAGGGCTTTCCCGATCATGCCTTTGACGGCCGACCAATCATCGGGATCTGCAATACCTGGTCCGAACTGACGCCCTGCAACTCCGGTCTTCGCGATCTCGCCGAGGGGGTGAAGCGCGGGGTCTGGGAGGCTGGCGGCTTCCCGGTTGAGTTCCCGGTCATGTCGCTGGGCGAGACCCAGATGAAGCCGACGGCGATGCTGTTCCGCAACCTTCTGGCCATGGATGTGGAAGAGTCGATCCGGGCCTATGGGATTGACGGCGTTGTCCTGCTTGGCGGTTGTGACAAGACCACACCGGGCCAGCTGATGGGAGCGGCCTCGGTCGATCTGCCTGCCATCGTGGTCAGCTCGGGCCCAATGCTGAACGGCAAATGGCAGGGAAAGGATATCGGTTCCGGCACAGACGTCTGGAAATTCTCCGAAGCGGTGCGCGCGGGTGAGATGACCTTGCAGGACTTCATGGCGGCTGAATCCGGGATGAGCCGATCCAAGGGCGTGTGCATGACCATGGGTACGGCCTCCACTATGGCGTCCCTCGTCGAAGCGATGGGGATGAGCCTGCCGACGAATGCCGCCCTGCCAGCAGTGGACGCCCGCCGCATGGCGCTGGCGCATCTCACCGGAAAGCGGATTGTCGAAATGGTGGAGGAAGATCTCAAACCCTCCGACATTCTGACCCGCGATGCGTTCATCAACGCGATCATGGCCAATGCAGCGGTTGGCGGCTCGACCAATGCGGTTGTCCATCTTCTGGCACTGGCTGGCCGTGTCGGGGTAGAGCTGACCCTGGATGATTTTGGTCTGGGGAGCGACATCCCGCTCTTGGTGAACTGCATGCCCTCTGGCAAATACCTGATGGAAGATTTCTGCTATGCGGGCGGCATGCCTGTTGTGCTGAAGCAACTTGCCGATAATGGGCACCTGCGCAGCAACACCACCGTTCTGGGAGGCGACATCACAGCCTATGCCGAGGGCGCCGCATGTTTCAACGATGATGTCATCAAGACCTTTGACACCCCAGTCAAACCGGCCGCGGGCCTGCGTGTCCTGCGCGGCAACCTCGCCCCCAATGGCGCCATCGTCAAACCCTCAGCCGCGACCGACCATTTGCTGGAGCACGAAGGTGTCGCCCATGTTTTCGAGACCATCGAAGAGATGAAGGCCAACATCGACCGGGACGATCTGCCGGTGACCAAGGACAGTATCCTGGTGCTGAAAGGCGTCGGTCCCAAGGGCTATCCGGGTATGCCGGAGGTCGGCAACATGCCGATCCCGCGCAAACTGGTGCGCGACGGGGTACGCGATATGATCCGCATTTCCGATGGTCGCATGTCCGGCACGGCATTTGGCACCGTGATCCTGCATGTCTCGCCAGAATCGCAGGCTGGTGGTCCCCTTGGTCTGGTCCAGACCGGCGACCGGATCCGGGTCAGTGCAAAGAACGGCACGCTTGACCTTCTGGTTTCGGAGGAAGAGCTGACCGCGCGCCGGGAAGCCTGGCGACCAGAGCCGCCGCATTACACGCGCGGCTATGCAAAACTCTATGTCGACAGCGTCCTTCAGGCTGAAAAAGGCGCTGATCTTGATTTTCTCGTGGGCAAAGACACCCGCCCCGTCACACGGGAGAGCCACTGATGAGCGATACTGCAATCTTTCCGGACCTGAAGGGCACATCGGTTTTCATCACCGGCGGCGGTTCCGGCATTGGGGCCGCGCTGAGCGAGGGGTTTCTGCGTCAGGGAGCCAAGGTCGCCTTTGTCGGACGCTCCGATGCCTCCGCATTTGTTCAACGGATGGAAGCCGAGACCGGCAACCGCCCCTTGTTCATCCAATGCGACATCACCGATATCCCGGCGCTGAAATCCGCGATTGAGCAGGCGGCAGAGGCACATGGCCCGATCACCACGCTGGTGAACAACGCCGCCAACGATCAGCGCCACGCCACGCTGGATGTGGACGAAGAGTTTTGGGACTGGGCACAGGCGATCAATCTCAAGGCCTATTTCTTTGCCTGTCAGGCTGTGCTGCCAAGGATGCAGGCCGCCGGTGGCGGGTCAATCGTGAACTTCACCTCCATCAGCTATATGATGGGCAACAGCGGCTACCCCGCCTATACGACTGCAAATGCAGGCATCAATGGCATGACCCGCAGCCTTGCCCGCGAGTTCGGGCCGGATCACGTGCGGGTGAATGCGCTGGCGCCCGGGTGGGTGCTGACCGACAAGCAGCTTGATAAATGGGCCACCCCCGAGGCGCTTGCCGCCCATCTCGATCGCCAATGCCTGAAGGATCATCTCGCCCCTCAGGATATCGTCGGCTCCACGCTTTTTCTGGCCTCGGCAACAAGCCGCATGATCACAGGACAGACGCTGGTGGTGGATGGCGGGGTTGTGGTGACAGGATGACGGCCGATCCCAACCGTTCCTTTGACATGATGCCAGCTGGCCCGACGCCTGCATGGATTGCGGCTGACTGGGGGACGAGCCAGCTGCGGCTGTGGGTGATGGACAACAGTAATCAGGTCCTCGACCGCATCACCTCTGACCGCGGCATGTCGCGGCTTGGCCCGCAGGACTATGAACCGACACTGCTGGGCCTGCTTGGCGATCGTCTGGCGCCCGGCAGCAACAGCGATGTCCGGGCGGTCCCGGTCATCTGTTGCGGAATGGCAGGTTCGCGTCAGGGCTGGGCCGAGGCCCCTTATGCCACCGCGCCCTGCCCCCCGCCGGGAATAGCCGAGGCGACCCGACCGCTGATACAGGACAAACGCCTGACCGTTTACCTGCTGCCCGGGATCAAGACAACCGATCCGGCGGATGTGATGCGCGGGGAAGAAACCCAGATTGCGGGGTACCTCGCACAAGACAGCAATCAGACCGGGCCTCAGGTCATTTGCCTGCCCGGCACCCATAGCAAATGGGTCAAACTGGATCGGGGCCAGGTCACCAGCTTCTCGACCTTCATGACCGGCGAGATGTTCGCACTGCTGCAAGGCCAATCCGTACTTCGACACTGCGTCTCTGAGGATGGCTGGGACGAAAAGGCGTTCAAACAGGCCGTGGCCAAGGCGCTCTCCTCGCCGGCTGCGATCTCGGCACAGCTGTTTCGTATCCGTGCGGATGCGCTGTTGTCCGGGCAGAACGCGGAGACCGGAAGAGCGCGCCTGTCAGGGCTTTTGATCGGTGCGGAGCTTGCCGCGACCCGGGGCTACTGGTCTCACCAATCCGTCACCATACTCGGCACAGATGCGCTGGCCCGCTGCTATGAAACAGCCCTGTCCGCGCTGGGGTGCAAGCCCCGTCGCGTTGACGCCGAATCCCTGACACTCGCGGGCCTATGCGCCGCATATGACCAACTGCAAAAAGGTCAAACCGAATGAGCCGTAACATCATCGCCATCCTGCGCGGTCTGCGTCCCAAAGAGGCGCGCGCCATGACCGATGCCCTGATGGATGCAGGTATCACCAAGATCGAAGTGCCGCTGAACTCTCCCCAGCCTTATGACAGCATCGCCGTCATGCTGGATCAGGCAAAGGGGCGCGCCACAGTCGGCGCTGGAACGGTGCTCAACACCGGCGCAGTGGCTCAACTCGCGGCCATTGGGGCGCAGATGGTGGTTTCGCCAGACTGCAACCCGGATGTGATCCGTGCAACCAAAGCCGCAGGCATGTTGTCCTATCCGGGTGTCTTCACCGCGTCAGAGTGTTTTTCGGCTCTCCGAGCCGGTGCTGATGGTCTGAAGTTCTTCCCTGCCTTCAAACTGGGACTGGACGGTTTTTCGGCGCTGAAAGCGGTCCTGCCCGCTGATGCTGAAACCTACGCGGTAGGCGGTGTCGGGCCTGCGGAATTTGCCGATTGGCACAGGGCAGGCATCACCGGTTTTGGCATGGGGTCCTCTCTCTACAAACCCGGCCGCTCTGTCGAAGATGTCGCCCTCCTCGCTGCAGAAACCGTCGCGGCCTACGACGAGGCCTTCGATGGCACGTGATCCGGCGCTCCATCCCATGACAGCTCAGGTCTTCAGCGAAACGCGCTGCACGCTGGGGGAAGGTCCGCTGTGGCATCCGACGCGCAAACAGTTGTTCTGGTTCGATATCCTTGAAAAACAACTGCTGAGCGTTGCCGGAGAAACGGAGATTCACTGGCAGTTTGACGACTGCGTTTCCGCCGCGGGCTGGGTCGATGATCAGACCCTGATCATGGCCAGCGCCCGTGCGCTATGGCGGTTTGACATCGAAACCGGCACTCGCACGCATCTGATTGATCTGGAGGCCGATCAGCCGCTAACCCGCTCCAACGATGGGCGCGCAGATCCCTGGGGCGGGTTCTGGATTGGCACGATGGGCTACAAAGCGGAACCCGGCCTTGGCGCCATCTACCGCTACTATCGGGGCGAATTGCGCCAGCTGGTCGCACAGCAAACCATCACCAATGCCATCTGTTTTGCCCCTGACAAATCCTGCGCGTATTTCACCGATACAACGACCGGCAAGATCATGCGCCAGCCTCTGGCGAACAGAGACGGCTGGCCGGTTGGCGCGGCATCGGTTTTCCTCGACCTCAGCAACCAGAATTTTGGCCCTGACGGCGCGATTGTCGACGCCGAAGGCCGCTTTTGGAATGCCCAATGGGGGGCCGGCCGTGTCGCTGTCTATACCTCGACCGGCGCGCTGTCAGAGATCTATCCGATCCCAACCTCCCAGGCCTCCTGCCCTTCGCTTGGCGGGGACACCTTGTCAGAGCTGTTCGTTACCACCGCCGCAGACGGGCTGAATGATGCGGCTGCAGGTAGGACCTATCGCATTCAAACAACGGCCAAAGGCCAGCGCGAACACCGCGTCATTCTCTGAGGATCTCCATGCAGCGCACACTTGGCACCTGCTACTATCCCGAACATTGGCCCGAAGACATCTGGCAGGAGGACGCCGCGCGCATGGTTGCGGCCGGGCTCACCTGGGTTCGCATTGGCGAGTTTTCATGGTCGCGCATTGAACCCAGCCCCGGCGATCTGCAGTTGTGCTGGCTTGATCGCGCCATTGATGTGCTGGTGTCGGCCGGACTGAAGGTGGTGCTGGGCACCCCCACCGCTACGCCACCCCGCTGGATGGTGGACCGCCACCCCGATATGTTTGCGCTGGACGTCGACGGCAAACCGCGCGGTTTTGGCTCGCGCCGCCACTATTGTTTCAGTCACGAGGGCTACCGCGCCGAAGCCCGGCGGATCGTCTCCCTGATGGCGGAACGTTATGGCCCAGGTGACCGTATCGCCGCCTGGCAGACCGACAATGAATACGGTTGCCACGACACAACAATCAGCTATTCCCCGGCGGCACAGATCGCCTTTGTCCGCTGGCTAGAGGCGCGTTATGACGGCGATATTCATGCGTTGAACAGTGCCTGGGGCAATGTTTTCTGGTCGATGAACTATGATCGCTTTGATCAGATCGGCCTGCCCAACCTGACCGTGACCGAACCGAACCCGGCGCATGTGCAGGCCTTCCGGCGGTTTTCTTCGGATCAGGTGGTGAGCTTCAACCGCGATCAGGTCGATATTCTGCGTGCCCATTCCGATGCGCCGATTGCCCATAACTACATGGGGCGGGTGACCGATTTCGATCACTACAAGGTTGGCGAGGATCTCGACATTGCCAGTTGGGACAGCTACCCTTTGGGCTTTCTCGAAGATCGAGTGGGCGCCAACCCCGAGGACCAGCGCCGCTACGCGCGTCAGGGCGACCCTGATTTTCAGGCCTTCCATCATGATCTCTATCGCGCCGTCGGGCGCGGACGCTGGTGGGTGATGGAACAGCAACCCGGACCGGTGAACTGGGCACCCTACAATCCCGCACCGCTGCCCGGCATGGTCAGGTTCTGGACCTGGGAGGCCTTTGCCCATGGTGCGGAGGCGGTCTGCTATTTCCGCTGGCGCCAGGCGCCGTTTGCGCAGGAACAGCTTCACGCCGGTCTGCTGCGTCCCGATAGGCAAGATGCCCCTGCCATCGCCGAGGCGCGTCTGGTTGCCGATGAACTGGCCGCAGCGGGCGCGGTGGCACCGGCTCAAGCTCCCGTGGCGCTGATCTTCGACTATGACGCCGAATGGGCCTGGCAGGTGCAGCCACATGGCCTGGGTCTGAGCTATTTCGACCTTGTGCTGGCGCATTACCGTGCACTGCGACGGGCTGGCCTGTCTGTGGACATTGTTCCCTCGACACAGACCGATTTTGCAGGATACGCCCTGATCCTTGCACCCGGTCTGATGCACCTCCCCGACCATTTGCGCGCAGCCTTGGCAACAGCGGCGGCTCAGGTGCTCTATGGGCCGCGAACAGGCGCGCGGGATGCGGACTTCAACATCCCGACCAGCCCCCTGCCCCCAGCATTGGACGGGCTAGATATTGTCGTTGCCGCAGTCGAGAGCCTGCGACCGGATATGCCGCTGCCGCTGGCGCAGGTCGACGGGGCCGTCACCGGTTATCTGGAAACACTGGATGGTCAGGGAGAGACTCTGATCGAGACGGCCAACGGTCAGCCCGTGGCTGTTGCCGCAGGAAACAAAGTCTACTGCGCGGGCTGGCTGGACGCGGCGGGTCTGGATCACCTTGTCGCAATGCTTTGCAAACGTGCGAAGCTGCGCATCTGCAAGATGCCGCTGGGCGTGCGTCGGCGCCAGACCGCGACCGAAGAGTTCTGGTTCAATCATCTGGCTGAAGCGGTAGAGACCGAGGTCGGCACTCTGCCACCTGCGGGCGTTCTGCGCAGAGCAAGAGGCAACTGACCGTACAACCACCCGCCCGGGCAGAAGCCCCGGCGGGTGGTTATCTTCTGAGCCGACATTGGTTCAGACCGTACCGCCGAGGCTCCCCTCCAGTGTCGCCAGCTCTTGCCCGCCGGCCATCATATCCTGCAATTCCTCTGGCGTGATTTCGCCGCGTTTTGCAGTACCGAGAGTCTGCCCGCGATTGAGAACGGTAAACCGATCACCAACGGCCATAGCGTGGCGGACGTTATGGGTGATGAAGACAACCGCAACACCTTGCTTGCGGACTTTGTCGATGGTGGCCAGAACATTCGCTGTCTGGCGCACCCCAAGTGCCGAGGTCGGTTCATCCAGGATCAGCACTTTGGCCCCGAAATGCACCGCACGGGCGATGGCAACCGTCTGACGCTCCCCTCCCGACAGGGTTCCAACCGCCTGATCCGGGCCGCGCAGGTTGATGCCCATCTTGCGCATTTCTTCCATGGTGACCCGGTTGGCATATTCATGGTCAAACAGTTTCAGCGGGCCGATCTTGCGGATCGGCTCATTGCCCATGAAGAAGTTGCGACTGACCGACATCAGCGGGATCATCGCCAGATGCTGGTGTACTGTGGCGATTCCAGCGGCAATCGCGTCACGAGGATCCGCGAAATGAAGTGGCTGACCCTCAAACAGGATCTCGCCTCTGGTCGGTTTATGCACACCGGACATGGTCTTGATAAAGGTCGATTTCCCGGCGCCATTGTCGCCAAGCAGGCAGTGACATTCGCCCGGAAAGACATCGACCGAAACCCCGGCAAGCGCAATGACGCTGCCAAAATGCTTCTCGATGCCCTGCATCCGGATCAAGGGTTGAGACATGGACATATCAGCGCTCCCCCGTGATGACGCGACGAATGTAGGTGTTGAGGATCACGGCAAACAGCAGGATCAGCCCCAGGAAAACGCGGAACAGCGAACTTTCGACGCCAGCAAAGAACAGCCCCTGCTGCACGACGCCAAAGATCAGCGCACCCAGGGCGGCGCCAAGCACAGACCCGTAACCGCCAGTCAGAAGGGCACCGCCAATCACCACCGCAATAATCGCTTCGAACTCTTTCAGCAGGCCCCGGTCCGATCCCGCGCCACCAAATTCCATAACCTGACAGGTCGCAAAGACCGTCGCGCAGAAGGCGGTGAACATGAACATCAGGATCTTCACGCGGTTCACTGGCACGCCGGAATTGCGCGCGGCCTCGGCATCGCCGCCGGCCGCGAAAATCCAGTTCCCGAACCGTGTCTTGGTCAGGATGATATGTCCGACGATAACCAGCAGAATGGCCCAGACGATCAACATCGGCAGCCCGTCGACCACCGGCTGTCCCTTGCGGGTGCCGCGTTCAAAAACGGCGATCCAACCATTGTCACCCAGCCACTGGAACAATCCCGTCAGGATCTTGCCACCAAACAGAGCGGCCAGCCAATCACCCTCAGCTGCGTCTGCCACGCCACCGATAATGGTTTTGCGTTCAATGGTTTGCGGCAGGTAGATCGCAAACCCACGCAGAATGAACAGAAACGCCAGCGTGACGATGAAACTGGGCAACCCCGTCCGCACTACGATAAAGCCGTTCAATGCCCCGATCGCCATCGCCAGCACAAAAGTCACCAGGATCGCAAGCCAGACCGGCCAACCCAGCGTCACGCTGAAGATTGCGATCAACATGCCGGTAAAACCGATCATGGAGCCGACAGACAGGTCAAACTCGCCTGCGATCATCAGCAGGCAGGCACCAACCGCAATGATCATGAATTGGGCAGAGATCTGGCTCCAGTTCAGCACGCCCTGACTGTTGAACATGCCGCTGTCACCGGCAAAAATAATAAACATCGTAAAGACGGCGATGGTGCCGATAATGCCGCCGAGTTCTGGACGGATCATGGCTTCGCGGAACTTCGAACGGCTCTTGATCCGTTCGTCCTCCGCAAATTGGGTATGTGCGTCAGACATTGTACTCTCTCTAAAAAAAGGGCGGCCAAATTGCTTCGGCCGCCCGCACCTGGGGGAGATTGTCAGCGGTACTCGCCCGCGAACTCCTCGACCTTTTCCAGGCCGTCCTTGGTGACAAAACCAGGGCCAGAGTTGATGTTGTTGCCCGGCAGAACGCCGTAGCGGTGGTAATTGGTCAGAACCACCACGGGCAGATAGGCCTGCAGGAAGGGCTGCTGATCAATACCCCAGTTGATAACACCGGATTTCAGACCTTTGACGATTTCCTCGCCCAGATCAAAGGTGCCGAAATAGATGTCACCGGCCATACCGTTTTCTTCCAGTGCCAGCATTGTCGGATCAGCCGATGTCGGCCCCAATGTCAGGATCGCGTCAGTTTCCGGGTTGGTGTTCAGATAGGCAAGAACCCGGTTCTTGATCTCAGCCGGATCCTGACCGCTGTCGATCATCTGGTCGCCCAGTTCGATCCCAAGACCATCTGCAAACCCCTGGCAGCGCTCTGTCGAAGAGGGCGAGCTGATATAATGGTTCACACAGAGGAAACTGCCAACACCGTCGGATTTGGCGCGCAGGCCGGCCGCGTGACCGGCGTCATATTCTGGCTGACCAACATACATCAGAGCCCCCACCTCGCGGGCCTGTTCTGGGGTGCCGGAGTTCATGATGATCACATCCACACCACTGTCGACAGCTGCTCTGATAGGACCGGACAGGACGTCGTAATCGGACAGGGTGGTGATGATGCCATTGGGCCCGGAAGCCGCCGCCTGTTCGATGATCCGCGCCATATCGGCAAGGTCACCGGTCGGCGGGTTGCGATATTCCACCTCCACATTCATCTGCTCACCCGCAAGGGCGATGCCGTTCTTGATGGTGTTCCACCAGCTGTCGCTATCGGGTGCGTGGCTGACAAGGATGTATTTTTCGCCTTCTGCCGAGGCGATGGTTGCCAGCATCATCGGCGCCGCTGCAACCGTTGTCGCCAGCAGGAATGTCTTGAAAATTGACGTCATTCTTTCCTCCCAAAGTTTTACCGTCACGATCGCGTCCGGGCGGTCCCATCCGCGTCGGGGATCAGCATAACCACGAATCGATTTTTTTTGCAACCGGTTGCAAATTGTGGCAGCATTTTTTCTGCTGAACTTGAATTCGATCCGCGATAGATAGTCTGATCCGGTGCGCAGCCGGTTGCACAGGCGGATGGGCCCGGCCGGGCCCTGACAAAGGGAAGACCAAGAATGGCTGTTACGTTAAAAGATGTGGCTGAACGGGCGCAGGTCTCGCGTTCGGCGGTCTCGCGCACGTTCACCGATGGCGCATCGGTATCGGAGAAGATGCGCCGCAAGGTTGAGAAAGCCGCCCAGGAGCTCGGCTATAGTCCGAACGCGCTGGCCTCGTCCCTGACAACCGGGCGGACCAAATTGATTGGCCTGGTGTCCAACAACTTTCACAACCCGATTTTTCTCGAAGTCTTCGACCGGTTTACGCGACGGCTTCAGGACAAGGGGTTGCGCCCGCTGCTGGTCAACCTCTCTGACGAAACCGACCCCGAGAACTCGGTTCGTATGTTGCGGCAATATTCCGTTGACGGCGTTGTTGTCGCCTCGTCGACCCTGCCGCCTGGGTTTGCCAAGGCCTTTCGAGATGCAGGCGTGCCTGTAGTTCACAGTTTCGGCCGCTCCTCCTCCACGCCGCAGGTGCATGTGGTTGGGATCGACAACGTCGAATGCGGACGAATGGCGGCGCGAACGCTGATTGATCGCGGCTATGGCAAACTGGCCTTCATGGGCGGCCCCCAGAGCGCGACCTCGACTCAGGATCGCTGGAAGGGATTCACCCTGGAAATGGAAGCTCATCCGGATATCGTCTTCTCCTACAGTTTTGCGGATGATTACTCCTTTGAGGCCGGTCGCCGGGAAATGCTGCGCCTGTTGCAGGACGACCCGGCCGAAGCCTATTTCTGTGGGGATGACGTGTTGTCAATCGGGGCGCTCAGCGCGATCCGCGAACAGGGGCTAAAGGTGCCAGGTGACATCGGGGTCATCGGTCTCAACGATATGGAAATGGCCCGTTGGGAGAACATAGACCTGACCACCATCCACCAGCCGATTGAACAGATCGTCAATTCATCAATCGAGCTGGTTGTTGCCATGCTGGACGAGCCGGATCGCTATCCTGAAGCCCGCATCTTTCCTTGCCATGTGGTGGATCGCGGCACATTGCGACAGCTGACATCCTGAAGCGATCCTAGGCATGAAAAGGACACCCGCTGCCGGGTGCCCTGCGATTGCTTAGACCACGGTGTCAGCGAAACATCGGCGGCCGGGCATCAACCCAGGCGCCATCTGTTGCGCCGCTTTCGGCGACGGCAAAAACAGCCGCCATGGACCGCAGCCCATCTTCGGCCCGTGGATAAAGATCCGCCGCCGGGTCCATGGATCGCCCGGCTTTCCGCGCGCCGATGGCTTCGGCCAAATCGCTGTATATATTGGCAAAAGCCAGAGGCATCCCCTCGGCATGGCCGATTGTCACGCGGCTGGTGCGATCCGCTTCGGGGCTGAGGTTGGCTTCACCACGTTCGATTACCTGCAAGCGGCCGCCCAGCGGCATCCAATAGAGCTGGTTCGGCTGCTCCTGCGACCAGCGCAGACCGCCCTTTTCACCAAACACCTGCAAGGTCAGCCCATGCTGGCGTCCGATTGCCACAGACGAGGTCCAGAGCCGCCCGACGGTGCCGCCATCAAAGCGCATATTGACCATGGCGTCGTCTTCCAGAACCCGGCTCTCAATACAGCTGACCGTATCCGCAGAAAGGCGTTCCAGTTCCTGCCCGATCACAAAACTGGCCATATGCAGCGCGTGGATGCCGCAATCGGCAAACTGCGCAGAAACCCCGGCCTGAGCCGGATCATAGCGCCAGCGCACCCGCGGATTGTCCGCATCAGCCGCATCAGCATGATGCCCATGGGCAAACTCGGCCTTCACA
Organism: Phaeobacter sp. A36a-5a; assembly: GCF_037911135.1. Lineage (NCBI taxonomy): Bacteria > Pseudomonadati > Pseudomonadota > Alphaproteobacteria > Rhodobacterales > Roseobacteraceae > Phaeobacter > Phaeobacter bryozoorum. The sequence goes on along the minus strand of NZ_JBBLYU010000001.1, from coordinate 524,973 downwards.
AGGCGGATCTTTCCAAGATCACCACGCGCCACCATCGCCTTCATGTGGCGGACCAGCGAATAGCCGGAATAGCCATAGTTCACCGCGCAGATCTTGCTCTGCGCCTTGGCGATTTTGACGATTTCCTCGCCTTCCTCCACGGTCATTGTCATCGGTTTTTCGCACAGCACATGAAAACCGGCTTCAAGGAAGCTCTTGGTGATTTCAAAATGGGTGGCATTGGGTGTGGCAACGGTGACAAGATCAACGCGGTCGTCGCGATGACGTTCCCCCTCCAGCATCTCCTGCCAGTCGCCATAGGCGCGGTCTGCGGCCAGCCTCAGCCGCTGACCGTAGGCGCGCCCTTCGTCGGGACGGTGATCCAATGCCGCTGCGGCGAATTCAAACGCCCCGTCAAGCCCTGCTCCCAGACGATGGGCCGGTCCGATCTGGCTGCCTTCACCACCGCCGATCATGCCCCACTTCAGCTTTGCCATGGTGTTACCCCCTAGTTGAAACCAATGGATTCAAGATATTCACGGTTGGCCCGCGCATCCCCCACCGGGTCGGGATCCAGCGTTGGATCGCAATCCTGCTCCACCGTACACCAGCCGGAAAATCCAGCGTCTAAAAGCAGTTGCCTCACCGCCGGAAAATCCACATCACCCTCGCCGAGATTGCAGAAAATCCCCTGCCCGCAGGCATCATAGAAGTTCGTCCGCTTGGCGATCACATCGGCTTTCACCTTCGGGTCGATATCCTTGAAATGCATATAGCTGATACGATCCATGTGCCGTTTCATGAAAGCGACGGGATCAAAACCGGCGTAGGAATGGTGGCCGGTGTCAAAACAGATCTTCAGGATCCTGTCGTCGACCTCATCCAGCAGCCGCTCCAGCTCCGGCTCGAAATCCATGAACCCCGCCGCATGGGCGTGGATGCCGACGGTGAGACCGTAGTCCTCGGTGCCAATCCGCGCGACGGTGGCGAGCCGGTCACGGAATGCCGACCATTCGTCGCGATCCATCTGCTCGGCTTCATCAGCGCGGCCAGCAGTCGGAGCACGGCGCGGCGAGATCGAATCGATCAGCACCAGATGCTCGGCTCCATGGGCTTTCAACGCCTTGCAGGTGCGGTGCGCCCCGTCCAGCACATCCTCCCATTGGGCCGGATCGTGGAAGGCACGGAAGACGACGCCACCGATCAGTTCCAGATCATGCTCGGCGAGCGCGTCCCTCAGGATCGCAGGGTCCTCAGGCATATACCCAACTGGTCCTAATTCGATCCCCTTGTAGCCAGCATCGGCGCAGTCCTTCAGAACGCTGCGCCATTCCGGATTGCGGGGATCCTGTGCAAATTCCACCCCCCAGGAGCATGGGGCATTGCCAATTCTGATCGTCATTTTGCAGTGCTTTCTTAGATGCTTAGAACTTTGATACGGTTTGCCACGACCGGGCCTTGGACGACGCCATGGCAGCGGCAATCACCTGATTTACGGCCACGCCATCCTCGAATGTCGGCCAAATCGGTGTCTGTGTCTCAATCGCGCGCAGGAAGTCGCGCGCCTCGATCAGGATCTGATCCTGATAGCCAGTGCCATGTCCAGGGCCCTGGCAGAACGGCAGATAGTCGGGATGCGCGGGACCGGTCAGGATCTTGCGGAAGCCACGGGTAGCGTCCTCGCCCTCGCTGAGGTAGAGCCAAAGTGCGTTCTGATCCTCCTGGTCAAACCTGATCGCACCCTTTGTTCCCGTAATTTCATAGGCATAGCCCATCTTGCGGCCCGTCGCGATCCGGCTGAAAAACATCTGCCCCATTGCCCCGCTGGCAAAGCGGCACATCATCTGGCCCTGATCGTCATTGGTGACAAGGCCACCGGGGCGGTCGCTATGGACGGTCTCAACCTCAGCAATCAGCTCTGCTATCGGCCCGATCAGCGCTATCGCTGCATTGATCATATGCGGGGCAAGATCCCCCATCGTGCCATTCGCCTCTCCTTTGGTCCGCCAGCTCGCCGGGGTATGGGGATCGGCATAGAAATCCTCGGTATGTTCGCCACGAAACCAGGTGACCTCGCCGATCACGCCATCTACAATCAACTGGCGGGCAAATTGGCTAGCCGGTGTACGGATGTAATTAAAGCCTACCATGTTGGGACAGCCCGAAACCCGGGCCGCCTCGACCATCGCACGGCTGTCCGCCAGCGAAGCGCCGAGAGGTTTTTCACAGAAAACCGGTTTACCCAGCGCAAAGGCCGCCTCTGCCACCGCACGATGTGTCTGCTGCGGGGTCGCAATCACAATCGCCTCAACCTTTGGGTCATTGACCAATACCTGCCAGTCATCCGTCGCACGACGAAAACCATAGGCCCGCCGATATCGCTCTGCACTGGTGGGGGTGGAGGCACAGACCATCTCCAGCCGTGGGCGCAAAGACGTATCGAACACCGCCCCCACTGCGGCCATCGCGACGGCATGAGCCTTGCCCATGTACCCACCGCCTAGAATTCCGATACCGATTTCGGTCATTCAGGCCTCCCAATCCATGAAATTCGATTTGCAACCGGTTGCAAAACTTGTATCTTGGGATTCGATATCTCGCAAGATCAAATCGACCCGACCACCGACAATCCCAGGGACCCCTGCCTATGACGACGCCGCCGAAAACGATAAGATTGACCACCGCCCAGGCCATCATCCGATGGCTCTCCAATCAGTTCATTGTGATCGACGGGGAGGAAATGCGCCTCTGCGGCGGCGGCTTCGGGATCTTCGGCCATGGCAACGTAACCTGCCTCGGAGAAGCCCTTTATGAAGCGCGCGAGGCGCTGCCGCTCTATCGCGGTCAGAATGAACAGAGCATGGGATTTGCGGCCGCGGGATATGCCAAACAATGGCTGCGCCAACGCTTTATGTTCTGCACGGCAAGTGCCGGTCCCGGCACATCGAATCTGGTGACCTCGGCAGCGCTGGCGCACGCCAACCGGCTGCCGATGTTGATGCTCTGCGGCGATACCTTCCTGACCCGCCTGCCCGATCCGGTGTTGCAGCAGATGGAGAACTTCGACGATCCGACCTTTGGCGTGAATGATGCGTTCAAGCCCGTATCGCGCTACTGGGACCGCATCACCCATCCGGCGCAGATCATCCAGTCCCTGCCCGCCGCGATTGCCACGATGCTGGATCCCGGCGACTGTGGCCCGGCCTTCCTCGGCCTGCCACAGGACGTCCAGGGCTGGACCTATGATTACCCGGAGGTTTTCTTTGAAAAGAAGACCCATCGCATTCGCCGTGTCACACCGGACACCGCCGAGATTGCCGAAGCCGCAGCAGCGCTGCGCGGTGCCAAACGCCCGATGATCATCGCAGGCGGTGGCGTGCAATACAGCCGCGCGGTGGCTGAGCTGACCGCCTTTGCCGAGGCCCATCAGATCCCCGTCGTAGAAACCATCGCAGGCCGCGCCAACCTGCGCGACACCCATCCGCTGAACATCGGCCCGATTGGCGTGACCGGGTCGGACAGCGCCAATGCCATCGCGGCAGAGGCGGATGTGATCCTCGCAGTGGGCACAAGGTTGCAGGACTTCACCACCGGTTCCTGGACCGCATTTGCGCAGGATGCCCAGTTCATCTCGATCAATGCGGCACGCCATGATGCAGGCAAGCACTGTGCATTGCCGGTTGTCGGTGACGGCCAGCGCGCCCTGCTCGACCTCGGCTCCGCCTGCCAAGGCTACAGCGCCCCGCAGGACTGGGTGGCCCGCGCACAGGAGGAACGACGCAGCTGGGTCGCCTATGTGGCTGACAATATATCCTATGGCGACAACCGGCCCAATTCCTATGCCCAGGCCATCGGCGTGGTGAACGCGCTCTGCGACCCGCGCGACCGCGTCGTGGCAGCGGCGGGCGGCCTACCCGCCGAGGTCACCGCCAACTGGCGCACGCTGGAACCTGGCACGGTCGATGTCGAGTTCGGATTTTCCTGCATGGGCTATGAAATCTCCGGTGCCTGGGGAGCTCGCATCGCCCAAACCGAGCGTGAGCCGGAGCGTGACACCATCGTCTTTGTCGGCGATGGCTCATATATGATGCTGAACTCTGATATCTACTCCAGCGTACTGAGCCGAAAGAAACTGATCATCCTCGTGCTCGACAATGGCGGTTTCGCCGTCATCAACAAGCTGCAGAACAATACGGGCAACACCAGTTTCAACAACCTTCTCGCCGATTGCCCGACCATCCCTGAGGCCTTTGGCGTGGACTTCGCCGCGCATTCAGCCGCTATGGGCGCGATTGCGGAAACGGTCGCCAATCCGGGCGAGCTGGCAGAGGCCTTCAAGCGTGCTCAGGGCAACGACCGAACCACCGTCATCGTGATGAACGTCGATGCCTACGAGGGCTGGACGACGGAAGGTCACGCCTGGTGGGAAGTCGGCACGCCGCATATCACCAACAATCCCGATGTGCAGGAGGCCCATGTCGAATGGGAATCCAGCCGCAGCAAACAACGGCGGGGGGTCTGATGAACACCCCATCCAAAGCCCATGGCGATCTGTCAGGGCGCAACTTCCTGGTCATCGGGCGGGTGGGCATGGATCTTTGTCCAACCCCGGCAGGCACCGCAACAAAAGATGCCCAAGACATGATGGTGGCGATGGGCGGCAGCAGCGCAAATATCGCCGCTGGACTGGTCAAAATGGGATGCCGTGCCGCGCTGGTCACCAGCGTCTCAGACGATGCCGTGGGTTGGTATTGCCTGAACCAGCTGGATCACTACGGGATCGGCCGGACTCACGTGAAACGCATCACCGGCGAATATCGGACATCGCTTGCGATCTACGAAAGCCGTGTGGAAGACCACCAGAGCGTTATCTACCGCAACAACGCTGCCGACTTTCAGATGACCATCGCTGATGTCGAGGCGGTGGATTACAGCCAATACAGCGCGCTGATCACCGCAGGCACGGTCTTTGCTGCCGAACCATCGCGCAGCGCGACCTTCCGCGCCTTTGAACTGGCGCGCGCTGCGGGCTTACCAATCATTTTTGACGTCGATTACCGGCCCTACAGCTGGCCCTCGGCCGAGGTGGCCGCTGATGTTCTGTCGCGTGCTGGTGAGTTGTCCGACATCATCGTCGGCAACGACGAAGAATTCGGGTTCATGGCCGGTGGCGTTGACATGGGGCTCGCCAAGGCGCGCAGCCTTGCGCAAACCACCGCCTCCGTCGTGGTTTATAAGATGGGTCCAGAGGGCGCCATCACCTTTGCCGACGGGCAGGAAATCCGCACCGGCATCTACCCTGTTGATGCGCTGAAGCCAACCGGCGCGGGCGACAGCTTCATGGCCGGCTTCCTCGCCGCGCTTTCCGAAGGACGCCATACGAAAGAGGCCATTCTACGCGGCTCCGCCTGTGCCTCCGTTGTTGTAGCCAAACCCGGCTGCGCCCCGGCGATGCCCGATCTTGCTGCACTGGAGGCGTTCCTCGCAACGCACCCCGGCGCCACCGAAATCTGAAAGGACCCCCCATGCATATCGCCCCCCATGACAACCAGAACAAAGCCATCGTCGATGCCGACAACGATCTGGTGCCGCTCAACTATTTCAACATCGTCAAGCTGACCAAGGGCCAGACATTCGAATATCAGGTCCCCGGATATGAGACCTGCATCGTTCCCGCCACCGGTACCGTGGATATCGAAGTGGAAGGTCTGAGCTATGCCGGGATCGGCAACCGAACCGCGGACGTCTGGGATGGCGAACCAGAAGGCGTCTATATCCCGGTCGGCGCAAAGGTCACGATAACCTGCACCACCGACGCAACGGAAACCTTCGTTGCCGGTGCAAAATACGACAAGGTTCTGGAGCCGTTCGACGTCCGTGCGGATGGCATCGACCTCGTGCAATACGGATCTGATGACACCAAGACTCACCGGAAGATCAAACATATTCTCGGACAGAAGCAGCATGACAAGGTCGGACGCCTGCTCGTTTCGGAGTTGTTCACTGTGGGTCAAGGCGGCTGGTCCGGCTTTCCGGCGCACAAGCACGACACCGATCGCAAGGACGCCGATGGCAATATCATCGAAACGCGTCATGACGAGACCTATAACTTCCGCTTCCGCCCCAACCATGGTTCCGGCGTCCAGATCCTGCAACGCGAAGAAGGCAAGCCGGGGGATGCTTACCAACTGATGGACGGCTCCACCATCATGATCGACAGGGGCTATCACCCCTGCGCCGTGATGCCGGGATATGAGATGTATTATTTCACCATCCTTGGCGGTCTGAGCCAGCGCAGCCTGATCCAGTATTTCCAGCCAACTCATGCCTATCAGGTCGAAACGATCCCCGGCATCAAGGATATGGTGGCCAAGTTCAAATGACCGTTGCAACTCTGGCTGAGGTCCTGCAACCGGCCCTGCGCGATGGCTATGCCGTCGCCGGGCTGGTGACGCTGGGCTGGGAAGACATGCGCGCCTATGTGGCAGCGGCAGAGGCCGAAGGCGTGCCTGTGATCTTGCAGGCGGGGCCATCCTGTCGCGCCCATACGCCGCTGCCAATCCTGGGCAAGATGTTCCACCATCTGGCCGAGGCCGCATCGGTTCCGGTGGTTGCACATCTCGATCATGGCTACACCCCAGAGGATTGCCGTATTGCCATCGACAGCGGCTTTACCTCCGTGATGTTCGACGGCTCGCGCAAACCTCTTGAGGACAATATCGCCGAAACCGCTGCCATCGCCGAAATGGCCCATGCCGCAGGTGTCTCATGCGAGGGTGAAATCGGATTTGTCGGCTACTCGGGCGGCGAAGGGTCGGCAGGAACTGATCCTGAAGAGGCCCGCCGCTTTGCACTGGAAACCGGCGTGGACGCAATGGCAATCTCGGTCGGCAATGTACATCTGCAACAGGACAAGGACGGCGGGCTGGATATTGACCGGATCCGCGCCATCGAGGCCCTCACCGAGGTGCCGCTGGTCATCCATGGCGGCTCCGGCGTACCGGTCGCACAGCGCAGAATGCTGGCCCGCGAGTCGCGTATCTGCAAATTCAATATCGGCACCGAATTGCGCATGGCTTTCGGCGCCGCCATGCGCGATGCGGTCAACCGGGACCCGGACCGCTTTGACAGGGTCAGCATCCTGTCGGAAACCCACGATCCGGTCGTTGCCGCGGCGCGCGGCGTTCTTCGCGCCTTCAAGGGAGAAACACAATGTTGAATATCGGCCTTCTGGGCTGCGGGCGCATCGGTCAGGTCCACGCCCGTTCTGTTGGACAATTGGACGGCGTGCGCGTGACAGCCGTCGCCGATGCCGTGCCGGAAGCCGCCAGCGCGCTGGCCAGCAAGATCGGCGCGGATGTGCGCGACGCCTCGGCGCTGATCACCAGCGCGGACGTAGACGCGGTGGTGATTGGCACACCCACCGATACCCACTACGACCTGATCCATCAGGCAGCAGCGGCGGGCAAGGCAATTTTCTGCGAAAAACCGGTCGATATGTCCGCCGACCGCATCTGTGATTGCCAGAAGGTGGTGGCGGAGGCAGGGGTTGCGTTCCTGACCGCGTTCAACCGACGGTTTGACCCCAACTTTGCCAATCTGCAGCAGCGTCTGCGCGCGGGCGCGATTGGTGACGTAGAGATCGTCTCGATCCTGTCGCGCGATCCCTCTCCGCCCCCGGTCAGCTACATCAAGACCTCTGGCGGGTTGTTCCGGGATATGATGATCCATGATTTCGACATGGCGCGTTTTCTGCTGGGCGAAGAGCCAATTCAGGTCTTCGCCGTCGGCTCGGCCCTGGTCGACCCGGCTATTGGCGCGGCAGGTGACGTGGACACTGCCGCCGTCACCCTGACCACGGCCAGCGGAAAGATCTGCCAGATCTCGAACTCGCGCCGGGCTACCTATGGCTACGATCAGCGGGTTGAGGTACATGGCTCCAAAGGGATGCTGCGTGCTGCCAACATGCTGGAGAACACGGTCGAGGTTGCCGGGGCCAATGGCTTCCAGACAGCGCCCGCGCAGCATTTCTTCCTTGAGCGCTACGAGGCTGCCTATCGCAACGAAATGGCCCGCTTCGTCGAGGCTGTTCAGGCAGGCACCACCCCGTCGCCCAGTATCGACGACGGGCTTCGCGCTCAGATGTTGGCCGATGCCGCCGCCAAATCGCTTGAGACTGGGACACCGGTCAAACTGTAGTAGGTCAGATTGTCATGCCCGGCGGCGCGCGTCTTGCGCCGCCAGCGCTTCGTTGAAACGCTCGGGCGGCCAGCCCTCAGCCAGCGCCTGATGCAGCAAATCCGCCTGCGTCTGCGGGGCCAGCCCTCCCGTCGGCGGATCTCTATCCAGATTGGTCGGAAAGGAATAGCCCTCGGCGCAGGCTGCGATTGCCGCGGCCCGCTCCGCCTCTGGCATCGCGCCCTCAGCCTCCAATTGCACCAGCGCCGGATAAAGCCGCTCGGACATGCCGCGCCGATCCACGGTTTCCATCGCGCGACCAAAGGCAGACGAGACCTGCAACAAATTCGCCATGCGCTGGACATCCTGCGACCGGTTGGCGCCTGCGGCATGAAACAAAGCCGGGTTGAAAAACACCGCATCGCCCTTAGCCAGTGGCAGCTGGACATAGCGCTCCTCGAAATAGGCGCGGAAATCCGGCCGCCGCCAAGCCACATAGCCCTCCCGGTATCTCTGCGAGAACGGCAGCAGCTTGGTTGGGCCACTTTCAACCGGCATGTCCCCATGGGCGACCGCCCCCTGCAAGGTCAGAACCGGCGACAGATCATGCACATGGGCTGGATACTGCGAGGATGTTTCCGCCGTTTGAAAGCCCAGATGATAGTCGCGATGCGCCTGCTGGGCCTCACCGCCCGGCCGAACCAGATTGATCTGCGCCGTCATCTGGTAGTTCGGCCCCAGCCAAGCCTCGCAAACTGCGGCCAACGCCACATTACCAAAGTAACGCGCGAAGACCTCCGGCGCGGCCTCGCAGAGTTTCTGAAGAGAGTTCCAGATCCGGTCATTCGAGCCTGCCGCCGCGAAGTGATCCGCACCGCCACCATTGGCCAGCTTCTCCTGTGCGATGATCTGTTCATATATCGCGCTCGCGCTGTCGATAGCAGCCGTGTCCTGATAGGCCTGTTTCAGCACCAATACGCCGGCCCCTTCGCGCAAACCTTGCGCCCATTCCGCCATCAGCCGCCGCCGGTCATCACTGTTGCCGAGCATCCCGCTGAGGGCCGTCATGTCGTAGATCGGGATATTCTTCACGATGGCACCCGCGAGCGGCACCTGATCCGCCGTCAAATCCTGTTCAACCAGCTTCCGAAAATCACTCAAGTCACATCCGGCAGGGTCGAAGTAGGTATCTCCTCTCCTTGCTGCTCTGTCCGCCATCCCTGTTCTCCTTTGCGCGGTTTCAAATCTCCTGCCATCAGACTGCCGGTGTAATCACTTGTGGTCAGCCGCATGATCCATCAAAAATACATCAATGAGCCATCGCTTCCCGATTAAGGATATCGCTCGGCAGTCCGGGCTGAGCACGGCAACCGTGGACCGCGTCCTGAACGGGCGCGCCAATGTCAGCGCCCGCAGTCGCGCCAGGGTCGCGGCGGCCATTGCCGAGCTGGAGGGCCAGGAACAGCAGCTCTCAGCCCGTGGGCGACGCCTCTATTTCGACGTTGTTGTCGAGGCTCCCGAACGGTTCAGCCGGGAAATCCGTCTCGCGACCGAGGCCGTCCTTCCAACCATCGGTCCGGCGGTGATCCATACCCGCTACAGTTTCCGACAAATTATGTCCGCCGATGACTGCGTTGAAATCCTCGGGCAGATCGCCCGGCGCGGCAGCCATGGGGTTGTGCTGAAGGCACGGGATCTGCCCCAGATTATTGCAACGGTGGCCGAACTGGACAGCAAAGGCATTCCTGTTGTCTGTGTCTTTACCGACCTGCCAAACAGCCCCCGCAGGCTCTATTGCGGACCCAACAATTATGCGGCGGGCCAGTCTGCCGCCTACATGATCGACAAATGCCTTCCCGGCATCCCTGGCCCGGGCGCAACCATCCTGACCACCCTTAGCCAGATGGCATTCCACGGTGAGGAACAACGTCGGCGCGGCTTCTTGCGCGTCTTGCAGGAACGCCGCCCGGATCTGAGACTGGTCACCCTCAGTGCCGGTGCAGGCCTTGCGCTGGAAACCACGGAGCTGCTGCGTCAACGGCTGGCCGAACCGAATCTCGGCCGGATAGTGGCGGTCTATTCAATGGGCGGCGCCAATCGCGCCATCATCGAACAGCTGAGCGCCTTTGGCCACCAGCCCCGCGCCTATATCGCCCATGATCTGGATGCGGAAAATCGAACCCTGATGCGTCAGGGCAAGATCACCGTGGTCCTGCAACACGACATCGCCAGCGATATGCGCAATGCCTTTCTCAGCCTGCTCCATGCCAACCACATCCTGAAGGCAACTCTCCCCGCGACTCAGAGCAGGATCTCCATGGTTACGCCCTTCGACGCCAGCGAAAGCTGACCAAAGCGTGCCTTTATCGGCTTCTTCCGGAACACAGGAATATTTCTGCGCTGGCGCTTTCAACATAGCCTGCGACGCAAATGCCCTTTTGATTGCAAGCGCCAGTCCTGGCGCTGAAAGGCCGTCTCGCCAAAGGCCGATTTTTCAGCCTCGAAGATGCAATTCTTGTTTCTCTTTGCGCTCATTCTTGGAATGCTTTCGACAATAGCCAGCAGGGAGAGCGGCATGAAAGTAGGATTTATTGGCCTTGGCAACGTCGGCGGCAAACTGAGCGGCAGCCTGCTGCGCAACGGTATCGACCTCAGCGTCTATGACCTGAACGACACGCTGGTCGCAAAGGCGGCCGAGGCGGGAGCGACGGCAGCGAAGAACCCCGCCGAGTTGATGTGCAGCTGTGACGCGGTGATCACCTGCCTGCCGTCGCCTGCGGCCTCGGATCAGGTTATGCAGCAGATGCTGCCGGAGATTGGCCCCGGCAAGATCTGGATGGAGATGTCCACCACCGATGAGGCAGAGGTCAAACGCCTCGGCGAGCTGGTGGCGCAGGCGGGCGGCACAGCCGTAGACTGCCCGGTGTCGGGCGGATGCCACCGGGCCGATACCGGAAACATCTCGATCTTCGCCGGATGTGACCGCGAAACCTTCGAACGGATCGTCCCCCTGCTGAAAACCATGGGGCGGCGCATTCTGCACACTGGGCCGATCGGCTCGGCGTCGGTGCTGAAAGTCATCACCAATTATCTGGCCACCGCCAACCTGCTGACCTGCTGCGAGGCGCTGGTCACGGCCAAGGCTGCAGGCATGGATCTCAACACCGCCTATGAGGCGATCAAGATCTCCTCCGGCACCTCATTCGTGCATGAAACGGAAAGCCAGGTGATCCTGAATGGATCCCGCGATATTTCCTTCACCATGGATCTGGTTTCAAAGGATATCGGCCTGTTTCAGGCTGTGGCGGATCGGCATAACGTCCCCCTCGAAATCAACCCGTTGATGATCAAGATCTTCAAGGACGGCGAAGCCCGTTTCGGCAGCCGCGAATTGTCGCCAAACATCATCCGGCGGCTGGAAGAGGCAACAGGGCTAGACATCAGAGCGCCCGGGTTTCCGGCTGAGATGGTCGACGACGAGCCGGAGGAACCGGGCTACGAGGTGATCCCCACGGGCCGCAACGCAGCTACCGGCAGCTAAACCTCCGATACGGAAAATGGTAGTGGGGGCGTCTGGCGATGCCCCCCTTTAGGCACCTGTGCCCGGGGCGTTGGCTCACGGGCTAGTTGCGCATAGTTCCGCCGACACATCCTATAGAGTCTTGCCAGACTCATTTTTCCCGAATTACGGTACTATTGTCCGTATTATGGGATTCACATGCAGGACCGTCAGATCCTCCTTCTGGAAGCGGTAGCGTCGTCCGCGACGCCAGTGAGCGCAAGCGAGCTGGCCAGAATGACGGCGACCCCTCGGGCCAGCCTCTATCGCCATATTGCCACCCTGCTGGCCTGCGGGTTCCTGGAAGAGATCGACACCGGCAACCGTTACGTACTGGGCATGCGGTTCATCAAGATTGCGCTGACCGGAAAATCGGACACTCATGTGATCAACGCGGTCTCCGCCGTGCTGCTACGGGTGGTCAAAGACCTGGGAGAAACCGCATTTCTGGCGCGCTACCGAGCTGGGCGCGTTGACCTCATCCATACGCAGGTCCCGACAGATCCTTCTGTTCCCCATATCTACCCCGGGTTGGGCGCGCGTCCGGTTCATGCCTGCTCCTCGGCCAAGGTAATTGCCGCCTTTTTGGCACCGGAGCTCCAGTGTGATCTGATTGAAACGCAACCCACGCGCTTTACCGACAAGACCCGCACCGACCCCGAGCAGATCACCCGCGAATTGCAGCAGGTGCGCCGCCACGGCTATGCAACCTGCGACGGCGAGATCGACGTCGGTGTCACCAGCATCGCCGTACCAATCATTATTGATCGTCTCGGCGCGGTTTTTTCCATGGGCGTGGTCGGGCCATCTGCCCGCATCACTCCGGCCATTCACCCCCGCATTCTGCCAATTTTGTCGAAAGAAGCCATTCACGCCGCTGCGGCCATTCAGCATTGCTCGGTCGTTGAGGCGGAAACCACAAATGCCATGTCACTGGCTGCAGCAAAGGAAAGGTCGAACCAACAACACTGAATTTATTGAAGGGAGAAATAACATGAACAGAAGAGAATTCGGCGGGCTGACCGCTGCTGCAGCACTGGCCATGGCCGGCCCGTTTCGCGCCTTTGCAGACGAAACCTGCCAATCCCCCTATATGCCCAAGATTACGGGCCAAGAAGAATTTGTGTACGTCTGGACCCTCGGTGTCGAGGGGATGGGCGACGAGCAGGACAAGATGGTAACCGTCGACCTCCGCCCTGGCTCATCCACGCGCGGAGAGGTCATCCACAGCCTCTCTGTAGGGGGCCGAAACGAGGCTCATCATGGCGGCTTCTCCGCAGATCGTCGGTATTTCTGGACCGGCGGGCTTGATACCAATCGCATCTTCATCTTTGACATTCACAGCAACCCGGCGGCCCCCAAGCTGCACAAGGTGATTGAAACCTTCGTCACCGATTCCGGCGGTGTGGTTGGTCCCCACACGTTTTTTGCCCTGCCCGGCAGCATGATGATCACCGGGCTCAGCAATCAGGACGATCACGGCGGTCGCACGGCGCTGGTCGAATATAACGATGATGGAGATTACGTCGCCACCTACTGGATGCCCACCGCAGATGACATGCAGGGTGCCGTTGCGGTGGATGGCGCGGTTGCCGATGGCTACGGCTACGATATCCGCGCGCTGATCCGCAAGAATGTCATGCTCACCTCCTCCTTCACGGGCTGGTCCAACTACATGATGGATTTTGGCCAGATGTTGCAGGATCCCGAAGCCATGAAACGCTTTGGAAACACGATGGTGCTGTGGGATCTGCACACCCGCCAGCCCCGCAAGGTGTTCAATGTGCCCGGCGCACCGTTGGAAGTGCGCTTTCCCTGGGGTCCGAATGCCAATTATGCCTTCTCCACCACCGCGCTCACCTCGCAGCTGTGGCTGATCTACGAAGACGATGGTGGCGAATGGCAGGCCAAATCGGTCGCGGAGATCGGCAACCCGGAGGACATCCCCCTGCCCGTCGATATCTCCATCGCTGCGGATGATCAGACGCTCTGGGTCAATTCCTTCATGGATGGCAAAACCCGCCTATTTGACATCTCGGACCCGCATAACCCGTCGCAAATCTACGAGAAGACCATCGACCGGCAGGTCAATATGGTCAGCCAGAGCTGGGATGGCAAACGGGTCTATTTCTCGTCGTCGCTGCTCGCCAACTGGGACAAGAAGGGCGAGGATGATGTGCAGTATCTGCGCGCCTATACATGGGACGGCACAGATCTGGTCGAAGATTTCAATATCGACTTCTATGCCGCTGGATTGGGCCGCGCTCACATCATGCGCTTTGGCAGCTCGGCGCTTTACTCAGCCTGACTGCCAGTTCCCGGGGCGGCCAGCTGCCGCTCCGGTCTCCCCTTGCGGACCTAAACTTGCCGGAGGATCTCCATGCGCAAGACAACACTCGCTGTTTCCATTACCGCCGCTGCGGCCTTGCTGACGGGCGTTGTCGCCCTGGCCGACACCTGGCGTCCCTCAGATCTGCTCGCACGGTTGACACCTGCTGCGCTGCGGACCGCCACCACTCCCTTTTCCGATATCTTCCCGAGCGATCCCGCCTTCCAGTTCAGCCCACCGGAACCGGGATCCTACAGGCTGAACCGGCTGAAGCCCGCACCCGATGGCGCGGTTCTGACCACAAACGGAATACAAACCCGCCTGCACCAGCTGTTCGACGAGAAAATCACCCTTGTCAGCTTTGTCTATCTTACCTGTGGCGATGTGGACGGCTGCCCGCTGGCCTTCTCGACGCTTTATGACATTCATGATGCCAGCGCCCAGCTGCCCGGACTGCGCCAGAAGGTGCAGCTGATGACCATCAGCTTTGACCCCGAGCGCGACACGGTAGAGGCGATCGCCGCTTTTGCCCACCCGGTCAGCAGCGACCCCGCCAGCGCGCAGAAACTGGACTGGCACGTCCTGACCACCGCTGACGCGGAGGCGCTGCGCCCCTTGCTGGATGGATTTGGCCAGGTTGTTGATCGCGGATCCTCGGATGATCAGATCAATCACCTGCTGCGGATGTATCTGGTCGACACCCAAGGCATGATCCGCAACGTCTATGGTCTTGGCCTGATCGACCCGCGCCTTTTGATGACCGACGTGGAGACCCTACTGATGGCGGAGGCCGCAGAGTGACCCGCCGCCCGCCTGCCTTGCTGCGCCAACATCTTGCACCATGTGCGGCGCTTCTGGCTCTGCTCTGGACCGTCCCGGCATCGACTGCGGCACCGCTACAGATCTCGGCGGAAACCTGTGAACGCTCGCCCGATAATTGGGCTGAAGCTGCGTCAAGACGTAGCCGGACGCCGCAGCTCGGCCTACCGCCATTGCAACATCCGGCCGACAACCCGCCCACAGCAGCACGCATTGCGCTTGGCCGACGGATCTTTTTTGATCGCGCCTTGTCGATCAACAACACCATGTCCTGCGCCATGTGCCATGTGCCGGAACAGGGATTTGCCAATTGGGAGCTGGCGACCTCCATCGGCGTCGAGGGCCGCAGCGTGAAGCGCAATGCTCCCAGCCTGATCAATGTCGGCCTGCTGCGGCCCCTGTTCCATGATGGGCGCGACCCTACACTGGAAACCCAGTTCATCGGACCGCTCACCGCCCGTAACGAGATGGCAAACCCATCGGTGGGCCACGTGGTTGCCTATCTTCAGGAGCAGGCTGACTATGACCGATTGTTTCGCGAGGCATTTGGTGCCTCCGCGTCTCTGGATCGCATAGGTATGGCGCTCGCGGCCTACCAGCGCGCGTTGACGCTGGGCAACAGCTCGTTCGATCGGTGGTTTTATGGCGGCGACAGCGCTGCTGTTTCTGCAGCGGCCAAACGTGGTTTTGACCTCTTTCGCGGCAAGGCAGGCTGCGTCTCCTGCCACAGCATCGGACCAGATGACGCGCTCTTCACCGATCAGCAGTTCCACGACACAGGCTACGGGCAGATGCGCGAACTGGCGCGACAGAACCCGCCCGAAACCCTGCCGGTTCAGGTCGCTCCCGGCGTGGTCCATCAGATCGACTACGCGCTGGTTCGCGCCGTCAGCGGTCCGCGGGAGGCCGATTTGGGGCGCTACGAAGTCACCGAGGATCCACGCGACCGATGGCGTTTCCGCACGCCGACGCTGCGCAATCTCGCCGTCTCGCCGCCCTATATGCACGACGGCGGGTTCGGCACCCTTGCTGAGGTGATCGACTTCTACAATGGTGGCGGTGCCAATCTGCCCGGTCAGGATCCGCGCATTCGACCGCTCCGTCTGACCGATGGCGAACAGCGAGACCTGCTGAGCTTCCTCGAGACGCTCACCTCTTCGGGACTGGACTGCCTCGTCGCGGAGGCACGCCAGCGATAGGCGCCGAACCGCCCGCAAAACCGGTCGGGCGTCCTGAAATCGCCCAAACTCCATGATCAATAGCCGAAACAGACCTGAAGAGGGCGCGTCTCACTCTAGGTGATAGCCGCGAAACTCCTTCACCGTAGAAACCGCCAGCAAGGTCTTCATCTGTGCGACCGACGGGATGTCCGACAACCGGTTGCGATAGAGGTTTTCATAGGTTTCCGTATTGCGCGCCGCGACGCGTATCAGATAGTCGAACTCCCCCGAAATCAGGTGGCATTCCAACACCTCGGGCATACGGGCAATGGTGTTCTCAAAGGCCTGGATATGCTCGCGCTGCTGACCGACCAGCTTGATCTCGATAAAGATCTGAAGCTCCAGACCAATCTTCTTGCGATCCAGCCGCGCGGCATAGCCTTCGATCATACCGCTGGCTTCCATCAACTTGACACGACGGTGACATGCGGACAAAGACAGCCCTACTTTCTCCGAGAGGCGCGCCATTGATATCTGACCATCCTGCTGCAGGGCGGAAAGAATACGAGAATCCAGCATGTCCATCGGAAATTTTCCCAATACTTAATCGTTATCCGCACATTTTTCCGAAATTTTCCGAATAGGCAAGGAAATCGAGAACCTTTCCTATCAACAACGTCATAAAATTGAGACACTTCGTCACAGGGATGACGTAACCAAGGGAGGGGCAGATGGCCTCAAAAATCGTAGTTGGCTACGACGGCAGCACAAGCGCGCGGAGTGCGCTCAACTTTGCGCTGGGTGTAGCAAAGGCACAGGGCGGCAGCATTGTAGTCGCGCATGTGCTGGAATGGTCACCATATTCTTTTCTATCCGCAGCCGAGCTGGCAGAGCGCCACAAGCGCCGCACCGAAGAGCTTGAACGCGCCGAGACCGCGCTGATCCAGCCCCTGCTCAAGGATGTTGAGACCAGCGGTGTCGAGGTCACGGCCACCGTGAAATACGGCAATATCGCCGAGGTTCTCGTGTCCATCGCGAAGTCCGAAGGGGCCAATCACGTGGTTATCGGGCGCACCGGCCATTCCGCATTGTCATCGCGGCTGTTTGGTTCGGTCGCAGGCAGTCTGGCGCAGGCCGCGCCGGTTCCGGTCACCATTGTCCCATAACTGATCGACAGGGGTCATCATGAACAGTTTTTCCAAAGCGGCCGCACTGGCCGTCCCCGGCGCCCTAGTGCTGTCGGGTCCGCTAATGGCACAGAGCATCGACCAGAAGGTCAACGATCTCTTTGCCAGCTCCACGGGCTGGTTTGTCAATTTCATCTTCAGCCCATTTCCGGGCACCAGCTTCCCGTGGATCGTGGCATGGCTGGTAATTGCAGCGACGATTTTCACCATTTATTTCGGCCTGATCCAGTTCCGCGCCTTCCCGCACTCGATCTCGCTGGTGAAGGGCGACTACTCCGACCCGAATGACGCAGGCGAGGTCAGCCATTTCCAGGCTCTGGCCACCGCGCTTTCCGGCACCGTTGGCCTTGGCAATATCGCAGGCGTCGCGGTTGCGGTTGGCATCGGTGGTCCTGGCGCAACCTTCTGGATGATCCTCGCGGGTCTGATGGGGATGGCGTCGAAATTCACCGAATGTACGCTCGGTGTGAAATACCGCAACGAATACCCTGACGGCACAGTTTCCGGTGGCCCGATGTACTACATGACCAAGGGCTTTGCTGCACGGGGCCTGCCCGGGGGCAAGTTCATGGCGGTCCTGTTCTCGATCTTCTGCATTCTGGGCGCCCTTGGTGGCGGCAACATGTTCCAGGCCAACCAGGCCCATGCCCAGCTGACCAATGTTCTGGGCGACTATCCGGGCTGGGTCACCGGCGTTATCTTCGCTGGTGTCGTCTTTGCCGTGATCATTGGTGGCCTGAAGTCGATCGCCAAAGTCACCGAAAAAGTGGTGCCGTTCATGGGCGTGCTCTATGTGCTGACCGCGCTGGTGATCATCCTGATGAACTTTGACAAAATCGGCTGGGCCTTTGGCCAGATCTTCGACGGTGCCTTTACCGGTCTTGGCGTTGCGGGCGGCATGGTTGGCGCACTGATCCAGGGCTTCAAACGCGCGGCCTTCTCCAACGAAGCGGGCGTTGGCTCCGCGGCAATTGCCCACTCCGCCGTGCGGACCAAGGAGCCGATCACCGAAGGTTTCGTCTCGCTCTTGGAGCCGTTCATCGACACCGTGGTGATCTGCACCATGACCGCCTTGGTGATCATCATCACCGGCCAGCTGGTCAGCAACCCTGAAACCGGTCTCTACGTGCTGAACGAGGCAGGAAGCGCGATCCAGACCGTGGATGGCAATTCCGGCGTGGCTCTGACATCTGCGGCCTTCTCGTCGGCATTTGGCTGGTTCAAGTATATTCTGGCCATTGCGGTGATCCTGTTTGCCTTCTCCACCATGATCAGCTGGTCCTACTACGGCCTCAAAGCCTGGACCTTCCTGTTCGGTGAGGGCAAGACGACTGAACTGGTCTTCAAGGTGATCTTCTGCCTGTTTGTCATCATCGGCGCCGCGGCCAGCCTGGGTCCGGTCATCGACTTCTCCGATGCGGCAATCTTTGCCATGGCCGTGGTGAACATCGTCGCGCTCTACTTCCTGATGCCAATCGTCAAGGGTGAGCTGAACAGCTACATGGCACGCCTCAAGACCGGTGAAATCAAGAAGTTCCAGTAACAAAGCAGCAACCCGGCCGCCGATGGTGGTCGGGTTATTAGGCTGATCCGTCGCCGCGATTGTGCCGACCTGCGGACAGCAACACCCGCGCCTCATGGCTGCGCAAGGACCGCCGCGCCGTCGGAAAGGCCTGCCCCATACTCTCCAGCTCCGGGAACAGTTGGCAAAGCTCTGACCGCTGGGCCATATCCATCCCCGCCAGTGTCAGGTCACCGGGTTGAAAACTCTCGCTCCAGGCTCCATCGGCGCAGATGATTTCATGCTGATCGAAGAGCAGATGAATATAGGTCACATCCAGTGTTCGCGCCCGGCGGATATCGCGATCGTTGATCAGATGCACAGCCGCCACCAGCACCTCGTTTGAGCCGAACAGCAGTTCGGCACGGCTTCCCGTCAGCAGCATCCTGTGTTGCGGTGACACCATCATATCCTGGTTCGGCACAAGCTCGGCCCCCTCCTGGCCGAGCGCCCCGGCCTCAATCAGGATCGGTTGGAACTGAGGGCGGCGTGCCAACTCTGCCGTTGTAACCACCCGTCGCGCGATCCAGCGCAGGGTTTGCAGCCCGCTGTCGCGCGTCAGGACGCGATCACCAATCTCTAGATCCTCGACCGGAACCGCACCCTGCGGTGTCAGGACAAGGCTGCCCGGCGTAAAACAGGGAATGACCTCTTCGATGTTATAGAAGGTCAACGTTCCAACGGTGTCATTGTTGTTGTTCGTGACCTCGACCCGGCCGTCCTCGCGGTCAGCGCTGGTATAGATGATCCGGGTGTTTCCAAGCGCGCGCAGCTCGCTGATATCAAGCCGGTCGTAATCATCACCACCTTCGCCACCATCGACGATATCCCCGGCCCCGCCGATCAACAGATCCCGGTCATCCTCGCCGTATAGGCTGTCCGCACCCGCACCGCCGATCAGCGTATCAGCGCCGCTTCCGCCTTCGATTATGTCATCTTCGCTGCCGCCATCCAGCGAGTCGCCGCCTGCGCCGCCACTCAGCTGGTCATAGCCCTCGCCGCCCAGCAACGTGTCATTGCCGACGCCGCTGTTCATCACGTCGTCGCCACGGCCACCTTCGCCATAAAAGGATGACCCGGCGGTGCTCCCATCGAGATAGTCATTGCCATCATCGAGGAAGATGCGGTCGGAATCTTCATAGACACCGATAAAGGCGAGGTCGTCGCCATCGCCGCCATGGATCTCATCATTGCCCTGGCTGCCCGCCAGAATGTCATTGCCAGCCCCGCCCCAGACGGTGTCGGTTCCCATGCTGCCGATCAGCGTGTCATTGCCGTCTTCACCATAAATCAGGTCATCCTGATCGCGGCCAAAGACATGGTCGTCCCCTTCCCCCGCATAGATCAGATCGTTACCATAGAGCCCTTCGAGCTGGTCATTGCCAGCCCCGCCATAGATCGTGTCATCGCCATAGCCTGCGGTGATCGTATCGTTGCCATCGCCGCCCAACAGCAGATCGTTATCGTCGCCGCTGCTAAGCGAGTCATGCCCGATACCACCTTCCAGCGTGTCGCGCCCGGCGCCGCCCTCCAGCGTGTCGCTACCGATGCCACCTTGCAGCAGATCATCACCGGCGCCGCCCTGTAGCAGATCGTTCCCATCGCCGCCAAACAGGGTGTCCGACCCGATACCCCCTTCGACCGAGTCATCGCCGGCGCCTGCATCGACCCGGTCATCCCCCTCACCTGCGATAACGGTATCATTGCCGCCGCCGGCCTCGATCACGTCATCCTGAGAGCCATCAGCCGCGTCGGCGCTGTCGACCCGATCGCCTTCGGGATCGCCCAGATAGTTGACGTCGATGCGCTCGCCGGAATCGGTGCCTTCGACGATGTAATCCAAGGCCGGCGGGATCGTGAACGTCAGATCGGACAGTCCCGCTCCGCCGGAAACAGGTGCGTCCCCCCCATTGTCAAAGATCACATCCAGCTGCGAAACGGGGCCGTCGATTGCAATACCGATATCGGCGGCTGTGCTGCCCTCAGCCTCGATCGAGACCGTGCCATCGGCGTTGACCGTGACCTGATGGTGGGTAACCCCGGTCAACCCCGCGATGATCTGCGATGCGGGGATCAACACACCGCTTGCGTCCAGCACCCGAAGCGTAAACTTATCGTCATTCGAACTGCCGTTCGAATTCACATGCTGAAGATCAAACCGTAAATTTGTGACAGGATTGGAGAACCCGTAACTTGCGGTGATGGGATCGCTGACGCCAAAGGCACCGAAATCGGAAACCGCGTAGCCATCCTGCGAACTGTCCCAGCTGTCCGCTGTGAACGTGCCTGTCACAACCGTGGTATTGCCGCCTTCACTCAGTGAGGTAGACCCACTTTGCGCGGTGCCGTTGATGCCGGTCAACCAGATCGCATTGTCAAGAATGGCCATGTCTCGCGTCTACCTTGTACCTAACAATTAACTCCGCTCCAGCAACAGCAGCGGACACCCCGCGCCGATACAGCCGGCTCCCCCGATGACGCGCCCGCGCCCAGATCCCACAGGCGGCGCGCTGTTCGGGTCCAGGGAAAAACACATCCAACGGCCAAGATTTACCCGGCAAACACGTCCAACACAGGACCGCTCTGGGACCGGTGCTGGCCCATTTTGCGGTCAGAATATGGCGAAACGCCGGACCGGTGCCGCTGCGATGGTCCGCGCGACAGGGCTACGGCTAGAGTTTTCAATGCAAAATCAATAGCAGCGGCGGCCAAAACCTGACTAAACTGCGGTCATGCAGCGCGCAGATGATCGCGACGTCTGCTCAATGAAAATGACTTCGTTAACAGGGACAAACAACATGCTTCAGGAATTCAGAGATTTCATTGCCAAGGGCAATGTGATGGACATGGCCGTCGGCATCATCATCGGCGCCGCCTTTACCGCGATCGTCAGCAGCATGGTCAACGACCTGATCAACCCCATCATCGGATTGTTCACTGGCGGGATCGATTTCACCAACTCCTACCTGGTCCTTGCGGGCAACGTCCCTGAAGGTGCCAGCCTGGAGGCCGCACGTGAGGCGGGCGCCGCTGTGTTTGCTCACGGTGCCTTTGTGATGGCAGTGATCAACTTTCTGATCATCGCATTCGTGGTGTTCATGCTGGTGCGCTACGTCAACAAGGTCAAAGACGCCGCTTTCCGCAAGCAGGAAGCCATGCCCGCCGAGGAAGCCCCCGCCGGCCCCACAGAGCTGGATGTCCTGTTGGAAATCCGCGACTCCCTGAAACGGTAAGCAGACACAGACGATCCGCAGGTGGCATCCTGCGGCCGGTCGGACTAAGGCCACATCTCGGGCACCGGCGACCTCGCGTTGCCGGTGATCGGGCATTCCTTTGAGACAATGGCAGGGACCAGACAACGACATGGAAGAATGGATCGAACAATTGGGCGCGCTCTGGCCCTTGCTAATCAGTGCGGCCAAGGCGCTGGTTGTGCTGGTGCTTGGCTGGATAACCGCCGGTATCATCAGCAGCACCGTGCGCCGTCGCATCAACGCTACGCCACATCTGGATCAAACACTCGGTAATTTTGCCGCCAGTGCCGTCCGCTGGATATTGCTGGCCATCGTGCTGGTCGCCGTGCTTGGCATCTTTGGGATAGAGGCCACCAGCCTGGTCGCCATGCTCGGCGCTGCGACCCTGGCGATTGGCCTTGCTCTCCAGGGAACGCTGAGCGATCTGGCTGCGGGCGTCATGCTGGTTCTATTTCGCCCCTACAAGCTCGGCCAGTATGTCGATATCGGCGGCACCTCCGGCACCGTGGTTGACCTGAACCTCTTCGTGACCGAACTGGTCACACCGGACAACGTCCAGATCATCATTCCCAACGGTCAGGCCTGGGGTGCAATCATCACCAACTACTCTGCCCATGACACCCGCCGCGTGGATATGGTCTTTGGTATCGACTACGGCGACAGTGCCGATGACGCCAAGGAGATCATTATGGCCCTCGCCGAGGCCGATACACGGGTCATGGCGGATCCTGCTCCTTGGGTCCGGGTGACCAATCTTGGCGACAGCTCGGTCGATCTCACCGCACGTCTGTGGTGCAAGGCCGCGGATTATTGGGAGCTGAAGTTCGCAATGACCCAAGCCGTCAAAGAGGCTTTTGACGACAAGGGCATCTCAATCCCCTACCCGCACAGCGTGGAAATCAAGAAAGAGGGCTGATCTCCCGGCAGCCGCCCCGGATCTACGTACAGGGCGGCTGTCTATGGCTTCGAAAGCGTGTTAGCGCGGGATCGCTCTGGTCATCACCAGTGTCGGCTCTTGACGGTAGTTGGCTTCGTGACTGGCGCTGTAGCCCATCTTCTCGGCGACTCGGATCGAGGCTGCGTTGTCAGGATCCAGAAGACAACAGGTTGATCGCCATTGGGTCTCCTCGGCAGCCCACCGGTGTATGCGCTCGACCGCCTCTGTCGCCAGCCCCTTCCCATGCTCCGCTGGCATCAGCCCCCAGCCCGCCTCGGGCACCGAGCCGAGCGGAGGGTCGATATCGCGCTGATAATCGGCAAAGCCGGCGGTGCCGAGATACCGTCCGTCGTCGCGGCTGGTGATCGCCCAGTAACCGTAACCCAGCACCTGCCAATGTCCGATGTAGCGCAACAGGCGCGTCCAGGTTTCCTCGCGGCTGGCCGGGCGACCGATTGTATGACGGACAACCACCGGATCCATCCACAACGCCGTCAGCGCATCAAAATCCTCCAGCCGGTGCGGGCGCAGCGACAGCCGCTCCGTCGTCAATGTCGGCCCGGTCACGCAGGCAGGCTCCCCTGCAACACGTAGCGCAGGATTTCGACAACCTGCCGCGGTTCTTTCGCGACAGCCAAGGCAGCGGCATGTACCTCTTTCAAGGCATGCTGATGCTCATCCTGGGACAGGACAATCAGCGACTTGCCCAGAGCGGCCGCATAGCCCGCATCAAAGGCCGCGTTCCACTGTTTGTATTTTTCGCCAAAGCGGACCACGACGATATCCGCGTCTGACAGACCCTTGCGGGTGCGAATGGCATTGACCATCGCGCCTTTGTGGTCGTGCCAATACTTGTTCGGCTCACTGCCCAGAATAGCCACACCGCAGTCATCGCTGATGTCATGATCGGTAACCGGGCTGGCAAAATGCACATCCAGGCCCGCTGCACCATCAATAATCTGGTCCCGCCAATCGGTGTGAATTTCGCCTGAGAGATATACGTTCAAAGTCACGGAATGTCCTTTCCTGCGCGAGCAGCTGACGGTTTCGGCCCGCCCTGCCAGATCCTGTCTGTTGCTGGCCCCGCCAATGTGATGTGCCCTGGCGCCGGGACCATAGCCCATCCGGCCAGCAGGCAGAGTATCCACCAGCTGCAACAATTCGTCCACCGCTTCGCGTCAGGTCAGGAAGCTAGCGCCGCCGTGCCACCAGATAACGGCTCGGTATCGAGATCGGGTAATTGCCGGTCTCGATAATCTCGAACCCGGCCCGCTCCACGGCGGCCTCCAGCTCAGCAATACTTAGCAAAGCCACCGAGCTCGGCGCCTTTCCGACCAGACGCATCAATGGGATCAGTACCGAGAACATCCAGTACTTCAGGCTGCCACGCGCCTCGCCCAGACAGGGTGTCTTGGAAATGAACAGCTTCCCGCTCGGCACGCGTTCGGCGACCGACGCAAGTGCGGCATCCACATCCGGAACCAGATGCAGAAGGTTGAAAGCCATCACCACGTCAAACGGTCCGGCTGGCAGCGCGTCGTCACCGCAATGTTCAAAGGTCACGTTGTCCGCCCCGGCCTGCGCGGCCCTGTCGCGACCGATGCGCAGCATTCCCTCCGACAGATCGGTTGCAGTCATCGCCGAAACCGCGTCCGACAGTGCGATCGCGGTGGATCCCGTACCGCAGCCCACTTCTAGCACGTGGTCGCCCGCCTTCAGATAGGCTCTCGTGCGCTCCAACGTGTATTGATAGGCGGCCTCATCCCGGATTTTGGATTTGGCGTATTTGGGGGCAGTCCTGTCCCAGAAGCGCGCATCGGTTGTCATCTCTGTCCTCCTAAGATGGCTACAGGCTACCCATGCAGAAACCTAAGTAAAATTGCCAAAATTTGCAGGTGAGGTATACATATTTGTATGGATAAACTCGACTGGAATCATATCCGGGCGTTTCTGGCGACGGCAGAAACCGGCTCCCTCTCCGCCGGTGCGCGCAAGCTGGGGCTGACCCAACCGACCCTGTCCCGACAGGTCGCAGCCCTAGAAGCCGATCTCGGTGTGATGCTGTTTGAACGTCCGGGGCGCCGTCTGGCACTGACTTCCGCAGGGCAGGATCTGCTGGACCACAGCCGCAGGATGGGGGCCGCAGCCGAGGGCCTGTCACTGGCGGCCAGCGCCTCGGCCCAAACCATCGAAGGCACCATTCGGATTACCGCAAGCGACGTCGTGTCGGCCTATGTGCTGCCGCCTGTGCTGCGCCAGATCCGACAGCGCGCGCCGCGGCTGACGATTGATGTCGTGGCCGCCAACGACATCCGGGACCTGATGCGACGCGAAGCGGATATTGCCATCCGCCATGTGCGCCCTGACCAGCCGGAACTGATCGCGCGCCTCGTGGGCGAAGCCCGGGCGCATTTCTACGCGGCCCCGAGCTATCTGGAGCGACGGGGTCGTCCGGCATCAACCAAGGAGTTGGCAGACCACGATTTTGTCGGTTTTGCCGATGTGGACCGTTCGATTGACTTCCTGGCACCGCTTGGAATCCATCTTGCGCCGGAAAACTTTCGGATCAAGTCCTCCAGCGGTCTTACCGCCTGGGAGCTGGTCAAACAGGGCTTCGGCATCTGCCCGATGATGGAGGATGTGGCCGAGCCCACGCCCGGCATTGAACGGCTACTGCCGCGGCTGGATCCAATCGTATTTCCGATCTGGCTGACCACTCACCGCGAGCTCCACACCAGCCGCCGCATCCGGCTGGTCTTTGACATTCTGGCAGATTTTCTCGCCCAGAACTGAAAACGCGCCCTCAACCGGGGCGCGTTTCCAGAATAATACAGGTTTCAGCCAGAGGTCACAGGCGCCGTTATCCGCGCAATGTGCCGCCGGTGGCCTTGGTGACTTTTGTGACAATCTTGTCGCTGACCGCTTCGATATCCTTTTCGGTCAGGGTTTTTTCGGTCGGCTGCAAGCGGACCGTGATGGCCAGAGACTTGTTGCCCTCTCCCAGGCTGCCGCCGATGAACTCGTCAAAAACGCGCACATCATCAATCAGCGCCTTGTCGGCGCCTGCGGCGGCATTGACCAGGGTAAGGGCTTCGACGTCCTCGGCCACGACAAAGGCGAAATCACGCTCGACCGCTTGCAGGTCGCTTTGAACCAGCGCACCACGATTGGCCCCGGTTTTGCGTGGCATCGGAACTTCGTCAGGCCAGATGGTAAAGGCAACAGCGGACCCCTTGATCCCCATTTCGCTCAGAACCTTCGGGTGCAGTTCGCCAAAGACACCCAGCACTTTCTTCGGACCCAGGCAGATTTTGCCATGCCGCCCCGGATGCCACCAGGGCTCTGCCCCGCGAAGGATCTGGACCTTGGCAGGCGCACCGATTGCGGCCAGAACCGCCTCGATATCTGCCTTGGCGTCAAACGTGTCGACCGCGCGGCTGGTGCCATGCACGTCCTTGGGGCCGGTACGGCCAACCAGAAGGCCGGAAATCAGGTTATGCTGCTCACCCGGTTCACCACCGTGAAAAGCAGGTCCCGCCTCGAAGAGCGCCAGATCCATGAAGCCACGCGCCTGATTGCGTGCGGCAGCCTGCAACAGCCCGGGCAACAGTGCCGGACGCATGTGCGACATCTCGGAGGAGATCGGATTGGCCAGCATGGTCGCATCGTCCCCGCCACCAAACAGCGTTGCAGAGGCCTTGTCGATGAAGGTGTAGCTCACCACCTCGTTATAGCCGAGGCTGGCGCAGGTCCGGCGCGCGATCTGCTGGCGGCGTTGCTCAGGGGTCATCACCGGTGCAGGGACGCCATCTGTCAGGCGCGGCAGCGGCTTGCCTTCCAGTTTCGTGAGCGACGCGATACGCGCCACCTCCTCCACCAGATCAGCCTCCCCCATCACATCCGGGCGCCAGCTCGGAACATGGGCCATATTGCCCTCAAGCCGGAAACCCAGACGGGTCAGGGTCTGGCGCTGCTCTGATTCCGGGATATCCATCCCGACCAGCGACTGGACCCGCTCGGGATCCAGCTTATAGGCGCGCGCGTGATCCGGTACAGCGCCTGCGATCACCACATTCGACGGCTCGCCACCGCAGAGGTCGAGGATCATCCGGGTGGCATGATCGAGACCTTCACGGGTGTATTCGGGGTCGACGCCCCGCTCGAAACGGTAGCGCGCGTCCGAGTTGATTTTCAGCGCCCGGCCAGTGGTCGCGATCTGTACATGGTCCCAGAATGCGCTCTCAAGGAACACATCGGTCGTTTCCTCGGTGCACCCGGTGTCGGCCCCGCCCATGATGCCCGCAATGCTCTCCGGGCCATTGTCGTCGGAGATGACCATCTGCCCTTCGGCGAAGGTGTAGTCCTTCTCATCCAGCGCGGTCAGCGTCTCGCCACCCGCTGCCCGGTGGATGCGCAGATTGCCCGCCACCTTGGCCGCGTCAAAGACATGCAGTGGGCGGTTCTGATCGAAGGTGAAATAATTGGTGATATCAACCAGTGTCGAAATCGGACGCAGACCAATGGCGCTCAACCGGTCCTGTAGCCACTGCGGGCTAGGGCCGTTCTTCACGCCGCGGATCAGGCGACCGGTGAACAGCGGGCAGCCATCCAGCGTATCTGCGTCGATATTGACCTTGATCGGGCTTTCGAATCCGCCGTCGACCGGCTCGATATCAAGCGGCTTCAATGTGCCCAGCCCGCGTGCGGCCAAATCCCGCGCGATCCCCCTAACCCCCAGCGCATCCGGGCGGTTCGGCGTGATGGCGATTTCAATAACGGGATCGACCTTGGCCGGGCTATTCTCGGACAGCCAATCGACGAAGCGATCGCCGACATCGCCCGAAGGCAGCTCGATGATGCCGTCATGTTCATCCGACAGTTCCAGCTCGCGCTCGGAGGCCATCATGCCAAAGCTCTCGACACCGCGGATCTTGCCCACACCGATGGTGATGTCGAGACCGGGAATATACATGCCCGGTTTGCAAACCACGACGGTGATACCTTCACGGGCATTGGGCGCGCCGCAGATGATCTGCATCTCGCCTTCATCGGTGTCGACCTTGCACACCCGCAGCTTGTCCGCGTCGGGGTGTTTCTCGGCATGTTTCACATAGCCCAGCGTAAAATCCTTCAGCCGGTCCGCAGGGTTCGACACACCTTCGACCTCAAGCCCGAGGTCGGTCAGTGTTTCGGTGATGTCCTCGACGGAGGCCTCAGTGTCGAGGTGGTCTTTCAGCCAAGAAAGAGTGAATTTCATCGGTCCGGTTTCCTATGGCAAGCCATGCATGTTGCAGCAGGCAATGACAAAGATTGCCCCCATGTGCAAGCCTTGGCTCCGCTCTCGGCCTAAGGATAGCTGGGGGTGAGACCCAAAAGCTCATCCAGCTGCCGACCGATCCAACCATGCGGGATGAAATGCCCGCCCGGGTGCAGATCCAGGGTGACATCATGCCCACCGCAGCTCCAGCCGGTGCGCGAAAATGTCAGGAAACTGCGGACCTGCCAATCTCCCTGCGCCTCGCCTCCGCCGGAACAGTCGAACGCCCGCCGCCACAAGGCCACCGGATAGGTCACATCATCCCCCGGCCCCATCGGAAAATCCATCACCGTGTCCGCAAGCCCGTGCACATGCCGAACCTCCTGCGGGGCCTCGGCGCAGATTTCGGTTTGATCAATACTGCCCGCCACCGCCAGCAATGCCGCAATCCCCTTGCCGCTCTGGCAGGCGTAACGCCAGGCCATGGCGGATCCGTAGGAATAGCCCGAGACAAAGACCTGTTCGGCATCGACCGGGTAGCGTTTTGCCACATCCGCCAGCACCGCATCGGCAAAGGGCACATCCTCGGTGTCTGCCGTCCAGAAATTCCAGCTCTTGCCACGGCCATTCGGGGTGACCAGCAATACGCCCCGCCGTTTGGCCGAGGCCCCGACCCGATCGGAGCGCAACGCATGTTTGCCTGTTCGCGACCAGCCATGAAAATGCATCAGAACAGGCAGCGGCGCGACACCGTCCCAGTTATCAGGCTCCATCACGTGATAGCTGCGATCTCCCAGCGCGCAGGCCAGCTCTTCGCCGCAGGGGTCTGCAGTTGCCTTCCACGGCCCCATGGCCGCGACAGAGGTGGCACACATGTAAGCGGTTGAGAGCAAGAGGAGAAAACGTGTCATAGACGGGAGACTACCCGACACCACGCCCCTGTCATTTCACATGTTTGTGGGGCGGTGAACCTAGGCCCCCAAACCAAAACGCCCGCCTCAGGTACGAGGCAGGCGTTCAGAAGTCCGTCATCCGGGCCTAGCGGCTC
Organism: Phaeobacter sp. A36a-5a; assembly: GCF_037911135.1. Lineage (NCBI taxonomy): Bacteria > Pseudomonadati > Pseudomonadota > Alphaproteobacteria > Rhodobacterales > Roseobacteraceae > Phaeobacter > Phaeobacter bryozoorum. Next base: position 495,705 of record NZ_JBBLYU010000001.1, on the reverse strand, counting down.
AAACCACCGTGCAGCGTCGGCACGTCGAGACACTGGAAACCGTAGTGGCGCAGCCAGCGCAGGTCGCTGTCGAAGAAGGCGCGCAGATCAGGAATACCGTATTTCAGCATCGCGATCCGGTCGATCCCCATCCCGAACGCAAACCCCTGATAGATGTCCGGGTCGATCCCGCCAGCGGCAATCACCTTGGGGTGCACCATGCCGGAGCCAAGGATTTCAAGCCAGTCGTCACCCTCACCGATTTTCAAGGTGCCATCTTTCCAGGAACAGCGGATATCAACCTCGGCCGACGGTTCGGTGAAGGGGAAATGCGACGCACGGAAACGCAGATCGACGCTGTCCACCTCAAAGAAGGATTTCACGAATTCTTCCAGCACCCATTTCAGGTTCGCCATGGAGATGTTCTTGTCCAGCGCGAGGCCTTCGACCTGATGGAACATCGGCGTGTGGGTCTGGTCGTAATCAGCGCGGTAAACGCCACCCGGACAGATGATGCGCAAAGGCGCACCCATCTTCTCCATCGAGCGGATCTGGACGGGGCTGGTATGGGTGCGAAGCACATGCGGCGGGCGGTTATCGCCCTCGGCGCGGTGCATGTAGAACGTGTCCATCTCAGCGCGTGCCGGATGGTGGCCGGGAATATTCAGCGCATCGAAATTGTACCAGTCGGTGTCGATACGCGGACCTTCGGCAACGGAGAAACCCAGCTCGGCAAAGATCGCGGTCAACTCCTCGCTGGCCTGGCTGATCGGATGCAGAGTCCCGCTGCGCGTCGGGCGGGTCGGCAAGGTGACGTCCAGCCATTCGGTCCGCAGGCGCGCATCCAATGCGGCATCGGCCAGCCCGGCCTTCTTGGCGGCGAGTGCGGCGTTGATCTCATCCTTCAGCGCGTTCAGGGCCGGACCCGCAACCTGACGCTCTTCAGGCGTCATCTTGCCCAGCTCACGCATCTTCAGCGCGACTTCGCCCTTTTTCCCAACTGCTGCAACCCGGATGGTCTCCAGCGCGTTTTCATCGGCAGCATCGGCGATCTGCCCGAGATATTTTGCTTTAAGATCGTCCATGACGGTCCCCTGAATAATGCTGCAGCCCTGCTACCACAGCAGAAGCTGAAAGCAAGCTTTTGAACCGGTTCTCTGCCAATCGGGCGGCAATCGCGACAATCCGGCAGCCTCCCCGCCTCCGTCAGACCGTATAGCCTGCCTCTCTAGCAGATCAGCAACAGCAAAAGGGCCGCCCTTTGCAGAGCGGCCCTTTCGGAATTGTCTTGCGCCTAAGCTTAGGCTGCCAGTGCGCTCTGTGCCTGCTTCACGATGGCACCGAATGCTTCGGGCTCGTGTACGGCCAGATCGGCAAGCACTTTGCGGTCCACTTCGATACCGGCCAGGGTCAGGCCGTTGATGAAGCGGGAGTATGTCAGAGCCTCGTCGTGGCTACGCACAGCTGCGTTGATCCGCTGGATCCACAGCGCGCGGAAATTCCGCTTGCGGTTCTTACGGTCGCGGGTTGCGTATTGGTTTGCCTTGTCAACAGCCTGACGCGCGACCTTGAAGGTATTCTTGCGACGGCCATAGTAGCCTTTTGCGGCCTTGATGACTTTCTTGTGACGGGCGTGAGTTGTGGTACCACCTTTAACGCGGGACATATCTCAGATCTCCTCTTAGCGGTCGTAGGGCATGAAGCCCTTGACGATCTTTGCGTCGGGTGCCGACAGGGTAGTGGTGCCGCGGGCGTCGCGGATAAACTTGCGGGTCCGCTTGATCATGCCATGGCGCTTGCCGGCCTGACCTGCGAGGACCTTGCCGGTCGCGGTCACTTTGAAGCGCTTCTTGGCGCTCGATTTTGTCTTCATTTTGGGCATTTCCGTCTCCTTCAATGCGGGTTCGGTCTATGCGCGACTCGGCATGCCACATTGGGCCGGCCACGCGAACAGGGCTGCCGTTTACGCAAGCTGGACCATAAGGGCAAGCAGATTCTTCGAGCAGACGGCCAATCCGCCCTCCTTGAGGTTCAGTCAGCGCGGCCTCGACAGTCAGCGCGCGCCATGACGCTCAGGTAAAGCGGCCAATCACCCGGAAAATGGCTTTCGGGATATCGTCGATCTGATACCCGCCGGATTTTGTACTGAACGCATATAGGAGCAGACCCACCGCCACGACAAGAAAAACCGCCGACACCCTGGGGGTGCGGCGGTCGGTAGCGGCAGACAACAGCGCGGGTATTGCCAGAAAAGCCAGCAACAACCCAAGCACCAGTGCCAGATCCGTATCCATGCTGCGCGTCCTCGCAGAAGACTAAGACGCGTTCAGGTTACTCCGGGTCGGTGCTGTAGATCAAACGTTCATCGCAGGGTGCCACACGCAGGATGTTGGTGGTGCCCGGAACGTTGAAAGGCACACCGGCCGTCACGACGATCTGATCGGTTTCCCCGGCGAAGCCGCCGGAACGGGCGGCACGCGCGGCACCGACCACAGCGCCTTTGAAGCGTTCCTGATCCGGCGTCACCACACAGTTGCAGCCCCAGCTCAGCGCCAGACGGCGGGCTGTCCGGTTCAGCGGCGTCAGCGCAATGATCGGCACGCCCGGACGCTCCCGTGCGGTCAGCAGCGCGGTGGTGCCGCTTTGGGTATAGCAGCAGATCGCCTTGATCTCGGTCTTCTCGGCGATTTCACGCGCGGCAGCGACAATCGCGTCGGCGACGGTATCGCCCTTGGCCGAGCGGGAAGAGGCAATGATCTGGCTATAGGTCGGATCCACCTCTACCTCGGTGGCGACATTATCCATCGTCTTCACCGCTTCGATCGGGTACTGGCCTGCCGCGGATTCAGCGGAGAGCATGATTGCATCCGCCCCCTCGTAGATCGCGGTTGCCACATCGGAGACTTCGGCGCGGGTCGGCATCGGGCTTTCGATCATGCTTTCCAGCATCTGGGTGGCCACGATCACCGGTTTGGCAGCTGCACGGCAGCGACGCACCAGACGTTTCTGGATCGGCGGCACTGCAGCAACCGGCAGTTCAACACCCAGATCGCCGCGCGCAACCATGATCCCGTCGGAGGCATCTAGGATTTCATCGAAATTGTCGACCGCAGCCGGTTTTTCGATTTTCGACAGCACTGCCGCGCGACCATCCGCAAGACCACGTGCCTCGTAGACGTCCTTGGCGCGCTGAACAAAGGACAGCGCCAGCCAATCGACGCCCAGCCCGCAGACAAATTCCAGATCGCCGCGATCTTTCTCCGACAGGGCCGCCAGCGGCAGCACCACATCGGGAACATTCACCCCCTTGCGGTTGGAGATTGTCCCACCTGTGGTGACGGTACAATTGGCGAAGTGGTTGCCGCAGGTCTCCACCTTCAGGCGAATCTTGCCATCGTTGACCAGCAGATGGGCACCGGGCTGCAGGGCTTCGAAAATCTCGGGGTGGGGAAGACAGACGCGATTCACGTCACCCTCTGCCTTGTCCAGATCCAGCCGGAAGGACGCACCTTCGACCAGCTCCTCCGAACCATTGGCAAAGACGCCGACACGCAGCTTCGGCCCCTGAAGGTCGGCGAGGATGGCAATCGAGCTGTCCAGATCGGCCTCGACCTTGCGAATAATCGCATGTTTGGCGGCAATCTCTTCGTGGCTGCCGTGCGACATGTTCAGACGGAACACATCTGCACCCGCCTCATGCAGGGCACGGATGGTCTCATAGGTTTCGGATGCCGGCCCAAGGGTGGCAACAATCTTTACATTGCGCGATCTTCTCATGGGGTCATCCTCTTCATCGGCTGGAACGGTGTTATCGCAAACATTGCTGCGGCGCTTATCGCCTAATTCCCATTTTGCCGCAACTCCCCTAAAGCTTCATCATCAAATGGCGACGGACAGATGACATATTCACCATTCTTCTTGCATGGGGCCGGGCGCCCTGCCCGCTGGGTGATCTGCTGCGATCACGCCACCAATCATGTCCCCCCCTTTGTGAACAACGGCGAACTTGGCCTGCCGCGCGCGGACATGGAGCGCCACATTGCCTATGATATCGGCGCCTATGGGGTGGCACAGCAGTTGGGGCAGCTTCTGGATGCGCCGGTCATCGCCTCCAATTTCTCGCGACTGGTGATTGATCCAAACCGTGGCCCGGATGATCCAACCCTGCTTATGAAACTCTACGACGGGACCATCATTCCCGGCAACCGCCACGCCGATGCGGCCGAGCGAACGGCGCGGATGGCGGCCTGCTACCACCCCTATCATGATGCCCTGGCCGAGCTGCTGATGCGGCCCGACGCAATTCTGGTGTCCATCCACTCCTTCACCCGCCAGCTGCGCGGACGTCCGCCACGGCCCTGGCACATCGGAATCCTGTCACCTGACAACGAGCCCCTGTCGCCCCATATCGTCACCGAGATGAAGGCGCAGCCGGACCTCTGCGTCGGCGTGAATGCGCCCTACACAGGCTATCTGCCCGGCGATACGCTGGATCGACATGGTACCGCCCATGCGCGCCCAAACACGCTGATCGAACTGCGCAACGATCTGATTGCCAGTGCGGCCGAGCAGCAGGACTGGGCCGAACGTCTGGCCAATGTACTGCCCTGCGCCTTGAACAAATCAGGTCTCTGACACCCGATAGGGCGCGACCATCGGTGCGAGTTGCTCCGCCCGGGTGCAACTGCTAGTCACGCAGATAGTGTCATGGAAGGAGCCCGACATGGACAAGCAGACCCAGATCGAACTAGAGGCGGCCGCCTTCCGCCGGTTGCGCCAGCACCTGATGGAAGACCGCACCGATGTGCAGAACATCGACATGATGAATCTCACAGGGTTCTGCCGCAATTGCCTGTCGCGCTGGTATCAGGAAGCCGCCAATGAACGCGGCATCGAGATGGGAAAAGCCGAGGCACGTGAAAGCTTCTACGGCATGACCATGGATGAATGGAAAGCCAACTATCAGACCGAGGCCTCTGTCGAGAAACAGGCCGCTTTTGAGACCGCATTTCAAGAGAATGTAGGAAAAGAGCCCTCCTGACGGTCCAGCGCCGCCACCGACGGACCGCGAAGTTACTGCCGCGTGAAGCGACCTGATGAAGGCCCCGGCAGGGGCCTTTTTTGCGTCACTGCGCCCCTGACACATAGGCGATCATAGCCGATTGGTCGTCGGCTGGTCAGATCACGCCGATTTCCGCAAGCGCCTGCGACAGCTCAGGCGGCAACGGCTTTTCTGCCAAACGCCCTTTTCGCAGATCCGGCGGCGTGTCCTCCGGCTTCAGATAGCGCCACCCCTGAAAAGCCCGCCGCGTTGCGACCTGTGTACGGTGGATTTCCGGCTCCAGAACAATTGCACAGCGGCGGATTCCGTCGCCACCGATCACCTCGTCCAGCCGCAAAATGCGTTGACGACACTGGATTTGTCCCTTGATCACCCAATAGATCGACCCACCATTGAGGATCTCCGCTTCGCGCTTGGGCCACATCCGCGTAACATGGCGCGGCAATCCCTCCGGCAACTGCTTGCGGTACTCCGCCTGCCAGGCTGCCAGCCCGTCAACAGTTTCAGTCCCAACGGAAAGTTTCACGAGGTTGATATAGTTATCCACAAGATGCCCACAGAGTCGTCCAGATGATCAACTCTATATTGTAGGTCAGACTGGCAGATCGACAAGGTGTTGTGGTACGATGATGATAAATTTACGCCTCCGCGCGATTTCTGCGTTGAGGATATCGGCGCGGCTGGTGTAGTCAGGCCGCCACCTTGCCACGACCGACCATAGGGATTCGCCATATGAGCCGCTTTGCCGCCCCGATTGCCGAACAGATCTGGGACATGAAATACCGTTTCAAACAGGCCGATGGCACCCCCATCGACCAGACCGTCGAAGACAGCTGGCGCCGCATCGCCCGCGACCTGGCACGGGCTGAGACCGATCCCAAGATGTGGGAGGACAAATTCTACGGCGCGCTTGAGGACTTCCAGTATCTGCCCGCTGGTCGGATCACCGCCGGTGCCGGCACCGCGCGGCAGGTGACCCTGTTCAACTGCTTCGTGATGGGCACCGTCCCCGACAGCATGGCTGGCATCTTCGACATGCTGAAAGAGGCCGCGCTGACCATGCAGCAGGGCGGTGGCATCGGCTATGACTTCTCCACCATCCGTCCGCGCGGCGCCGATGTGAAAGGTGTTGCCGCAGACGCCTCTGGCCCGCTCAGCTTCATGGATGTCTGGGACGCCATGTGCCGCACCATCATGTCCGCAGGCTCGCGCCGGGGCGCGATGATGGCGACCATGCGCTGCGACCATCCCGATATCGAGGCCTTCATCACCGCGAAATCCGACCCCGCCCGCCTGCGCATGTTCAACATGTCCGTGCTGGTCACCGACCCCTTCATGGAAGCGGTAAAGGCAGATGGATCCTGGGATCTGGTTTTTGGTGACAAGGTTTATCACACCGTCCAGGCGCGGGACCTGTGGAACAAGATCATGCAGGCGACCTATGATTACGCCGAACCCGGTGTGATCTTCATCGACCGCATCAACAAGGCCAACAACCTGTCCTACGTGGAACAGATCGCGGCCACCAACCCCTGCGGCGAACAGCCCCTGCCCCCCTATGGCGCCTGCCTGCTTGGCTCGATCAATCTGGCGCGCCTGGTCAAGAACCCCTTCGAGAAAGACTCCGAACTGGATCCGCAGGCCCTGAAAGAGCTGGTCGCCACCGCGGTGCGGATGATGGACAACGTTGTAGACGTGTCGAAATTCCCGCTGGAGGCCCAGGCACAGGAAGCCCAGAACAAGCGCCGCATCGGTCTTGGTGTAACAGGCCTTGCCGACGCACTGCTGATGCTGGGGCTGCGCTATGGCTCGGACGAAGCCGCGCGGCAGACCGAGGATTGGCTGCACGCGATCGCCCGCGCGGCCTATCTGGCCTCGGTGGATCTGGCCAAGGAAAAAGGCGCCTTCCCGCTGTTCGATGCGGACGCCTACCTGGCGTCGGGCACCATGATGAATATGGACGAGGATGTGCGCGACGCAATCCGCGAACACGGTATCCGCAACGCGCTGCTGACCTCCATCGCACCGACCGGCACCATCTCGCTTTATGCGGGCAACGTGTCCTCGGGGATCGAACCCGTCTTTGCCTATGCCTATACCCGCAAGGTCCTGCAAAAGGACGGCAGCCGCACTGAAGAGGAAGTCGTGGATTACGCCGTGCAGATGTGGCGCGACAAATTCGGCGACAAGGAGCTGCCCGACTATTTCGTCAACGCCCAGACCCTGCCCCCCTCCGACCACGTTAAGATGCAGGCGGCGGCGCAGAAATGGATCGACTCGTCGATCTCCAAGACCATCAACTGCCCCGAAGACATTTCCTTTGATGAGTTCAAGGACGTCTACATGCAGGCCTGGGACCTTGGTTGCAAAGGCTGCACCACCTATCGCCCCAATGACGTAACCGGCTCAGTCCTGACCGTCAGCGAAAGCTCCGACAAGGCGCCGGGCGAAAGCGCCGATGCACCGCATCAAAGCGATATGGGCGAGAATGGCGCCGAAGTGGTCTATATGTCAGAGCCGCTGGACCGCCCGCAGTCTCTGGAAGGCCACACCTACAAGCTGAAGTGGCCGGATTCCGAGCACGCCATTTACCTCACCATCAACGACATCATCATCAACGGCCACCGCCGCCCGTTTGAGGTCTTCATCAACTCCAAGAACATGGAGCACTATGCCTGGACGCTGGCGCTGACCCGGATGATCTCGGCCGTGTTCCGCCGTGGCGGCGATGTGTCCTTTGTCGTCGAGGAGCTGAAAGCGGTCTTCGATCCGCGGGGCGGCGCCTGGGTGCAAGGCAAATACATCCCCTCCATTCTGGCGGCGATCGGCGGCGTGATTGAAACCCATATGGTGGCAACCGGCTTCATCGAAGGTGAAGGCATGGGGCTGAAATCAGATCCGCAAGCGGAAGTGGTTTCCCTCAATGCTCCACGCGGCAAACCCTGCCCCAGCTGCGGCCAATACGATCTGCAGATGGTGGAAGGCTGCATGACCTGCCGCAGCTGCGGCCACAGCAAATGCGGGTAACCTGCGGCACCTGATGTCTCGACAGTCGGACGCAGCATGACCTTCGCATTCAGAGGCGCTTCCTAGCCTTCTGATGCACAGCAAATAGACCACCGGGAGCCCCGCTCTCGGTGGTTTTCTATTAGGCATACTTTCTGCAAAACACCGACTTTGTTGGAGGTTTCTTTCAGGAGAAGCAGCCTGCCTTCAACGTGGGGTTCGCCATCGGCTCCCGGGAAGAGCGAAAAAAAACTCGCTAGCTGCGCATCCGTCAGCTAGAAGAGATCAGACATGGTCAACACTCAGTTTTCGAACCGTGAGTCACGCATCCTGCCAGAAACCAATCGGCCTCCCCCTCGGTGAAACGATCGAGCCTGTGAGCGATTTCCTGTCAAGCCCCTGGAATGCCGACGAAAAGCGATGGCTCTTGGGACAAGAACCATCTTCAACGCGGCCATCAAACCACCATGGGCCTACGACAGATAGACCGTTTTCCGCAGGGTGCAAGATGCTGAGAGTTTTGGATTTTTGGATGTCTTCACATCAAAATGTGAAATGGTGCGGTCGAGAAGACTCGAACTTCCACGGGTGTTACCCCACAGCGACCTCAACGCTGCGCGTCTACCAATTCCGCCACGACCGCACTGTCTTGACTTGGTGTAGCGGCGTATAGACGAGCGCGGGACGGTTGTGAAGATGCAAAATGATCATTTCTCAGGCTTTTCTGCTCGCCCGAAAAAGGAACGGGGGCGGATGATCATTCCGCCCCCGTTGACAGGTCTGATGGTGTGAAAACCGATCAGTCCGTTGAGAAACTCGGCAGCGCGGCTGCGGTGCTGGACGCCGGTACCGGTTGTGCCAATGCGCCGGTCAGGCCCGCAGCGGCGGCCTTGATCAGGGCGACTCGTTCCGGCTGTCCGGGTGCGAAGACCGGATCAACCCCGGCCTCCAGCGCGGAAACCGCTGTCTGATACCAGCCCTGTGCCTGCTCGGGCGATTTCGCAACGCCAAAGCCCTGCGCCAGGTGATGGCCGATCAGCTCGGCATAGGGACGCTGGCCGACACCAACCATGATGAGCGCCGCTCCTAGCGCCACCTCCATATTGTCACGGCGATACCCCGAGAACAGGCAGATCCCGGCGGTATTGGACAGCTGCTCGATCGACATGTTGGATTGCAGCACAAATTTCTGCACGTCGGAAATCAAGGCGTCACTGCCCGTGGTCGCCAGTTTGGCAAGATAGGGTTGAACAGCAGGCCCAAAGGCGTCGCACTGGCTGTCGACCTGTGCCTGGCTTACTCCCTGAACCTTGGCCACAAGCGCTTCGCCGGAATTGATCGCATAGGACCGGGTCAGGCAGAACTGCTCTCCCAATGCCAGCTCCGGGTCGCGCAGATTGGCAACGGTCATATAGCCACCGTTGGAACTGGTGAGCAGGCTGACCTTGCTGCAATGGCTGGTGAGCGACGCGGTGCTTGCCGCCGGTGCCGGTTGCTGGAACAGCTGAATGCCGGCCAGCCCGCCTCCGGCAGGAGCGGGTGCGGGAGCAGGCGCCGGAGCGACGGCCTGCGGCGCGGAGGCCAGCACAGTTGCTCCCGGAGCGGGTGCGGGCGCAGGGGCCGGGGTTGGCACAGCCGCCTGAACCGTGCCCGACGTCGGCTCATCCGTCATCCGGCAGACGCCCTGATGACAGGCGAAGTTTGCCGTCGTGACGCCCCGCGCCATGAAGTCATTGCGCTGATAGCCCTGCGGCGTTGAGGCAAAGACCATGACGGAGCAATGCGACGCACCGCACCAGAAGGAGCTGCCGGACACCGAGGTGTCGATCATGTAGTCGTTCTTGCCATCGCCGTTCAGATCCGCCAGCTGCATGAAACCCGAACGTTGCAACAGCTGTTCGGCGCTGGGATCGGCGCTGGCCGCGATTTCATCCACGGCCTGGCTGACTTCAAACGGCAGGCCGCCGTAGCTGCCATAGCCGGCTGCACTCGCGCTGCGGGTGCCGGTCGCCTCATCCCGCCAGATCCGCAACAGCCCGCGGACGCCATTGGGGCCCTGCATCGCCTTGATCACCTGCGGGCCGCCAATCTGAGCGCGGCTGTAGGACGACACCAGGAAATCCCGTTCATATTGTGTCAGCTGCCCGGTCGCCGGGAAACCCATATGCCCCTGATACTGCGCCACGGCGCTGCGGGATTTGCGCCCCATCACGCCATCGGGGGAGCCGGCGGGAAAGCCGAAGTAATTCAGCGCCGTCTGCGTTTCACGGTTCTGCGCCCGCGCGGGCGAATAGGTCCGTTTGCGGGTCACTGGCTGTTTGCGCGCGCGGTTTTTATGCGCTTCATTGACGATCACGCCGCCGATGATACTGCCGACCAGCGCCGCGCCAAGATTGTCGGCAACCGCCGGAGCAGCGCCGGAGGTCGCCAGAATTGATGCTGCCAATGTAGTTTTAAGAGATTTTGAGAACATATTACGCGTCCCCCCCATTGATGAATACACGCAATCACGGTAGCGCACGACCCATCACGCAGGCCAGAAAATTCCGCGCATTGCTCTATAGTGGTTACAAAAGTCATAACAAAGGACACCGTCGATGGTTGAATGGATCACCACCTCCGGCCTGACCGGCTATGACGAGGCCGTCACCTTCATGGAGGAGCGTGCGGCTGGTATTGCCGCAGGAACCCACGAGGAATGTATCTGGCTGGTTGAACATCCCCCGCTCTATACGGCCGGCACCTCGGCGCGGCCCGACGATCTGACCGACCCCGACCGTTTCCCGGTCTACGCAAGCAAGCGCGGCGGACAATATACCTACCACGGACCCGGCCAGCGCGTGGTTTACGTCATGCTGGATGTCGCCAAACGGGGCCGCGATGTGCGCTGTTTCGTCCGCCAGATGGAGCGCTGGGTGATCCTGGCGCTCGACCGGTTCAACGTGACCGGCCATATCCGCGACGGCCGTGTCGGCGTCTGGGTGGAGCGGGACGACAAACCCCTGCGGCCCAACGGAGAGAAGACCGAGGACAAGATCGCTGCAATCGGCATCCGCCTGCGCAAATGGGTGAGCTTTCACGGCATTTCGATCAACGTGGAGCCCGACCTCAGCCATTTTGACGGCATCGTCCCTTGCGGCATCACCGAATTTGGCGTCACCAGCCTCGTGGATCTGGGGTTGCCGGTCACGATGACGGATGTGGATGTGGCGCTGAAGCAATGTTTCGATTTCGCCTTTGCCACAACCGATACCTGTGCCCTCGACTAGGCGTCAGCCCCCGTTGCGCGACAGGCCGATCATGACGTCATGCGCTGACGCAGGTCGTCGATCGCTGCAAACACCAGCTCCGGCTGGGCATAGAGCAGCATGGTACCGGCGCGTTTGCTGACCCGGATCTGAAGGTTGGCGTGACCACTCCCCAGCGCGGCCTGCAATTTGTCGACCGGCGTCACGGTATCTTCTCCGCCATGCAGATAGATGGTCGGCGCGGCCTTGGCACAATGGCGCATGTCGCGCGAGCGAACCGCCAGCCGCAGATCAATTTCGTAGCCGCCGCGCCCCTGCTGCATCATCATCCTGTGGCTCTGGTCCAGAACCGCGCTCAACGCGGGGTCGGCCAAGAGTTGACGGTCCGCGCTTTCGCGGGCGATCTGGCGCGACACCAGGACCTGCGGCCCCTTTTGCCGCACGGACCGTGACCAGCTGCGCACCACAAGCGGCAGAACCGCGCTGGCATGGACCGCGCTCAGCGCTAGCGCGCGCTGATGCCCGCGCAGGGCCCTTGCATGTCCGATACTGGGCAATGGCAGTGTCGCGCCGATACAGACCACCCCGCCCAGCCGGTCACGCAGCCTGCGCCCGGCGGCGGCGGCAAACAGGCATCCGCTGCGATGCCCCATCAGGATGGGATTGACCAAACCCTCCGCGTCGATCAGCGCATCCAACTGGGTTACGAATAAATCAATCGGATCAGTCCCGCTCGGCAAACTGTCCGAGCCACCATAGCCGCAGCGCAAAGGTGCCAGACACCGCAGGCCACGCGCCCGCAACTGCGGTTGCAGCCGCTGGATCGCCGCAACCCCGTCAAAGATACCATGGACAAAGATCACCGGCTGGCCGCGCTCGGCGCCAAACTGCAAATATTGTGAAGTCAGCCCGGACGCCAGGCTCAGTACGCGTTGTGGGGGTGACGCGCGACCCGCAGCTATATCGTGATCGCGAGTCGTCTGCTGCATGAGATAGGCAAGGAACCGCAGCATCTCAGGGCAGTTTGGCGCTGCAGTTTTGCTGAGCATCTGGCCCAGAAGGGCAAGTTCAGGCCCGCGTTCGGCACCGGTCCCGATGCGCAGCTCAATCCAGTCGGCCTCAATCAACAGATGACGCAGCAGCGACATTTCCTCCGGATCAAAGCCGAACCGCAATGCCACCTGATCTGCCGCCACATCCGACCAGCCGGTCGTAAGCTGTTCCACCAGAACCGCCGGTGCCGAGGGGTCCACGGCCCGTAATCGGCCGCGCCATGCAGCCATGTCAGACGGACTCGCGCCAGAAAGACCATCGACGGCGCCCAGCCTCTCCCCGCGGCCGCCCACCGCTTGGCACATCAGCAGCCGCCCCCCCTCGCCCCGCAGCAACGTAAGTGCTGGGCGCGGGCTATCCTCATCAAAAAGCGTGTGCCACAGCGGCAGCTTGGCATCCGCAACCCCGATGGCCTGAGCGATCCAGGGCGCGGTGATGCGCCCACGACTCGGCCAGTCATCACCTGCGGCCAGAATCTCCGCCTCGCGCGATACCAGCAGCCAGTTTCTCGCACCGCAGGGAAGCACTGCCTGAAGCTCTGGCCAGGATCCATGGTTCTGCGCCGCGATCAGGCGACTCCTGAGATAGATGGCGCGGTCAAAGTGACGTCCGATCAGCGCCGCCCCGGCAAGCTCGCCTTCAGGTGACAAATGCGCCGAAAGCCCCACCCCATCAGAAGAGCCCGCAGATCCCTGCCAGGAGCTGGCAACCGCCTTACCGGCGCCAACCGGCGTCGATCCTATCAGTGCGCTCTTGGCTTTCCCGGCGACACCATCATAGCCCGCACGGATCAGCCGGTCCCGCCAGGCGACCGCATTGGACGCGCCAAGAACAGAGCCGTAGACGGCCGCTGCCACTGTCTCGTCCGACAGCCCCCTTAGATCACCACTATCCTCTGCCGTCTTACCCACGGCCCCTCCTCAGCAACATACACAGGCCAAACGCCCGTCACTTTGCAAAACCATGGCGCATCTGCGCAGGTTGGTATGAACACAACCAGCCCCGACCGATACGAGACTGCCGCAACTTTCATTTCCGGTTCCCCTTCGCCGGGCGCTGCAAAGACACCACGGGCAGGCCAGGGACAGGCCGCCATAAACATGAAACCCACATCGCTCCGCCTGGACAGCTGCGCTGCCAAGCCCCCTCCCGATATCGGTTCAGTTCTCAGTTCTTCAGGCCCTATGGCCGAGACTGCCGGGACCCTAGGATAAACGGGTCACACATATCAATATAAATTTCATCCAAAGGTAGAATAACTGGTCCGCGACTTCGCGCCTGTGCATCAGCACAGCAACACGAGCCGCGACAGGCCAGGACAGCCCGCCGGTAATCGCTTACTCTGAGAACATGCGGCCTCTATCAGGCGGCGGCGTCCACGGCCTTACGCATTATCTCCGCATGTGCCTGCAAAACACCCGGATCGGCCATTATGCCCGGTGGTCGCACTGTATCGCCGTCGCGACGTGGCAGCACGTGGAAATGCAGATGGAACACCTCCTGCCCACCCGCAGCCTCGTTGAACTGCTGAATGCTAATCCCTTGGGCGTCAAATGCCTGCATCGCGATCCGACCGATCTTCTGCACGGTCGCCATGACCGCCGCCAGCTGGGCCGGCGATGCGTCAAGGACATTCCGGCAGGGCGTCTTGGGGATCACCAGCATATGCCCGTCGGAGCGCGGCATGATATCCATGAACACCAGCGTGTCATTGTCTTCGTAGACTTTGTGCGCTGGCAGTTCTCCGAGCAGAATTTTTGCGAAGATATTGTTTGGATCGTACACCGCCACTATCTGCCCTCCGTAGCTATCAACGGGAACTTGCGCGGCTATCGCCCGCTGGTCAAGCACACAAGGACCGCCCGTTCGATAAAACACGGCTAAATCCTTCCCGGACGACCCAAGGCCGGGGGGCGCTTCGCCGTGACATACGCCGGACCACGGCGCCAAAGGATCAGAAAGGCAGCCCGAAAGGGCCTGCCCGCGACAATTATTCTTGATCCATATCAAACTCCGCCATTGAAGGCCTGTTGCCGGCGAACTAAAACGCAGGATGAGTCTAGGCCCGCCGGGGACGGTGTTTGTTGGCCTATCGTTATGCAACAGGAGGCACCTTAATGGCAGATGCAGCCATTCATGGTCACGGCCACGAAGACGAGCGCGGTTTTTTCACCCGCTGGTTCATGAGCACGAACCATAAGGATATCGGCATTCTCTACCTGATCGTTTCGGCGATCGTTGGTTTCATCTCCGTCGCGTTCACCGTTTACATGCGGCTTGAACTGATGGATCCCGGCGTTCAGTACATGTGCCTTGAAGGTGCACGTCTTTTTGCAGATGCGTCTGCGGCATGTACCCCCAATGGGCATCTGTGGAACGTTCTGATCACCGGCCACGGCATCCTGATGATGTTCTTCGTGGTTATTCCCGCGCTGTTCGGCGGGTTCGGCAACTACTTCATGCCGCTACAGATCGGCGCGCCGGACATGGCGTTCCCGCGGATGAACAACCTGTCGTTCTGGATGTATGTCGCGGGCACCTCGCTGGCGGTTGCCTCGGTCCTCGCACCGGGCGGCAACGACCAGGCCGGTTCCGGCGTCGGCTGGGTTCTCTACCCGCCGCTGTCCACCAACGAAGGCGGCTTCTCCATGGACCTGGCGATCTTCGCCGTTCACGTCTCTGGTGCGTCCTCGATCCTCGGTGCGATCAACATGATCACCACCTTCCTGAACATGCGTGCCCCCGGCATGACCCTGTTCAAGGTGCCGCTGTTCTCCTGGTCGATCTTCGTCACCTCCTGGCTGATCCTGCTGTCCCTGCCCGTTCTGGCCGGCGCGATCACCATGCTGCTGATGGACCGCAACTTTGGGTTCACCTTCTTTGACCCTGCCGGCGGCGGCGACCCGATCCTGTATCAGCACATCCTGTGGTTCTTCGGCCACCCGGAAGTGTACATCGTGATCCTGCCGGGCTTTGGCATCATCTCCCACGTGATCGCGACCTTCGCCCGCAAACCGGTCTTCGGCTACCTGCCGATGGTCTGGGCGATCATCGCGATTGGTGTTCTGGGCTTTGTCGTCTGGGCGCACCACATGTACACCGTCGGCATGTCGCTGAACCAGCAGGCCTACTTCATGCTGGCCACCATGGTGATCGCGGTTCCGACCGGGGTTAAGGTGTTCTCCTGGATCGCCACCATGTGGGGCGGCTCCATCGAGTTCAAAGCTCCGATGATGTTCGCCTTCGGCTTCCTGTTCCTGTTCACCGTCGGTGGTGTGACCGGTGTGGTTCTGTCGCAGGCGGCTGTCGACCGCGCCTATCACGACACCTACTATGTGGTTGCGCACTTCCACTACGTGATGTCGCTGGGTGCTGTCTTTGCGATCTTCTCCGGTGTGTACTTCTACTTCGGCAAGATGACCGGTCGTCAGTACTCCGAGCTGGGCGCCCAGATCCATTTCTGGATGTTCTTCATCGGCGCCAACCTGACCTTCTTCCCCCAGCACTTCCTGGGCCGTCAGGGCATGCCGCGTCGTTACATCGACTACCCGGAAGGCTTTGCGTACTGGAACAAGATCTCGTCCTATGGCGCGTTCCTGTCCTTTGCATCGTTCCTGCTGTTCTTTGGCGTTGTGATCTACTCGCTGCTGCGCGGCGCCCGCATCACCCAGAACAACTACTGGAACGAATATGCGGATACGCTGGAGTGGACCCTGCCCTCTCCGCCGCCGGAGCACACCTTCGAAATCCTGCCCAAGCAGGAAGACTGGGATCGCTCCCATTCGCACTAAGGTGTTGATGAACTGAATGACAGACAGGCCCCGGAGCACCCGCTTCGGGGCCTTCTTTCTGCCCGCAGCACCGACCCGGTTCCCCCCCTTTTGCAGCTGCGACGCATGGCCCTGTCGAGATGCTGGACAGGCCGCTGGCGGACGCTAAATTCACGCCATGCCGTATCAATGGATCACAGCCCGAACCGACAGCAATCAAGAGCTGCACCTATGGCCGCATCAGTCGCTGCCGCCAGAGGGCTATGTCCGCTTTCTGGGGGTGCTTGCGGCGCTGATCACCATCCCGATGATCCCCCTTTTGGGCAGTGCGGCGCTCTGGGGGGTTCTGCCCTTTGTGACAGCGACGCTGTTTGCGGTGAAATGGGCGCTGGATCGCAGTCGCCGTGACCGGCATGTGCTGGAAGTGCTGACGCTGGACTCCACCGAAGCGCATCTGGAGCGCATCAACCCGACCGGACAGCGCCAGAACTGGCGTTGTAACCGCTATTGGACACAGGTCGAGCTGCATGCCGATGACGGACCCGTGCCGAATTACGTCACCCTGCGCGGCAGTGGCCGAGAGGTCGAAATCGGCGCCTTCCTGTCCGAGGAGGAACGCAAGGCGCTCTATGAGGATCTGAAGACCGCGCTGCACCGGCACAGCCCGTGACACCCCGATGCCGGAGCGCCCCGCATAACTGCACCTTTGACTTTGGCCGGGGCGCCGCGTATCAGAGGCATATGTTCAATACGTCCGTATCCTTTTCGATCCAGTATTATCCGCTGTTTTCATAACGGCGGACGTATTCTCATTTCTTGATGTTCATCCCGCCGCGTTCCGGCGGACAGAGGCAGCATCTCACATCATCCCAACGGCAGCGCGGCACAGACCGGAGCCCGATGTCGATGTCGCTTTCCACCAGATTTCCCCGCGTTGGCCTGATTGGTTTTGGCGCCTTTGGCCAGCTGATCGCCCGTCACCTGTCGCCGCTGGTGCCGATCTGCGTGCATGATCCAGCCTCAGGCTGTGACCTGCCGCAACACCCGTCCCTGCGTTTCTGCCCGCTTGCCGAAACCGCCGCCTGCCCGCTGGTCATTCTTGCCGTCCCTGTCAGTGCGATGGAGCAGCTCTGCCACGAGATTGCACCGCTTCTCACCACCGGCGCATTGGTGATGGATGTCGGCTCTGTCAAAATGGCGCCGGCGGAGGTGATGCTGCGGACCCTGCCGCCTGAGGTCCAGCTTCTGGGAAGCCATCCCTTGTTCGGCCCCCAAAGCGCCGCGCAGGGTCTCGCCGGTCAGAAAATCGCTCTCTGCCCCTTACGCGGCGGGCGCCCCTTGCGTCTGGCGGCGCTGCTGCGCCATGTCTTCGGGCTCGATGTCATCTGGACCACACCCGAGGCCCATGACCGCGAATTGGCGACAGTACAGGGTCTGACCCATCTGATCGCCCAGGCGCTCAGTCAGGTTGCCCCGGGTCCCCTGCGGATGACCACAGCCAGTTTCGAACTGATGCAACAGGCCAGCCGGATGGTCGCCGGAGATGCCCCTAACGTGCAGCAGGCGATCCTGCGCGACAATCCCTTTGCCGCTGAGGTGCGCGCCACCTTCCTGCAATGCGCGGCCGACCTCGGCCAATCATCCACATACCAGCCCCGGGCAACCCCCTGGTCGGCAACCCAATGCCCAGCAAAAAGCCCGCCAAAGGTGGCGGGCTTCTGATCTGACAGCGATTGGCTCAGGTCAGCGTCAGCAGTCGCCGCTGTGGCAGAGCTGATCCTTCACCAGGGGGCCGACTTTGCCGAAATCCATCTGGCCGGTGTATTTGCCCTTCAGGGCGCCCATCACCTTGCCCATGTCACGGATCGACTGCGCACCGGTATCAGCAACCGCAGCCTTGACCGCCTCGGCGATTTCGTCGTCGCTCAGCTGTTTGGGGAGGAACTCCTCAATGATAGCAATCTCACCCAGCTCGCGTTCGGCCAGGTCCAGCCGTCCGCCTTCCTCGTAGGCGCGTGCGCTTTCGTTGCGCTGCTTGGTCATCTTGCCCAGAATGGCGAGGATCTCTGCATCGCCAATTCCGCCCCCTTCACCATCGACCCGGTCGGCAATTTCACGGTCCTTGATCGCGGCATTGATCAGACGCAAGGTTGCCAGTCGGGCAGCTGCGCGGTCCTTCATGGCCTGTTTCAGGGCCATATTGACCCGAGTTCGCGTATCCATTTATCTGTCCATTCCCACGGAGTCGGAAACCGGATCTTTACCTAAAGTGGTAGTCAAGTTCAAGTTGGGGCCAGACAAATGACGTTGGGGCACCCAAACACCGTTAGATGGTGCCGGCCTCGCCCCGCAAACAGGCCCAGATCGCAGCGACGGAGGCTTGACGGCTTGGCGCACACCCCTTAGATACCCGTGAATTTTGCCCATATTGGAGAGTCGCGCCATGGCCGATACCGTCCCACCCAAGCCCACCGCATGTTTGGCACTGGCTGATGGCACCATCTTTTATGGAAACGGCTTTGGTGCCACCGGCGAAACCGTCGCAGAACTCTGCTTCAACACGGCCATGACCGGCTATCAGGAAATCATGACCGACCCCTCCTACGCGGGGCAGATCGTGACCTTCACCTTCCCTCACATCGGCAACACCGGCGTCACCCCCGAGGATGACGAAACCGCCGATCCCGTCGCCGCAGGCATGGTGGTGAAATGGGATCCGACACAATCCTCCAACTGGCGCGCCACCGAAGAGCTGAAAACCTGGCTCACCCGCACCGGACGTATCGCCATCGGCGGCGTTGACACCCGCCGCCTGACCCGTGCGATCCGCCAGCAGGGCGCCCCGCATGTGGCCCTGGCCCATGATCCCGACGGCAATTTCGACATCGAAGCACTGATCGCCAAGGCCCGCGAATGGTCGGGCCTCGAAGGACGCGACCTGGCCAAGGACGTTACCTGCGCGCAAAGCTATCGCTGGGACGAAATGCGGTGGGCCTGGCCCGAGGGCTATACCCGTCAGGAAGACCCCAAGCACAAGGTTGTCGCCATCGACTACGGTGCCAAGCGCAATATCCTGCGCTGCCTCGCCTCGGCGGGTTGTGACGTGACCGTCCTGCCGGCCTCTGCCACCGCTGATGAGGTGCTGGCCCATAACCCCGATGGTGTCTTCCTCTCCAATGGTCCCGGTGATCCCGCCGCCACCGGCGTCTATGCCGTGCCGATGATCCAGCAGATCCTCGACACCACGGATCTGCCGATGTTCGGCATCTGCCTCGGCCACCAGATGCTGGCACTGGCGCTTGGCGGCAAGACTGTCAAAATGAACCACGGCCACCACGGCGCCAACCACCCGGTGAAGGAGAACGCCACCGGCAAAGTTGAGATCACCTCGATGAACCACGGGTTTGCCGTCGACGGGCAGAGCCTGCCTGACGGTGTCGAAGAGACGCATGTGTCGCTGTTCGACGGCTCCAACTGTGGCATTCGCATCTCCGATCGTCCGGTCTATTCGGTGCAGCACCACCCCGAAGCAAGCCCAGGCCCGCAGGACAGTTTCTACCTGTTCGAGCGCTTCGCCGAGGCTATGGCTGCGCGCAAATCTGCGTAAATTCAGCGGGGCTGAGATAAGCCTACGCAAAAAACACGGCTCCATGGCAAGCTTTTGCCATGGAAAACAAGGGCTTGATAAATGCGCCCCTGTAAAAACCTCTTGCTCGAATCCATGACCGCATAAACTGTGCTGTCATGGTTGAACACAACCTCAAATTCCTAGAGGCGGCACGACCCCTCATTCGGCGCGAACGCCAGACCTCCTTTGAACGGCGGCTGGTGGAAGATCACGCCGTCAGCAAGGATCACCTGATGCGGGCGCTGGTTCTGCGTCAGCATCAGCGCGCTCCGATTGATCAGATCCTTGTTTCCGAAGGGTGGGCCAGTCAGGAGCAGGTTCTGGATGCGCTGTCGTCCCAGCACGGGATGCCACGGGTTGATCTGGGCGGTCATCGCCCCCAGGCGCGTCTGCTCGCGCGCAAACCCGCCCGGTTCTGGCTGCGTCGCTGTGCGCTGCCATACATGCAACTGGGGCAGACCGTGATCGTCGCGATAGCGCATCCAGCCGCCTTTGCCGAGGTGCAGCGCGACCTTGCAGAAAGCTTTGGCGATGTGCGACCGGTGATCGCAAGCGAAGCGCAGATCACCGAACTGCTCAGCAGTCATTTCCGCGAGGATCTTGCCCGCGACGCCAGCGCCTCTGTACCGCTGCGCTATAGCTGCCGCACTTTGCGCCAGCCGAACTGGCTAGGCCTGCCGCTGCTGACGGGACTCGCCGGCCTTGGCCTGACCGCGACCCGGCCAAGGCTGGTTTTCACCCTACTCTGCGGGTTGGCGCTCTTTACGCTCTTGCTGTTCATTCTGCTGAAATGTGCAGGTTTCGTATCCCATTTGCAGGACCGGCGGCGGCGACGTCTGCACGAGAGCACGCAGCCTCTACCAAAGCAGCCGCCCAGCGCAGGCCCTCTACAGCTGGCGGCCACGGGACGGCGCCTGCCGCGCATGTCGATCCTTGTCCCGCTCTACAAAGAGGCCGAAATCGGCCGCGCCCTCCTGCGACGCCTGTGCAAACTCACCTACCCGCGCAGCCTGCTCGAAGTGCTTCTGGTCCTCGAAGAAGACGACGAGGTCACCCGCAACGCCATCCATTGCGCCGATTTACCCGATTGGTTCCGCGTGATCGAAGTACCCGCCCACGGCGGCCTGACCACCAAGCCACGGGCGATGAACTACGCGCTGAACTACTGCCGGGGGGAAATTATCGGTGTTTGGGATGCCGAAGATGCCCCGGATCCCGACCAGTTGGAACAGGTCGCACGTGCCTTTGCGCAGGGCGATAACGATCTGGCCTGCCTGCAAGGCGCGCTCGACTACTACAACCCGGATCAGAACTGGATCTCGCGCTGTTTCACCCTCGAATACGCCAGCTGGTTCCGCATCGTACTGCCGGGCATCGCCCGCCTTGGGCTGGTGGTTCCGCTGGGTGGCACCACGCTGTTTATCCGCCGTAACGTTCTGGAACAGCTGGGCGGCTGGGACGCCCATAACGTGACCGAGGATGCCGATCTTGGCGTCCGCCTCAGCCGCCTTGGCTATCGCACGGAAATGCTGCCCACCACCACCTATGAGGAGGCCAACTGCCGCGCATGGCCCTGGATCAAGCAACGCTCGCGCTGGCTGAAGGGGTTCATGGTCACCTATCTGGTGCATATGCGCCGCCCCGCCGTACTGGCGCGGCAATTGGGCTGGCGCCAGTTCCTCGGCCTTCAGGCCTTCTTCCTCGGCACCGTTGGCCAGTTCCTGCTGGCGCCCTGCCTCTGGACCTTCTGGCTGATCACCCTCGGCCTTGGCCATCCCAGCGCCCCGCTGCTGCCCGCAGGCGCGCCCTATCTGGCCGCTGCCGCCCTGGTTTTCTTTGAACTCCTTGGCATCATCATCGCCGTTACGGCGGCCTTTGCCAGCGGTCGGCGATCGCTGGCGCTCTGGGCGCCCAGCATGATGCTCTATTTTCCGCTGGGTGTGATTGCCGTATACAAGGCGCTCTACGAGCTGATTTTCAAACCGTTCTTCTGGGACAAGACCGCGCACGGCCAACCCGCGAAGGCTCGCAAGCCGCTCGCCCCGAGGCTCCCGACCGGTGGCACCTAGCCCTTGCTGCGATCGCCCGCGTCCTGTTTCAGCCGGGTCATGAAGGCGACAGAAATATGGTCCTTCAGCGCCCGCCCCGCCGCCTCTTCATCGCGACGCTCGATCGCGTTCACGATGGTCTTATGTTCGGCCTGCGCAATCCGGCCCCGCCCCTCCGCCGCCAGCGAGGTGGTCGCCATCAGCGCCATCGTGCGGTGGACCAGGTTCAGCTGCTGCACCAGATACCGGTTATGTGACGCCAGATGGATCTGCTCGTGAAACCGGCGGTTGGCCTTCGCAAGCTCCGTCGGATTGTCTACAAAGGCATCGTCAGAGGCGACCATCTCCTGCAGTACCCGGACCTCCTCCTCGGTAGCGTGCCGCGCCGCAAGGCTGGCCGCCAGCCCTTCCAGTTCGCGCCGCACCACATATAGCTCCGCCATCTGGTTGTGATCCAGCGAGGCAACAATCAGCGACCGGCCATCGCGCTCCAGCAGCGATTGGGTCTCCAGCCGCTGCAACGCCTCGCGGATGGGCGTGCGCGAGACACCGAACCGTTCGGCAAGGTCGCTCTCGACCAGACGGTCTCCGGGCCGGTAAACCCCGACATCAATGGCTTCAAGGATCAGCGCGTAAGCGTCGGTCTGGCTGGTGCTGCGGGTCAGGTTCATGTCGATCCTTGGGTTGTTGACCCCCGATGTCTACAGGTCCGGCCGCCGTGCAATCAACCCCGCCCCGACCACGCAGTTAAAATCAGCCCCTCGGATCGACCCGAAGACGCCACGACGATGTAGTGCACCGGCGCATGGCGACAGTTGCAATCATGCGGCGGGCGACCTAGGTCACAGGCCATGGTATCGCAATCTTTTTCTCACGTCCGCCATTGGGTGTTCGATCTCGACAACACCCTCTATCACCCCTCCGCCCGGCTGTTCGATCAGATCGAGGTCAAGATGACGGACTACGTCATGACCGCGCTTGGCGTCGACCAGCAGATGGCCAATAAGCTGCGAGATGACTACTGGCGCGAACATGGCACCACCCTTGCCGGGCTGATGGCCCATCACGATCTGGACCCGGACCCGTTCCTGATCGAGGTCCACGACATCAATTTCGATCATCTGGAGCCGGACAGCCTGCTGGCCGAACGGATCCGGGATCTGCCGGGCAAGCGGATCATCTATACCAATGGCACCGCCCCCTATGCCGAGCGGGTGCTGGCGGCGCGGGGTCTTGAGGGCTGCTTTGACGAGATCTACGGGGTTGAACATGCCAATTACCGCCCCAAACCCGAACGTCAGGCCTTTGACATCATCTTTGCCAAGGCAAAGATCGACCCGACAAAGGCTGCGATGTTCGAGGACGATCCGCGCAATCTGCAGGCGCCGCATGATCTGGGGATGCGTACGGTGCATGTGGCACCAACCGCGGCGACCGGCGCGCATATTCACCACCACACGGATGATCTGACCGGGTTTCTCGGGTTGCTGTAGCCGCCTGCGGACAGCGTAAGCTGGCCCCCGGCCTGCGCATCCTGTCGCACCCCCGTGGCGCGCAGCCGCACCCGACTTTTTCCGGGGCTGCTAACCTCTATATGGCAGGTATCTTTTCCGCGCAGGCCCGGCCCTTCCGCCATCAGGCTGCGCACTCCGCCACAGCCAAGGATGCCCGCCCGATGAATGACCTGACGTTCGACCACAGCCAGCACCGCACCACTGTGACCGCAGCCCCGGCGGCGGCTCCCGTGCCTGCCGACAGCCATAACAGTGGCGCCACAAAGGCGCTTCTGGCTATCCTCCTTTATGTTCTGCTCTGGGGCCTCGCTGTTGCGATCTGGGGCCTGCCCGCGCTGTTCCTCCCTGCGGTCGCCAAGACCGGCATCATGTTTGTCGTCTTGGTGATGATCACCCGTGGCTAGGGGCGCGGCGCCAATTGAACCCCGAAAAAGGCCCGGCATAAGGACAGTATGTCGCTTGTCATTCCAGCTGCCAGCGGCCTATCTCAGGACCAGTGATGAAAGGCAGGTCTGATGACTGACAGCTGTGACATTCTGATTTCGGGTGGCGGTATCGCCGGGCTCACCGCCGCCGCAACCTTTGGCGCCGCCGGGTTCCGGGTGATCTGCGTCGACCCGACCGCGCCCGTAACACTGCGCGACGAGGCCGGTGCCGATCTGCGAACCACCGCAATACTGCAACCGGCAAAGGCGCTGTTGCAGGACGCCGGGATCTGGACCCGGCTCGACGCCCACGCCGCGCCGCTGGACATCATGCGGATCATCGACGCTGGCGGGGCAGAGCCGGTGGCCCGTGTCACCAAGGATTTCAAATCCGCCGATATCTCCGATCAGCCCTTTGGCTGGAACCTGCCCAACTGGCTCCTGCGGCGGGAACTTTTGGCGCGTCTGGACGATCTGGAGACGGTGGATTTCCGTGCGGGTCTGGGCACCACCGGCCTGTTCACGCGCACGGACTCCGCCCAGGTCACCCTGAGCGATGGCACCCGGGTCACGGCCCGTCTTGTGCTCGCCTGTGACGGGCGCGACAGCCCGATGCGGCGGGCAGCGGGCATCCCTGTGCGGACCACCCGTTACGGACAGAAGGCGCTGGCCTTCGCCGTGACCCACGACCTGCCCCATCAGAATGTCTCGACCGAAATTCACCGCTCCGGCGGCCCCTTCACTCTGGTGCCGCTGCCCGATCACGACGGTCGGCCCTCCTCTGCGATTGTCTGGATGGAACGCGGCCCAAGAGCCGAGGCATTGCAGCGGATGGATCAGGCCCCGTTCGAAATCGAGATGAACCGGCGCAGCTGCGGTGTGCTGGGAGAACTGCGGCTGGCCTCCCGCCGCAGCATCTGGCCGATCATCAGCCAGTCTGCCGCCCGCATGTCGGGCGAACGCCTTGCCCTGATGGCCGAAGCCGCCCATGTGGTGCCACCAATCGGCGCCCAGGGCCTGAATATGTCGCTGGGAGATCTGCGGGTGCTGCTGGATCTGGCACAGACCCGGCCCGAGGCCCTGGGCGACGCCAGGATGCTCGAGAGCTATCACAAGGCCCGCCATGGCGACATTCTGATGCGGGTGAAGGGGATCGACCTATTGAACCGGACCTCGATGCTGTCGCCTCGCCCGCTGCGCGATTTACGCGCGTTTGGCCTGAATGCGCTCTATTCCATGGCCCCCGTACGCAAGACCCTGATGCAGATGGGGCTTGGGGTAAAATAAGGATCCGCCCCCCTGCGGGGACCGGTGCCTTCGGCGAGAGTATTTGGGGAAAGATGACAGGGCTGTCGCATCCGGGCGACGGCGGCGTCTAGCCGAGCGGGCCGGGTCGGCGCTCTTCGCTCAGCAGCACATTGGCATCCACATTGCCCACCCCGGGCAGGGTCATGATCCGGCGGCGCAGCACGCGTTCAAAATCAGCAATGTCGCGCGCCGTCACCCGCAGGCGATAGTCATACATGCCCAGCACATGTTCGACCGTCTGCACCTCCGGGATGGCAGTCACCGCACGTTCGAAATCCTCAAGCGAGACGCGCCCCTTGGTGGCCAGTTTGAGCCCCAGAAAGACCGTCACACCAAAGCCCAGCTTGCCGGCATCAAGATCCAGCTTGCGGCCCCGGATGATCCCCGTCTCCTGCAGGCGGCGGATGCGGCGCCAGGTTGCGGGCTGGCTCAGCCCCAGTTCGCGCCCCAAGGCGCCGGCCGATTGCGTGGCATCCCGTCCCAATGCGCGCAGCAGCGCGTGGTCGATGTCATCCAGAGCCATCATATCGGCAGCGCCTCGTCCGATTTGATGCGTGCCACATGCATCAGCGCCTCGATGTCGGTGATATGCGGCAGGATCAGGATCTGGCTGCGGTAAATCCCCTGATAATGTGCCATGTCCCGCGCAATCACCGAGAGCCGTACATCGACCTGGCCGAGGAAGGTCTGGATTTCCAGCACCTCCGGGATCTCACGCGCGGCGGGGATGAATTCATCAAAGGCGCGGGGATTGGTCTTGTCCAGCGTGATCCGCAGCGAAACCTCCACCTCATAGCCAAGCGCACGCCAGTCGATCACCGCCCGCTGCCCAAGGATCACGCCGGTCTCGCGCAGCTTCTCCAGCCGCCGCGACAGGCGCGAGGCGGTGAGGCCAAGGCGATCCCCCAGATCAGGCAGCGATTGTTCTGGATCCGCCTGAAGATGGCGAAGTATGCGTCGGTCCAAGTCATCAAGCATGATTTTCATCATAATTGCATAGTACACGAATGACCATTGCAATAATTTGCAGATTTTCGCGCCAGATACGCCTCTCCTTTATTGAAAACATGCCTATGCTGCATCCAAACACGAACCAAAAGGACGATGATCATGCGTGTATACTATGACCGCGATTGCGACGTTAACCTGATCAAGGACAAGAAAGTGGCCATCCTGGGCTATGGCTCTCAGGGCCACGCCCACGCGCTGAACCTGCGCGACAGCGGCGCCAAGAACCTTGTCGTCGCCCTGCGCGAAGGCTCCCCCTCCGCGAAGAAAGCCGAAGGCGAAGGCCTGCAGGTGATGGGTATCGCAGAAGCGGCGGCCTGGTGTGACGTGATCATGTTCACCATGCCCGACGAACTGCAGGCAGAAACCTACAAGAAATACGTCCACGACAACATCCGTCCGGGTGCCGCGATCGCGTTTGCCCACGGCCTGAACGTGCACTTCGGCCTGATCGAGCCGAAAGAAGGCGTCGACGTCATCATGATGGCCCCCAAAGGCCCCGGCCACACCGTGCGCGGTGAATACACCAAAGGCGGCGGCGTGCCCTGCCTGGTGGCTGTTGACACCGACGCCACCGGCAAAGCGCTGGAAATCGGCCTGTCCTATTGCTCCGCCATTGGTGGCGGCCGCTCCGGCATCATCGAGACCAACTTCCGCGAAGAATGCGAAACCGACCTGTTCGGCGAGCAGGCGGTTCTCTGCGGCGGTATCGTCGAGCTGATCCGTTGCGGGTTCGAAACTCTGGTCGAAGCCGGTTACGCACCCGAGATGGCCTATTTCGAGTGCCTGCACGAAACCAAGCTGATCGTTGACCTGATCTATGAAGGCGGCATTGCCAACATGGATTACTCGATCTCCAACACCGCAGAGTACGGCCAGTATGTCACCGGCCCGCGCATCCTGCCCTACGAGCAGACCAAAAAAGCCATGAAGGACGTGCTGACAGACATCCAGCAGGGCAAATTCGTGCGCGACTTCATGCTGGAAAACGCTGTGGGCCAGCCCACCATCAAAGCGTCGCGTCGTGCCAACGACGAGCACCAGATCGAAGTGGTCGGCGGCAAGCTGCGCGACATGATGCCGTGGATTTCCGCAGGCAAGATGGTCGACAAAGAGAAGAACTAAGGCGCCCGCGAGACTGCTCGCACACCCTAGCTCTCCGGGGCGCTCCTGTTTGGGGCGCCCTTTTTCATTTATTTCACTGAGGTGATCCGATGCCAGACTCCCCCGGTGCCGCCAATTGGGCCAAGCTGTTGTTCCTAGGTGTGATCTGGGGCGCCTCCTTCATGGCGGTATCACTGGCGCTCAGGGGCTTTGCGCCGCTGACCATTGCCGCGCTCAGGATCTCCATCGGTGCAGCCTGTCTGCTGGCGGCTGTCTACGCCATGGGAATCGGCCTGCCCACCCTGCGCAACCGCGACGGCCGCATCATCTGGGCCTGCGCGGCTGGCATGGGGCTCTTTACCAATGCGCTGCCCTTCACCCTGCTTAGCTGGGGGCAGACTTTTGTGGCCAGCGGCTTTGCCGGGGTCTGCATGGCGGTGGTGCCGCTGTTTGTGCTGCCGCTGGCGCATTTTCTGGTGCCGGGCGAACATATGACCCTGCGCCGCAGCATCAGCTTCCTGATCGGCTTTGCCGGTGTGGTGGTGCTGATCGGGGTCGACGCCCTCCGCTCTGCCGGAACGGATTATGAATCGCTGGCCCGCCTCGCCTGCCTTGGGGCCTCGCTCTGTTATGCCATCGGTGCGATCATCACCCGGCTCTGCCCACAGGTGAATATGCTCTCGCTCTCGGCAGCAACCCTCCTGTGCGGAGCCACAATGATGGTGCCGGCCGCGCTTTGGGCCGAAGGGCTGCCAGAGCTGCCCGCCCCCCTGCCACTGCGCGCCGTGATCTACCTTGGCCTCTTGCCCACCGCGCTCGCCCAAGTGCTGCTGGTGCAGGTCGCCCGCAGCGCAGGCCCGGCCTTCCTGTCCACCGTGAACTATCAGGTGCCGGTCTGGTCGGTGATCTTTGGTGCGGCGCTGCTGGGGGAAACCCTGCCACCGCAGCTGTTTGCCGCGCTGGCGCTGATCCTCGGCGGCCTGCTCCTCAGCCGCAGCCGCCGCCCGCGCATGGCCTGAACCGCAAATCGTTCGATAGCGGACAAAGCAATTGCGATTGACCCGGCCACTCCGTCGGGGTCTTGTCGCGCGACACCACAAAGGGAGATCGCGATGCCCGATATCGCCCCGCGCTACTGGCTGATGATCGCCACCCTGGGCTTTGTCTGGGGTGGGACATTCCTGCTGATCAAGCTGGCCCTGACGGGCACGACGCCGTTCTGGCTCGCGGCCAGTCGCATCGGGTTTGCAGCTTTGCTGCTGACCGCGATCTGGGGTCTGCGCGGGTTCAGGCTGTTCAAGGATGAGACCAACTGGCCATCGCTGGTGATCATCGGCGTCCTCAGCACCGCGCTGCCCTTCATGCTGATTTCATGGGGCCAGCAGCATGTCTCCTCCGGATTTACCGGCGTCAGCATGGCGGCGATTCCGCTGATGGTGCTGCCCTTGGCGCATGTCTTTGTGCCGGGAGAGCAGATGACCCTGCGCCGCCTGATCGGGTTTTCCATCGGCTTTGTCGGGGTCGCGGTCCTTATCGGCAGCAAGGCGTTTCAGAGCACCGGCGCCGCATTGGAGGGCTATGGCCGGGCCGCCTGCCTGTCCGCCGCCGCCTGCTATTCGGTCAGCTCCATCCTGACCCGGCGCCTGCCGCCAGTGGATCCGCTGGGGCTGGCCGCCATCCTGCTCATCATCGGTTCTGCCGTGACCCTGCCTGCGGCCTGGCTGCTGGAGGGACCACCGGTGATCCCGGACATGCAAACCCTGGGCATTGCAGCGGTTCTGGGCCTGATCCCCACCGCCGCTGCCAATCTGCTGCGGGTCATTGTCGTTCGTGAAGCAGGCCCCACCTTCATGACACTGACCAACTATCAGGTTCCGGTCTGGGCGGTGGTTCTGGGGGCCATATTTCTGGGCGAGGAACTTCCGCCCTCCATGCTGCTGGCGATGACCCTGATCCTCGGCGGTCTGGGCATCAGCCAGTTCGGTGCGTTGCGGCGATTGTTTGGCTCCCCGCGCAAGCTGCGACCCTGAGACAAAGCAAAACCCGCCACCCGGTCACGGGTAGCGGGTCCATCTCAGCTGTCCATCGGCCTGTCACAAGCCCTGTAATGTCACATGCCCTGTCACAGGGCATATCCGACGACCGGACTATTCAGCCACAGCCGCCTCAACCGCAGCAACCACGCTATTCACTGCCTCTCTCAGCACGGCAGCATCTTCGCATTCGGCCATGACCCTAACCAGCGGTTCGGTGCCTGACTTGCGGATCAGCAGACGTCCCTGCCGCGCAAGAGAGGCTTCGGCGATCTGGATCGCGCTCTGCACCTGATCTGTTTCCAGCGGTGTCTGCCCGGCGGCAAATCGGACATTCTTCAGCAGCTGCGGCACCGGGGTGAACTGCTGCGCCAGCTGCGACGCCGGGCTGTCGGAGCGGATCATCTCCGCAAGAAAATGCAGCCCTGCCATCAGCCCGTCGCCGGTGGTCGCGTAATCTGACATGACAATATGGCCGGACTGCTCGCCGCCGAGGTTGAAGCCGCCTTCGCGCATCCGTTCCACGACATAACGATCACCAACTGCCGTCCGCTCAAGCCCGATCCCGCGCGCTTCGAGGTGCCGCTCAAGCCCCAGATTGGACATCACCGTCGCCACCAGAGCCTTGCCGGACAGCAGGTCATCCTCGGCCCAGCGGGTCGCCAGCAGCGCCATCAGCTGATCGCCATCCGCCACTTTTCCGGTCTCGTCGATCAGGATCACCCGGTCGGCATCCCCGTCAAGACAGATCCCCACATGGGCGCCATGGGCCACAACGGTCTCCGCCGCGGTCCCCGGATGAGTAGAGCCACAATCGCGGTTGATATTGGTGCCATCGGGTGAAACACCCACCGGTATCACATCGGCGCCCAGCTCCCACAGGATTTCCGGCGCAGCCCGGTGGGCAGCCCCATTGGCGCAATCAATCACCACCTTCAGCCCGTCCAGCCGGATATCGCGGGGCAGCGAGCTTTTGACCCGCTCACCGTAGCGGAACCGCGCGTCATCAATCCGTTTCGCACGCCCGATATTCTGCGCCTGCGCGGGTTCGACACCGGCCTCGATCAGAGCTTCCAGTTCCATTTCGACGGTATCGGACAGTTTGAAACCATCCGGTCCAAAGAACTTGATCCCATTATCCGCCGCCGGATTGTGGCTGGCCGAGATCATCACGCCAAGATCGGCGCGCATCGAGCGCGTCATCAGCCCCACCGCCGGTGTCGGCACCGGGCCAAGCAGCAGCACATTCATACCGGTCGACGTCAGCCCCGCGGTCAGTGCGCTTTCGAACATGTAGCCCGACAGGCGGGTGTCCTTGCCAATCACCACACGGTGCACCCCTGAGGCGTCGCGGCGGAAATACCGGCCGACAGCCGCGCCAATGCGCAGCGCCATGTCCGCTGTCATAGGATGGATATTGGCCGTGCCACGCACGCCATCCGTGCCAAAAAACTTGCGCATATCAGCCCTTTCGGTCGGGTCTTATCGGACGGCCTGCCACAGGCGAACCGCCTGCGCCGTCTCGGCAACATCATGCACCCGCAGGAATTGCACGCCTTGGGCCAGGGCTGCAAGCCCTACCGCGATAGAGCCCGGCGCGCGGGCGGCAGCATCCGGCTCATGGCCCAGCTTGCCGATAAAGCCCTTGCGCGACACCCCCAGCAGGATTGGACACCCCAACCCATGGAACAGGCTGAGATTGCGCAACAGGGTCAGATTGTGGTCCAGCGTCTTGCCAAACCCGATGCCCGGATCAACCACGATCTGTTCCCGCACCACCCCGATATCTTCCAGCCTGTCGATCTGCCCCTTCAGGAAATCATAGACATCCAGCAGGACGTTCTCATAGGTCGGATCGTCCTGCATCGTCGCCGGGTCGCCCTGGGCGTGCATGATACAAGCAGGAACCCCGGCCTGCGCAGTCAAGGGTGCCAGAGCCGGATCAAAGGTAAATCCCGACACGTCGTTGGTCAGGCTCGCTCCGGCATCCAGCGCCTCGGCCAGAACGACCGCCTTGCGCGTATCAATGGAGATCGGCACCTGCGAACGGGCGCGGATCGCTTCAATCACCGGAGCGGTGCGGCGGATCTCCTCATCTTCGGGGACCAGCGCGGCACCGGGGCGGGTGGATTCTCCGCCAACGTCGATGATGCTTGCCCCATCGGCAACCATCTGCAAAGCCGCCGCGCAGGCGGCGCTGACCTCATCATGCTGCCCGCCATCCGAGAAACTGTCAGGGGTCACATTCAGGATGCCCATGATCTGCGGCTGCGTCATATCCAGCCCGGCAATCGTTGCCCGCCGCGCCGTCAGCCGGTGGCGCACATCCTCGGGCAGCAGACCGGCAGGCATCAGCCGCGGTGGCGCGCCGCGCTCCAGCACTTCCACCTGGGTAAACCAGAGCCCGCCACTGATCAGCGACAACGCCCCCTCGGGGCGATTGTCCCCGTGTTGTACCAGCGGTCGGTAATAACTCACAGTTGGGTCTGCTCCACATCCACGGCGCGCAGCGGCACCCCCGGATTGCCAGGCAGTGCGGCGCCAATCACGATCATCTCGCCGGCCTCGAATGTGGCGGCGAACCAGGCAGCCAGCGCCACCGCGTCAGAGGGCGCCGCCGAAGGGCCATCTACCGCATCCAAAACGATTTTTGACGGAGCCCAGACGCAAATCTGCCCGTTTTTCATGGCCCAGTCCAGCTCCGTTCTCGTCGAAACGACGACACAGCGATCATCCTTTGCCGCGAGCCGCCAGGCGTTCTGTTCAATCGCCAGCAGATCAATCCGGCGCTGGGTCCATTTGTGACCGGTCTGCGGTGTGGCCAGCTCATGCGCCCCAACACAGAGGATCAACGGACGCTTACGGCACTGCATCTGGTCGATCCAGCCGGTCAGGTGGTCACTGTCGATGGCGCGGTTGGACAAATACATCAGCCGCGGATGCGGGCGCTCTTCACTGTCGACACCGGTCGCGACCTGATTGCGGGCGCGCACGATTTCCACACCCAGCGCCCCCGGCCCGCGATCCAGTTTCTCAATCCGCACAAAGGCCCGCACGGCCTGCGGTTCCAGCAGGATCCGCTCGGCCACGCGCTCCGCCAGGGTTTCCAGCAGGTTCAGACGTTCTTCGGACAGCTCACGCGCAATCGCCTCTGTCACCCGGTCATACGACAGGATGCGATCGACATCATCATCCAGATCCGCAGGCAGCGGCGCAACTTCGACAACCACATTGAAGCAGATACGCTGGGTGGTTCCGCGTTCTGCCTGAAAGGCGCCGATTTCCACCTCGACGATGTGATCCCTGAGCGAAATCCGATCCAGCGGTCCGCGCGCTGCAGTGGCCTCCGACCGTTCGGAAGGATGCGCAAATGCGAGACGAATTTCTGAAGACATGACGGTCGAGCCCCTGAACTGGCTATCTGGCGGTGAGGTTCCAGCATAAACATGCCGCGCCCGCATAACAGGCCTTCATGCGCCATACCAGTGGCCGAAAACGGCGCTGCCAGGGTTTCAACCACGGCAAGCACCCGCCCCCTGACACGCCTTAGTTGTTGAGCGCAGTCCGAAAACGATCATCGCGGTAAAAGAGATGGACGCCGATCCGCGCGGTCTTGGTGAAGCTCTTGCTCCAGCGCGGACGCACCGCTGTGGTATGGTAATAGGTCGCGCCATCGGTGATCCCGGTGATCGCCCCATCCATCACCAGACGGGCCACTTTGGAGACCCGCTCAAACGCGGTTTTCTCGCGGATCACTTCCTTATGGCCGTCGCAGGTGTAGGTGAACTGGCACTGATACTTGCGCCCGGTCCCCTGGTTGATCACGCCGCACAGGCTGTCAGGGAACTGCGAGGATTTCACGCGGTTCATAATCACCTCGGCAACGGCGAACTGGCCCTTCACGGTTTCACCGCGCGCCTCGAAATACAGCGCTTCGGCGAGGCAGGCAAAATTCTCGCCCCCCTTGGCGGCCGGAATGGTGTCCAGCCATGCCTTGGTGAATTTCACTTCGGTCGCCTTGGCCTTCTTGGCCGAGCGGTTGAAGTTGAAGAAATTGTTCAAACGCCCGGTCGGCACGGCGTTCAGGGTGGATTGCTCACGTTCGAACAGCGCGTCCAAACCGGAATCCGCATATACATCTTTGGCCGCTGCCAAGGCGGCAGCAAACACGGCAGCTACAGTCAGAATCTTCATAAGGGCATCCCCACTAGACAGATCGCGCACGGCCATCCCAACGTCACGCGATCGCACCTCCTAGTGGAAATCCCTCCAAACGTCCAGCGACGGGACAGCGCACCCCGCTGCCCCTTGGTTAAGCGCCAATCCGCTGCTTTCTGCTGCCCCTGCGAAAGCCCCTTGTTTTCTTTACGATTTTACAGATTCTCGTGGTGAATCTCCGGTTTGGCTGGAAATCGCCAATTGCGCCGCAGCAAGCCGTGCAACGGGCACCCGAAACGGGGAACAGGAGACGTAATCGAACCCGGCCTCGCGACAGAACGCAATCGATTCGGGGTTGCCGCCATGCTCGCCACAGATCGACAGCGTGATCTGCGGGTTCTCTGCACGGCCCCGCTGAACCCCCAGTTTCAGCAGCTCGCCGACCCCGTCTGTATCCAGCACGTGGAACGGATCCTCTGGAAAGACGCCCTGATTGACATAGGCCGACATAAACCGCCCCGCATCGTCCCGCGACATGCCATAGGTCATCTGGGTAAGGTCGTTGGTCCCGAAGCTGAGGAACGAGGTATGCGGCGAAATCTCACCCGCGCGCAGGGCCGCACGCGGGGTCTCCACCATGACCCCCAGACGATAGGTGAAATCCTCGCCACGCTCGGCCTTCACCGCGAGCGCGACGGCATCAATGCGCGCCTTCACCAGCTCCACCTCACGTTTGGCCGAGACCAGCGGGATCATGATCTCCGGCACCACCGGATCGCCCTCCTTGGAGGCATCCAGAGTGGCCTCGAAAATCGCCCGTGCCTGCATGTCGTAGATTTCCGGAACCGTCACCCCCAGCCGCACGCCGCGCAGGCCCAGCATGGGGTTGTATTCCTCCATCTCCTCGACCCGGCGGGTCACATCGCTCACCGGGATACCCAAGGCTTCCGAAAGCTCCCGCTGCCCGGTTTTGGAGGTCGGCAGGAATTCATGCAGCGGCGGGTCGAACAGCCGAATACAGACCGGCAGCCCTTCCATGATGCGAAACAGCGCAAAGAAATCCTCCCGCTGCATCGGCAGCAACCGCGCCAGCACCGCAGCCCGCCCCTCCGAGGTCTCGGCAAAGATCATCTCCCGCATCACCGTCAACCGGCCGGGATCAAAGAACATATGCTCGGTCCGGCACAGGCCGATCCCCTGCGCGTTGAACTTGCGCGCGGTCTCGGCATCCTCCGGCGTGTCGGCATTGGCGCGGATGTCGATATCGCGCACCTCATCGGCCCAGGTGAGAAGGGTCTGAAAGGCGCCGTCCTCCGCCGCCTCCAGCATCTCCGGCTCGCCCGCCAGCACCTCGCCACTGCTGCCGTCGATGGTGATGATATCGCCACGGCTGAACACCCGGTCGCCCTGGGCCACCAGCTGCTTGCGCCGACTGTGGAACTTCAGGTTAGAGGCCCCGACGATACATGGCAGCCCGAGGCCGCGACCGATCACCGCCGCATGGCTGGTGATCCCGCCGCGCTCCGTCAGCACCCCGACCGCCGCGTGCATACCCCGCACATCCTCGGGCGAGGTTTCGCGCCGCACCAGAATGCAGGGCTCACCGCGCGCCGCACTGGCCTGCGCCTCCGCAGCGGTAAACACCAGCCGCCCGGTGGCGGCACCGGGGCTGGCGGCAATGCCCTTTCCGATCACATCACGGGTCGCCCCCGGCGCCACCTGCCGGTGCAGCAGCTCGGTCAGAATATGCGCGTCGACCCGCATCACCGCTTCCTGCCGCGGGATAATGCCATCCTCGGCCAGCGCCACCGCGATCCGCACCGCCGCCTGTGCCGACCGGGTGACCCGCACCCCGTCCAGGATATGCACCGCGCCGCTCACGATCACGAATTCCACCTGCATCTCTTCGCGCAGACGCTGTCGCATCAGCCGGGCATGGGATTTCAGATCGGCAAAGGCCTCGGGCGCCGATTCCTCCAGCGATGGCCCGCGCGGGTCACGCTCCAGATACAGCGCCTCTGCCCCCGCCCCCAGCGCATCGCGCCCCTGGCTCTGGCTCAGGTACCGCCCGGTGATCTGCGGCTCACCAGTCTTGGTATTGACCAGCTGCAACACACCCGAACCGCATTCGCCCTGACCAAAGCCCGGCACCATCTCCTGCACCACCAGACCCAGCCCGGCATCCGCAGGCGCGCCCTTGGCCTGCCGCAACAGTCGGGCCGAGGTGCCTTCCCAGGCCCGCGCCATCGACCGCAACACCGCCGCCAGCTGCTCCGCCGGATCCTGTGGAAACGGCTCATCGGTCTCCGCCTCATAGGCGTGCAGAACCTCGCTCAGCGCATCCGGCCCACCGTCCTCCACATCGTCAAAGACATCCGGGTCCAGCCGCGCCACATGCACCGCATAAGACTGCACAAACCGCAGATACAAGGCCGCCGCCCCGTCGCGCCCAAGACTGTCGCAAAGGTCGACATAGCGCGCATCATTCATGCCGATATTGAGGATCGCACCGGGGCCGCCCCAATCGGGATCCTGTGACGACGGGCGCACACAGAGCAGCGCATCCGACGGAAAGGCGTCAACAATCGCTGCCATATCGGGCATCTCGCCCTGGGCGATCCCGTGCACCGCCTGAAACGACAGCGCCACGGTGCGCGGCACCGGCAGATCCAACCGCACCAGCCGTTGCAGGCATTTCGCCCGCCCGCCATGGGTGTGATTGGCAATGGGCGCCACCGGCGTGATCAGCACAAAATCCGGCGTCTCATCCTGTGGGGCACGAGCCATGTCTCGATCATTTTTCTGCACTGCGGCGCCTTTCCTTTGCTATGCAGCATAGCCCTGTCGTCCATTCCCGCAAGGAAAAGCACGTGGACCAAAAGGAGAAAACCGGGACGACCCTGCGATCACCCCGGTTTCTCGTTGTTTTGCCTGCCCGGACTGCCCGGACTGCCCGGACTGCGCGGTCAGATCGCGGCCCTGCGGGGGGCTCAGCCCTCGATCCGGGTCAGATCGGCGACCTGCCCGCAGACCTTGCGGATCTGGCTCAGCAAGTTCAGGCGGTTGCGGCGCACCACCTCATTGTCGGAATTGACCTGCACCGCTTCAAAAAACGCATCCACCGGGGCGCGCAATGCGGCCATGCTGCCCATGGCAGCCGCGAAATCTTCGGCCTCGATGGCCGAAGAGATCGCCCCCTCGCTCTGCGCAAGCGCATCGAACAGGGCCACTTCGCTGTCATCCTCGGCGAATTTCTTATCCGCGCCGTAGGAATATTCTACGCCATCCTTCTCCTCGGCCTGCGCCAGGATATTGTTGGCCCGTTTGAAGCCCTGCAACAGGTTCTCGCCATCCTCGGAGGCCATGAACTCCTCCAGCGCACGGGCGCGTTTCACCAGCAGCGTGAGGTCATCGTTGGCCTCCATCGCGATGCAGGCGTCGATCACGTCATGACGGATGCCCTGATCACGCAGGAACACCTTGAGACGGTCGTGGAAGAAGGAGAGGAGGTCACGCGACACATCCGGCAGCTGCGTCTTCAGCCGCTCGATATGTTTGGGCAGATCCCCGTCAAAGGCATCCAGCACCGTGCGCACGGCAGAACCAAAGACACCGTGATCGGCGATCTCGTTCAGCATGTCCTGCATCAGCCCCGTAGCAATCGGGTCACCACCGTTCTGGGCCATTTCATGGCGCAGCAGATGGGCATCAATTGCTCCGTCCAGCCGCATCCGCACATCATTGTCCAGCACCAGCCGGATCACCCCCAGCGCGGCACGGCGCAGGGCAAAGGGGTCTTTGGAGCCGGTGGGTTTTTCATCAATCGCCCAGAACCCGGTCAGCGTGTCCAGTTTATCGGCCAGCGCCACGGCAACCGAGACCGGCTCGGAAGGCACATCATCCGACGGGCCAAGCGGCGAATAATGCGCCTCGCAGGCATTGGCCACCTCTTGCGGCAGGCCAGCCGCCTCCGCGTAGTAGCGCCCCATCAGGCCCTGCAATTCCGGGAACTCATAGACCATTTCGGAACTCAGATCGGCCTTTGCCACCCGTGCGGCCTGCTCTGCCAGATCGGCATCGGCGCCGACAACCGGCGCGATCTCGCGGGCCAGCGCGGCAATGCGGTCAATCCGCGCCGCCTGCGTGCCCAGCTTGTTGTGGAAGGTCACATTGCCCAGCTTCGCAACCCAGGGCTCAAACCCCTGCTCGGTCACCGTGCGCAGATCATTCTCCCAGAAGAACTTCGCATCCGCCAGCCGTGCCGACAGAACTTTTTGGTTGCCCGCCAGGATGGTCGCGCCATTGTCGGCGGTCTCGCGGTTGGCGACGGTGATGAACTTCTCGATCCGCCCGGTCTTCGGATTGCGCACCGAGAAAAACTTCTGATGTTCCTTCATCGAGGTCTGCAAGACCTCCGGCGGCAGCGCCAGGAATTCATCGTCGATGGCCCCCATCAGCACCACCGGCCATTCCACCAGACCAGCGACCTCGGCCAGAAGACCCTTGTCCTCGACAACCTCCAACCCGCTGGCAAAGGCCTGATTGGTGGCCTCCTGCCAGATGGCCGCTTCCCGCTCGGCCGGATCCAGCACCACATGCGCCCGCTTCAGCTTGGCGGCATAATCGTCAAAGCTGGATACGGTGATCTGATCCGGCGCCATGAAACGGTGGCCAAATGTGGTCTTGCCCGATGCAATCCCGTCGATCTCCAGCGGCACAACCTCGGCGCCATCCTCCTTGGACAGGAGACAGAGGATCGAATGCAGCGGGCGCACCCAGCGCAGGGCGCCCGATCCCCAGCGCATGGACTTCGGCCAGGGGAAATTGCGGATGGTGTCTTCCAGCACCTCTGCAATGATCTCTGCCGCCGGGCGCCCCGGCTTTTCGATCAGGGCAAAATAGACTGCGCCCTTCGGGGTGTCGCGCTCTTCCAGCTGCTCGCGTGTGAGGCCCGCACCGCGCAGGAAGCCTTCGATGGCCTTGTCCGGCGCGCCCACTTTCGGCCCCTTGCGCTCCTCGCGCACTGTCGGGGAGTGCTCCAGCAGCCCCTCAAGCGCCAGCGTCAGACGGCGCGGCGTCGATAGCGCATGGGCACCGGCATAGGTCAGCCCCGCTTCGACCAGACCATCGGTCACGCGCTTTTTCAGATCCTCCGCCGCACGCGCCTGCATACGGGCCGGAATTTCCTCGGAAAACAGTTCAATCAGAAGATCAGGCATCAGATGTCCTTACGGATGGCCGCGCGCGGCGCGGAAAATACGTGTTGACGGAACGGAGCCGCTTCTGAACGAAGGGCTGCGCCGTCCCGCGGGGTGGCGCTATTGCGCCGCCCCAGAGGGGCGGTACTCTTCAGAAAGGCAAGCATCATTCGCCTCCGACCGCCTCTGGCCGGGGCGGGCATTCCTCGCCCACAACCGTGCCGTCATAGGCTTTCTGGCCGCAATCGTTCAGCTCATGCCAGACATAGCCGCGCCCTGCGTCGGTGATCGCTACGATGCGGTCCACCCCGTAAGAGATATTCTTGACCGACAAAAAGCTCTCGGCGCGTCCCTCGGCCAGCGCCTGACCAATAGCTTCGGCATCAAAACAGTCAAACCAGCCCGGCGCATTGCGCGGCTCTTTCTGATCCGACAGCACAAACAGTTGCGCCAGCTCTTCGGGCTTCAGATCGGTAGCGAAACAGGCGCGATAGCGAATGGGAGAACTCTCCGCGTCGATCGCCTCAAAGCCACTGTAGCGGATCGGCAGCGCCGCGCCACCACCAAGCGGCGTCAGCATCACGTCCTTGCCCGGCTGCAGCTCGACATCCTCGTAAAAGCCGTAGACCTGCAGGTAATACATCGCCGCCCCAGCCGCGAGGCCGGAGCAAATCAGGATCAGCGAAAGGAACTTGCCCATACCGTGGACTCCTATTGGCAATCAGCCTCGGGTTACTACGCTGCGTGACCGCCGGCTTCGGTCTGCACAAAGGCATCGGCGCATTGCTTGGCCAGCGCGCGCACCCGGCCGATATAGGCCTGCCGCTCGGTGACGGAAATGACGCCGCGCGCATCGAGCAGGTTAAAGACATGGCTGGCCTTGATGCACTGGTCATAGGCCGGATGGGCCATGATGATGCGTTTGCCGGTCTTGGGGTCGATATGCTCCTGCGCGAGGATCGCGGCGCATTCGGCCTCGGCCTCCTCGAAATGGCGCAGCAGCACCTCGGTATTGGCCACGTCAAAGTTCCAGCGGGCGTATTCTTCCTCGGTCTGCTTGAACACATCGCCATAGCTCAGCGGGATCAGCGCGTCCGGGTCGTTGAACGGCATGTCCATCACGTGATCGACGCCCAGAATATACATCGCCAGACGTTCCAGACCATAGGTCAGCTCGCCCGATACCGGGTGACAATCGTAGCCGCCGACCTGCTGGAAATAGGTGAATTGGCTGACTTCCATGCCGTCGCACCAGACCTCCCAGCCCAGGCCCCAAGCGCCGAGCGTCGGGCTTTCCCAGTCGTCCTCGACAAAACGAATGTCGTGCATGTCCATATCGACGCCGATCGCCTCGAGGCTGCCCAGATACAGCTCCTGCAGGTTCGGCGGCGAGGGTTTGATCAGCACCTGATACTGGTAGTAGTGCTGCAACCGGTTCGGGTTCTCACCATAGCGGCCATCGGTCGGACGGCGCGACGGCTGCACATAGGCGGCCGCCCAGGCCTTGCTGCCCAGCGCGCGCAGCGTGGTCGCCGGGTGAAAGGTGCCCGCGCCGACTTCCATGTCGTAGGGCTGCATAATGGCACAGCCTTTGGAGGCCCAATACGTCTGAAGCCGCAGAATGATCTCTTGGAACGAGCGCGGAGCGCCTTTGGTGTCGGTCATGTTTCTTCCCTATGGGGGCAGCAAATCCGGGGTTCTTCCTATGCAAGCCCCGGCGCAGGGTCAACGGCGCATCGCAGCCTCAGCGGCTCCGGCCCGGCTGAAACACGCAGCCCCCGCCCTCCAGCGCGTCCCTGAGGCCACATCAGCCGAATTTGGCGCCATCCGCCGGGTTTTCCCCCTGCGAAGAGGAGTTCCCTTCGCGGCGCGAAAGTGGTTATGTGCGCGCCAACGACCGATCACCCCGATAGAGGCCTTTTGATGAAGAGTTTGATTGCTACGCTGGCACTGTCCCTGATGGCGCTGGCATCCGCCTTTACAGGTGTTGCCACCGCCCAGACCGGCACCCAACAATCCGCGCAGGAGACGGTCTGGATCCAGGTTGCCGCCCGCGCCTCCCTGCGCGAAGCCCAGGCCGAAGCGCAGGAATTTGCCGCGCGGCTGCCCGATGTCTCCGGCTTCTCGCTTGGCGGTGGCTGGTATGGCATTCTGCTTGGCCCCTATACCCGCAGCGATGCCGACCGGGTGCTTCAGGTCTACCGCGCCGAACGGCAGATCCCGCGCGACAGCTTCATCGCGTTAAGCAGCAACCTCGGCAATCAGTTCTACCCGACAGCCGCCACCGCCAATACCGAACCGCAGGCCACCGTCGAAAGCCCGGTTCTGGAGCCGATCGACCCCGCAGTGGTGACCCAGGCCCCGGCGGAACCGGTCGAAACCGTGCTCCCCGATGAGACCCCGGCTGAGGCGCGCCGCAGCGAATCCCGTCTCACCCGCGAAGAACGCATGGATCTGCAAACCGCGCTCAAGGCCGCCGGTTTCTATACTTCCACCATCGACGGCGCCTTTGGTCGCGGCACGCGTGGCTCCATGTCGGACTGGCAGTCGGCCCGCGGCTACGCGCCCACCGGTGTGCTGACCACCGCCCAGCGTCAGGCGCTGATGGATGAATATAACGCGCCGCTGATTTCGGTTGGCATGGCCCCCCTCACCGATACCAAAGCCGGGATTTCGATGCAGGTCCCCGCAGGTGAAGTGACCTTCGATCGCTACGAATCTCCCTTTGCCCTGTTCAAGAGCAGCGGCGATCTCGGCGCGCAGCTGCTGCTGATCAGCCAGCCAGGTGACCGGCGCACGCTCTACGGTCTCTACGACATCATGCAAACGCTGGAGATCGTCCCTCTGGACGGTCCGCGCCAGCGCAGCGGCGACAGTTTCACCCTGGAAGGCCGCGGCAATGGCATCGTCTCCTATACCGAGGCCCGGCTCGCCAATGGCGAAATCAAGGGCTTCACGCTGGTCTGGCCGACCGGTGACGACGAGCGGCGCGCCCGCGTGCTGGCAGCGATGTCGGCCAGCTTCGAACGCATCGACGGCGTTCTGGATCCCGCCGCCGGTGCCGATGCCCCGCAGAATGTCGATCTGATCTCGGGCCTTGACGTGCGCAAGCCGCGCCTGTCGCGCTCCGGCTTCTATGTCGATGCCAAGGGCAGCGTGGCGACCACCGCCGATGTGGTTGCAGGCTGCACCCGGGTGACACTGGATCACGACTACCAGGCCGAGGTCGCCTATACCGACACCGCCACCGGCATCGCCGTGCTGCGCCCGGTTGAGGCGCTGGCCCCGATGGCCGTCGCCAAACTGGCCAGCGCCTCCGCCCGGCTTCAGTCCGATATCGCGGTTTCCGGCTTCTCTTACGAGGGCGTCCTCGGCGCCCCCAGCCTCAGCTGGGGCAGCTTGCAGGATGTAAAGGATCTGTCCGGCAACCCCGGTGTCTCGCGTCTGCAACTCAGCAGCCAGCCGGGCGATGCGGGCGGCCCGGTGCTGACCACCGATGGCGCCGTGCAGGGCATGTTGCTGAGCCAGACCAAAGGCGCCACCCAGCTGCCAGAAGGGG
Organism: Phaeobacter sp. A36a-5a; assembly: GCF_037911135.1. Lineage (NCBI taxonomy): Bacteria > Pseudomonadati > Pseudomonadota > Alphaproteobacteria > Rhodobacterales > Roseobacteraceae > Phaeobacter > Phaeobacter bryozoorum. The sequence goes on along the minus strand of NZ_JBBLYU010000001.1, from coordinate 453,604 downwards.
TCAGTTTTGCGGCAAATGCCGATACCCTGCGCGCCGCCCTGAGCAGCGCCGGGGTCACCGCCTCTGACGCCAGCGCTGAGGCAACCGCCTTGCCGGTCGGGGCGCTGACCCGTCAGGCCAGCGGCATGACCGTTCTGGTCAGCTGCTGGGACTGAGCCACGGCCAGCCACCGCCCTGCGGGGCTTTGCAAACCAAAAAAGGCCGGAGCGAATGCTCCGGCCTTATTCGTTTCCGCGCCGATCTGTTCAGCCGGTCTTCACTCACACGCTCAATAGGCGTGGATGCGGCCATCCCAGGTGTGAAAACAGCCCGTGGTTTCCGTGCTCAGCACGTCAAACTCATGCAGCAGCCCGGCGACGGATTCCTGCACCGAGATGTCGCCCTCTTCGCCGCCCATATCCGTCCGCACCCAGCCCGGATGATAGATCCCGACGGCGATGCCCTCCGGCAGCAGATCCGTCGCCAGATTGCGCCCGATATTGAGCGCTGCCGCCTTTGACGCGCGATAGGCATAGCTGCCGCCGGGCGCACGGGCATGGCTCGCCATCTGTGACGAAATGATCGCGATCTTCGGATCCGCCGCCAGCCGCAGGTTCGGCAACAGCGCCTGCACCGTCAAAAAGACCCCGGTGACATTGGCGGCCAGCGTCTTGCCCCAGACCTCGGCAGAGTAATCCTCCAGCGCCATTGATTTATCGAGATAGACACCTGCGTTGCACACCAGCAGGTCAACCGGTCGCCCCTTCAGCTGGGCGGCAAACCGCGCTTGCTGGCCGGGATCGGTCACATCCAGCCGCACACCGGAGGAATGATCGCGCGACGTGCCCGTCACCTCGTGACCATCCTCCCGCAGCTTCGCGACCAATTCGCGGCCAATGCCCCGGCTGGTTCCTGTCACGACGACATGCATACATGCTCTTCCTTCAATTGGTTTTTCTATTGGGCAGGAAGGGCAGCGGCAGCACCGGCACGCCCTCCTCGATCAGCGCCCGCGCCTCTTCCGGCCGGGCCTCACCGTGGATCGCCCGCTCCGGCGCATCACCAAGGTGCATGGCGCGCGCCTCATTGGCAAAATCCTTACCGACGTAATCTGAATTCTTCTCAACCTTGCGCCGCAGCTCCGCCACCGCAGCCTCCAGCTCTCCCGATGGGGTGCTCAGCGCCCCCGCACCGGGTGGAACCGCCCGCAGCGCGCCCGGCGCTCCAGCCGCCTGTGGTGCAGGTTGCTGCGGCGCGACAGCCCCCGCAGCGGCACGCAGCTCTGCCTCACCGACCGGCGAAACCGCCGTACGGCCGGGGCGCACGCGGGGCGCCATGATTGCCTTTTCCACCTGACTGGATCCACATTGCGCACAGGCCACCATCCCCGCCGCTGCCAGCTTGTCAAAAGCGGCTGCCGACTGGAACCAGCTGTCAAAACTGTGTCCTTCAGCACATTTCAGAGCGTATTGTATCATCGTCATCACTCTTCATCAGGAGGGGATGATTAAATCTGCAATCCCCACAAGTGCAAGGGCAGAAGCGCCCGCTGCCGGTGTTCCACATCAGACCGCCGCAGATCGGCAACCGCCTTCGGGGGTCGGGCGGCTACCGTGGTGCCAGCAACCGGTCCTGCAGGCGCGCAACCAATGTCTCATGTGGCTGATCCGCCGCCACCGCCAGACGACGCAGACCAAAATGGACCCGCGCCATTTCCTGATAATAGCCCGAATAGACGAAATTGGTCGTGGCCCCGGCCACGGCCCCCAGCACCGGCAGTGTCTGCGCGGCCAGCTTCTGGCCCAAAACCATGCTGAAACGGGGTGCCACCTGCGCGATCAGTTTCTGCACCGCCCCCCCGGTCAGCCCCAGCCGCAGTGACAGGAACCCCAGATCCGCGCCATCATCCGCCGCCAGCGGACCAGCAGCAGCGAACACCCGGATACAGTCAAAGCGCACGCCCTCGGCCTCCGGATCAAAGCCTTCTTCGGCCGCTACCCCCTGAATACTGCGCAGCAGGAAGGCCGTGGTTGCGGGCAGCTCGACCAATGCTCCGGGCAAACCGCCCATGCCACCCGCCGCGCCCATCGCGGCGCTGACCGCGCGGTTGACCGCCGCCGGCTGATCCGGCACCACCCGGCGCGATCCGCTGGCCCCCTGCATCGCCAGTTGCAACGCCTGCTCGGTGGCGCCGTTCAACCGGCTCCGCACCGGCGCAGGCAATTTGTCCAGTAGCCCGTCAACCGAGCCGCCCAGCAGGTTCAGGATCTGGATGCCCAGCCCACCGGCGGCGCGGTAACGCTTGGCAAGCGCCTCCAGCTCCGCCTCCACCGCAGCAGCGTCCAGCGGCGTGGTCAGGGCAGTATCAGGGGTCAGGATCTCGGTCATGGCATACCTCATGTTGCCAAAAAAATGTTTGTCTTCCCGGCCCGTATTTCAAGATCTCGGTAACCTGCGCCTGCGATCCACCCCGATCAGCCCCGATCAGCCGGGGATCTGCGGCCCGCTCCAGCGCAGAACCCTGCCGCGCACATCGGCCCAGCCGCCAGCCGCCAGATCCAGACCCAGAACCCGCTCCGGGTTGGTCGGCGGCGGCATCTCGACCGCGGGCAGCAGCGAAAACCCAAAGCGCCGGTAATACGGCGCATCGCCCACCAGCAGCACCCTGCTCCAGCCGCGCTCCTCCGCCTTGGCCAGACTGTCGCGGATCAGGGCGCCGCCCAGCCCCTCGCCCTGATGGGTCGGGTGAACCGCCACCGGCCCCAGCAGCAGCGCCGGCAGGCCCGCCTCACCAATCCGCACCGGCCAGAAGCGGATCGCCCCGGCCAGAATACCGCCCTGATCGCGCGCCACCTGGCTCAGCCCGCTGACCGGCGGCACGTCGTCGCGCAAACGATAGGACGACAGCGCCTCGCGACCGGGCGCAAAGCACAGGTCATATAGCGCCTCGACCTCCCAGCGGTCCTCGGGCTGCTCTGCCTTCAACTCAATCACGCGCCCGCCTCCACGCCCGTCGCCGTCACCGCCCGCTGACCAGCCCAGCACCACCGAGGGATTTGCCCCACAGCGCGCTGCAAACTCTTCACGCAGGCTGGTCATCGCCCTAACACGGGCGTAAGCCTTGGGCAAACCCCGGCAGCCGGATCCGCAAGCAATACCAGCAGGCTACCGGCCCGGCTCAGACTTGGAGACCAGCATATGTTCTACCGACCCGAGAGCGGCCACGGGCTGCCGCACAACCCGTTCAACGCCATTGTCACCCCGCGCCCCATTGGCTGGATTTCCACCCGTGCGGCCGATGGCACCAACAATCTGGCGCCCTATTCCTTCTTCAATGCCGTCGCCTATGAACCGCCGCAGGTGATGTTTGCCTCCACCTCGGCCAAGGACGATCAGGACGGCACCAAGGACAGCGTGGCCAATATCGCCGAAACCGGCGTGTTCTGCGTCAATGTTGTCTCCTACGCGCTGCGGGATGCAATGAACGCCAGTTCCGCAGCCCTGCCGAAGGGGGTGGATGAATTTGCCCACGCGGGTCTGGAGATGGCCGCCTGCGAAACCATTCCCTGCGGTCGTGTCGCCGCCGCCCCGGCTGCGCTGGAATGCCGCCTGACGCAGATCGTGACCCTTCCCGGCACCGCCAACAAGGTGGTCTTTGGTGAGGTGGTCGGCGTCCATCTCGACGACAGCTGCCTGATCGACGGGACTTTCGATGTGACCCGCTTCCAGCCGCTGGCGCGCCTTGGCTACCGTGACTACTCTGTGGTGCGGGATCTGTTTTCCCTCACCCGCCCGGATGAATGAGGCCCAGAAATGCCGTTACCCGACCCAAAGAAACGCCATCCGATCACCCTGCCCGATGGCAGCGCCCATGCCGGCACGGTGATGCTGTCGGAGGCGATTGATCACCCGAATTTCACCATCGGCGCCTTCACCTATGCCTCCGCCTTTGAACCGCCGTCGGACTGGGCCAGCCGTCTGGCGCCCTATCTCTTTGCCGGATCGCGCGAGCGGGTGGTGATCGGCAGATTCTGCCAGATCGCCGAGGGCGTGCGCATCATCACCGCCTCTGCCAATCACGCGCAGGACGGGCTCAGCTGCTATCCTTTCCCGGTGTTCGATCAGACGCAGATGACCGGATTTCAGCCCGATACCCGCGACACGGTGATCGGCGATGATGTCTGGATCGGCTATGGCGCGATGATCCTGCCGGGGGCGCGGATCGGGGATGGCGCCATCATCGGTGCCGGTGCGGTGGTGCGCGGGTCAATCCCGCCCTACGCCATCGTGACCGGCAACCCCGGCACCGTCCACAGCTACCGCTTCACCAAACCGCAGATCGCGCGCCTGCTTGGCCTGAAATGGTGGGACTGGCCCGCCGACCTGATCTCGCGCGCTGAACCTGCGCTCTTGTCCGGTGACCTCGACATGCTGGAGACCCTGGCACCGGACTGACCAAGCTTTGCCCGAGAGCGCCGTTCAATCACCGTAAAACGAGAAAACCCGCGACGCCGATGGTGTCGCGGGTTTCTTCTTTCAGATGCCACGGGACAGCTTAGTGGCCGCCCAGGATCCCGGTCTTGACCGAGTAGTCCACCGCCAGCGCATAGTCAGGGTCATCGTCGCTATCGACCATCAGATGCCCGGCCTTGGTCAGAAGCTGATGGCAATCACGGCTCAGATGCCGCAGCACCAGCGCCTTGCCCTCGGCCTCATACTTGCCCGCCAGCGCCTCGATCGCCTGTAGCGCCGACTGGTCCACCACCCGGCTGCGGGCAAAGTCCACGATCACATGATCCGGGTCATTCGCCACATCGAACAGCTCGATGAACCCGTCGGTCGAGCCAAAGAACAGCGGCCCCTCGATCTCATAGACCTTGGCGCCCTTGTCGGTCGCGGATTCGCGGGTATAGGCGTGGATGCGGCGGGCGTTGTTCCAGGCATAGGCCAACGCCGAGACGATCACGCCCACAACCACCGCAATCGCAAGGTCGGTCATCACCGTCACCACGGTCACCAGCACAATGACAAAGGCGTCCATCATGGGCACTTTGGTCATCACCTTGAAGCTGTTCCAGGCAAATGTGCCGATCACCACCATGAACATCACGCCCACCAGCGCCGCCAGCGGGATCTGCTCGATCAGCGGCGAGGCCACCACGATAAACGCCAGCAGGAACAGCGCCGCAGCAATGCCCGCAATCCGCGTCCGACCGCCGGATTTCACGTTGATCATCGACTGGCCGATCATCGCACAGCCGCCCATGCCGCCAAAGAAGCCTGTGACCACATTGGAGGCCCCCTGCGCGATACATTCCTGGCTTGCCCCGCCCCGCTTGCCGGTGATTTCACCAACCAGGTTCAGCGTCAGCAGGCTCTCGATCAGGCCGATCGCCGCGAGGATCACCGCATAGGGCAGAATGATCCACAGCGTCTCCAGCGTGAAGGGGGCCAGCGCGGTGCCGTAAAGGCCTTCACCCGTGCCAAACGGATTGTGGAAGGAGGGGAAACTGCCCTTGATCGAGGCCATATCGCCCACCGTCGGCACGTCAATGCCCAGCGCAATCACCAGTGCCGCCACGATGCCGATCCCGGCCAGTGGCGCCGGAACGATGGCGGTGATCTTGGGCGTGCCCCAGATGATCAGCATGGTCAGCCCCACCAGCCCCAACATCATGATCAGCTGCGACCCTGCCAGCCAGGCCTCGGTATTGTCCGGGTCCTTGAACTGCGTCAGCTGCGCCAGGAAGATCACAATCGCCAACCCGTTCACAAAGCCGAGCATCACCGGATGCGGCACCAGCCGGATGAATTTCCCCCAGTGCATGACACCTGCAAAGATCTGCAAGATCCCCATCAGCACCACGGTGGCAAAGAGGTATTCCACCCCGTGCTGCGCCACCAGCGCCACCATCACCACCGCCAGCGCGCCGGTCGCACCCGAGATCATCCCGGGCCGCCCGCCGAACACCGCGGTGATCAACCCGACCATAAAGGCCGCATAAAGCCCCACCAGCGGGTGCACGCCCGCCACAAAGGCAAAGGCGACCGCCTCCGGCACCAGCGCCAGCGCCACGGTCAGGCCCGACAGCAATTCGGTGCGCACACGGCCCACGGTAAAGCCCTCGTCCTGCATGATGGAGAGATTGGGCGGTGAAATCTGTTTGGCGAGCGTCGCCATAATGCCGCGGGTCATGGGGTCACCTGTGATCGGGAAAGGGTATCGTTAGCGCCCGCCCCTAGCGGAATTCCGCCAGTGGGGCAAGGGCAGCCCCCGTTACCGCCCGCTCAGCGCCCAACAGGTCAGCCCTCCTGTCCAAATGTTTCGCACGCGAAACATTGCGGCAGCGCTGCTGACATTCAACTTAAGAGTTTAGCAGCACTTAACCACTCGCCTCGCTTTGATTGGCCCACAATCCATCGGACGGTTCTCATAATTGGAATTGGAGAATATGTGATGCAAGGCGCCAACAAGATAACGGATTTAAGGACGATGCAGGAAGGCGAGCTTTCCCCAGCAGATGAAAAGCGCATCGCCGCCAGCTCTCGAGCTTCACCAGATCGTGTTATGTGCGATCTGAACCCTCAAATCCGCAGTGACCGATCTGCGAAGCCCGCCGGTCATTGGAGCGAGACAACCATTCCCGGCCGCGACTGGGAAAGCTTCTCAGCCATCGCCTATGCCGCCGACGTCGTGGTTCCGATCATCGACTTCGGCCAGACCGAGGCCTGGGCACCCTCCACCACCCGTGGCCCTGCGGGTGTGATCCTGTGGTGGGCACGCTGGGTCTTCACCCTTGCAGGCTGGATCGTCACCGCCCTTGGCGCGGCGGCTTTGACCGGGACCATCCGGCGCGAATAGCGCCCGCCTGTCATCTTTCTCCAAATACTCTCGCCGAAGGCCTTGCTACCGCCCACAGGGCGGCAGCAATCAAATCCCCCGTCGCGCTTGTCAAACCGGGGCCTCCTCGGGCAGAACGGCAAGGACCAGCTTCAGGGGACAGAACACGTGACACAGGAAACAATGATTGCCGTCATCGGCGGCTCGGGCCTCTATGACATCGACGGGCTGCAAAACGCAGAATGGGTCTCGGTTGAGACGCCCTGGGGGGCGCCCTCGGATCAGATCCTGACCGGCAACCTCGATGGTGTGAAAATGGCCTTCCTGCCCCGCCACGGGCGCGGCCATGTGCATTCGCCGACCGAAGTGCCCTACCGGGCCAATATCGACGCGCTGAAACGGCTCGGCGTCACGGATGTGTTTTCGATCTCCGCCTGCGGCTCCTTCCGCGAGGAGATGGCGCCGGGGGATTTTGTCACTGTCGATCAGTTCATCGACCGCACCTTCGCGCGCGACAAGAGCTTCTTCGGCACCGGCTGCGTGGCGCATGTCAGCGTGGCCCATCCGACCTGCGAGCGGCTGTCCGATGCGGCAGAGACCGCGGCGCGGGACGCGGGCATCACTGTGCATCGCGGCGGCACCTATCTCTGTATGGAAGGGCCGCAGTTCTCCTCCATGGCCGAAAGCAAGATGTACCGCAGCTGGGGCTGCGACGTGATCGGCATGACCAATATGCCGGAGGCCAAGCTCGCCCGCGAGGCTGAGCTTTGCTACGCTTCCATCGCCATGGTGACGGATTTCGACAGCTGGCACCCGGATCATGGCGCGGTGGAGATCACCGACATCATCGCCACCCTGACCGGCAATTCCGCCAAGGGCCGTGCGCTGGTGCAGCGGCTGCCTGCGCTGCTGGGGGCGACCCGCGTGGCCTGCCCGCATGGCTGCGACCGCGCGCTGGAACATGCCATCATGACGGCGCCGGAAAAACGCGATGCCGCGCTTCTGGCCAAACTGGATGCGGTTGCCGCACGGGTTCTGGGCTGACCGGCTGCCGGGGCCGCCGAGGCGGCCTCGGCATACCGACCGCCCGGTCTGGTAACGGTTGATTATCGCCTCCGCCGCTGGTTCCGAAAGGCCACAGCCGCGCCGGTTGAGAGCAGCCACCCCATCCGCCCCCTTGCCTGCGCCAAGAGCATCAGCGACATATCATTGGTCGCGTCGCCCGCTAGGGGCCGCAGGCGCCAGAGATCAGACGACCCATTCCAGACGACCAAAAAGGGGACACCCCATGGCCCGCAAGACTGCTGTCAAAGACTACATCCGCACCATCGTGGATTTCCCCCATGAGGGCATCATGTTCCGCGATGTCACCACGCTGTTTGCCGATCCGCGCGGGTTTCGCATGGCGATCGACCAGATGCTGCACCCCTATGCGGGCGAGCAGATCGACAAGGTTGTCGGGCTTGAGGCGCGCGGTTTCATCCTTGGTGGCGCCATCGCCCACCAGCTGAGCGTCGGTTTTGTGCCGATCCGCAAGAAGGGCAAGCTGCCCGGCACCACCATCAGCCAGGAGTACAAGCTGGAATATGGCGAGGCGATCATGGAGATCCATGACGACGCGATCCAGCCCGGAGAGAAGGTTCTGGTGGTCGATGACCTTCTGGCCACCGGCGGCACCGCGGCGGCGGGCATCAAGCTGATCGAGCGGCTCGGCGGTGAGATCGTCTCCTGTGCCTTCATCATCGACCTGCCGGAGCTTGGCGGCCGCAAGGTGCTCGAAGATCTGGGCATGGATGTCACCGTGCTCTGCGAATTCGAAGGCGCCTGAGCCTCTGCAAATAGGGTTGGATCACCCCTTAATTGCAAAGAGCACCCAGCGTTCAATCACATAATTGTGAGTGGAAATTCTAAAAGCGCGCGGCTTAGGCGGCGCGCTTTTCTTGTCAACATGCAGGTGGCGGAAACCCGCCAGATCCAAACCGCAGACCTCGCCGTAATACCGTCAATGCCGACACAGGCAGGTAACCCAGACAGAGGACTGTACTCATGATCCGCAAGACACTTCTGACCGCCGCCGCCACTCTCTCCCTGACCACCTCGGCTTTTGCCGGTGGTCACGCAAAGGACATCGTTGACACGGCTGCGGGTGCCGGTGACTTCTCGACCCTGGTCGCCGCTGTTGAAGCTGCTGGCCTGGTCGACACCCTGAAAGGCGACGGTCCCTTCACCGTGTTTGCCCCGACCGATGCCGCCTTTGCCGCCCTGCCCGAGGGCACCGTCGAAGAACTGCTGAAGCCTGAAAACAAGGACAAGCTGATCGAGATCCTGACCTACCACGTGGTGCCAGGCAAGGTGATGTCCGGTGATCTGGTCGATGACATGAAGGCCGCCACCGTTCAGGGCAGCGAAATCACCATTGATCTGGACAGCGGCGTGATGGTCGATGAGGCCAAGGTGGTGACCGCCGATATCGAGGCTGAAAACGGCGTCATTCACGTCATTGATACCGTGATCATGCCCTGAGCCTACGGGTGGGTCGGCCAGCGAAGCGGTTCGCGCGGCCACCACCCACAGGTGGCGTGAACGCAGCCCGGCGATCTTTTTCCTTTCGGATCGCGGGATGCCTCAGCGCCACCATCGGCAGCGGCGGCCCGAGACGTCGCTGCCGAGACCCTTTGCAACGATAGCAGCCTTTAGGCCTCTCTCCCCCGGTAACAGGCGTTATTATCGTTGCAGCATGTCGGCGCGTCTCCTAGCGTGCCGACATGTCTACATCCGCAATCCTCGACAGCCGCTACTCCTGGACCAGACTTCTGGTGACGCTGGCCATTGCCACCGTCGCCAATGTCGGCATGTGGGCGGTGATTGTGGTGATGCCTGCGGTCGAAGCCGAGTTTGGCGCAGGCCGTGCGGCGGCGTCGCTACCCTATACATTGACGATGATCGGCTTTGCCGTTGGCAATCTGGTGATTGGCCGTCTGGTAGACCGGTTTGGCATCACGCTGGCGCTCTGCGCGGCGGCGGCGCTCAGCGCGGTGAGCTACGGGCTGGCGATGCTGGCGCCGGATATGCTCTGGCTGTCGGCGGCACATCTGTTTCTGGGGCTTGGCACGGCAGCGGGGTTTGGTCCGCTGATCGCCGATATTTCGCATTGGTTCCAGCGGCGGCGCGGCATCGCGGTGGCGCTGGTGGCCAGTGGCAACTACCTCTCCGGGGCGATCTGGCCGACCGCCCTTGCCGATATGCTGGCCGAAAGCGGCTGGCGCAGCGTTTACGCCACATTGGCAATGGTCACGCTGCTGGTGGTCGTGCCTTTGTCCGTGGTGCTGCGGCGGCGCATCCCGGTGGACGCCCTGGGCCACAGCGCAGCCGCATCCGCCAGCAACGCGGCCCGGGCCGGGCTCTCTCCGCGCCAGCTCCAGTGGATTTTGGGGCTGGCCGGTATTGGCTGCTGCGTCGCCATGTCGATGCCGCAGGTCCATATCGTGGCCTATTGCGTCGGGCTGGGCTACGGCCCCACGGTGGGCGCCGAGATGCTGTCGCTGATGCTGCTGGGCGGCGTGGTCAGCCGGGTGATTTCGGGGCTGGTCGCGGATCGGTTCGGCGGCGTACGCACGCTGCTGGTGGGCTCCATCCTGCAATGTATCGCGCTGTTTCTATACCTGCCCTATGACGGCATGGTCTCGCTTTATCTGGTCAGCGCCATCTTTGGCCTGGCGCAGGGCGGGATCGTTCCCAGCTATGCGCTGGTGGTGCGGGAATACATGCCCCCAGAGGAAGCCGGAACGCGAGTTGGTTTCGTAATGATGATGACCATCCTCGGCATGGCGCTGGGAGGCTGGATGTCCGGCTGGATCTACGACGTCAGCGGGTCCTATCAGCTGGCCTTTGTGAACGGGATCCTGTGGAACGGGCTCAACATCGCGATCATGGTGCTGCTGCTGATGCGCAGCCGACCGGCGCGGCCCCGGATGCAACCGGCCTAACGACGGTACCACCACTGCCTAGTCTGCCAGTGGCACCACCGCGCCGGGGTTCATGATGCCATGCGGATCAAGCGCCTGTTTGATCGCCCGCATTGCCGCCAGTTTGACCGGATCGCCATATCGCGCCAGATCGGCGACCTTCAGCCGCCCGATGCCATGTTCGGCGCTGACCGAGCCGCCGTAGTCATGGGTCAGATCATGGACGCAGCGTTTCACCTCATCGCGCAGATGCTCATAGGCGCTGCGGTCCCGCCCCTGCGCCGGAAAGACATTGTAATGCAGATTGCCGTCGCCCAGATGGCCAAAGCAATTGATCCGCATATCTCCCAGAGCCGCCAGACGCTTGCCACCTTCGACAATGAAATCGGGGATGCGCGAAATCGGGATCGAGATATCATGGCTGGAGACCGAGCCGATGCGGCGGTTGCCTTCCGGGATATGTTCGCGCACCGACCATAGCGCCTGCCGCTGCGCCTCAGACTGGGCGATGACGCCATCGCTGCTCAGCCCCGCTGCCAGCGCCGTCTCAAACAGCTGCGCCAAGGCATCCTGCGGGGCGCTGCCCTGCGGCAGTCCAAGATCAATCAGCACGCACCAGTCCGGCAGGTCGCTGAAGGGCAGCCGCAGATCTGGCAGGGTTTCGCGCAGGAACTCAAGCCCCTGCCGGTGGATCAGTTCGAAGGCGCTGATCGTCTCGCCCAGCTGGTCCCGCGCCATCGCCAGCAGATCAATCGCCGCCGCGGGCGAGGCCACTGTCAGCATCGCGGTGCCCTGTTCGGCCGGAATCGCGGAGAGTTTCAGCGACGCTGCCGTGATAATGCCCAGCGTGCCCTCGGCCCCGATCAGCAGGTTGCGCAGATCATAACCGGTGTTGTCCTTGCGCAGGCGGCTGAGGCCCTGCCAGATCTCGCCGGTTGGCAGCACGGCTTCCAGTCCCAGACAGAGATCGCGGGCATTGCCGTAGCGCAGAACATTGACGCCGCCGGCATTGGTCGAAAGGGTGCCGCCGATGCGGGCGGTGCCCTCGGCGGCGAGTGACAGCGGGAACAGTCGGCCCGCTTCGGTGGCGGCGCGTTGCACGTCGGCCAAGATCATGCCCGCCTCAACCGCGATAACGTTCTCCTGCGGGTAAACTCCGCGCAGGGCGGTCATCCGTTCCAGCGAAATCACCAGCGGCGCCGGCCCCCCGGCACCCATGATCTGACCGCCGACCAGTCCGGTGCCGCCGCCATAGGGCACCACCGGCACATGGGCTGCATGGGCCGCGCGCAGAACCGTCGCGACCTCGTCGGTGCTGCGCGGCAGGGCGATGACCCCCGCCTGCCCGTGATAGCGGCCACGCGGCTCTTCCAGATAACGCGGTTCAGCCGGGCGCAGGGTATCGGCAGGCAGCACCGCGCGCAGATGGTCGACAAAACCGGTGTCCGCAGGGTTCAGGGTCATACGCATCTCTCCTAATGCCGTGCTGTGGGGTCGGCCCTCGCGTTGACCGCGCGCGCCGCGGCCTCAGGCCTGGCCGACCTGCGTGCGTCCGCGCCGGTCATGGCGCAGGGAAGCATATAGAACGTGGGTACGCCAGCGCCCGTTGATTTGCAGATAGGATTGCGCCACACCTTCATATTTGAAGCCCGCACTCTCCAACAGCCCGCGCGAGGCGGCGTTTTCCGGCAGACAGGCCGCCTCGATCCGGCTGAGGTCCAGCTTGGTAAAGGCGTGATGCACCACGGCCCCGATCGCCTCACGCATATAGCCGTGGCGGGCAAAGGGCTGACCGGTCCAATACCCCAATGTGCCCGCCTGCGCAGGCCCACGACGGATATTGTCGAGGGTGATTGCCCCGATCAGCAGCTGATCGCTGCGCCGGATCAGGAACAGCGGCAGCGCCGAACCGGAGCTGACCGCCCGGCGCGCCCAATAGACCCGATTGGTGAAGCTCTTGCGGCTCAGGTGATCCGCCGCCCAGCTCGGTTCCCACGGGGTGAGATAGCCCTGGCTGTGCTGGCGCAGCGCCGCCCAGTCGCGAAAATCCGCATGAACCGGCGGCCTGAGAGTCAGGCGTTCGGTCTCGATACGCACCTTGCGTCCGGTCAGCAACATCAGGCCGCGCGCCTCTCCTGCAGAGCGGCCAGCGGGGCGGCATCGCCCACCGGACCATAGAGCGCCAAAGCCATCGAGGCCCGGTGGGCCATCTCTTCGGCCATGGCGCGCACATCGGCAGTGGTCACCGCGTCGATCCGCGCCACGGTCTCCTCAAGCGGCGGCACCTTGTCCCAGATCTGCACCAGCCGTGCCAACCGTTCGGCGCGGTTGGTGGGGCTTTCCAGCCCCATCAACATCCCCGCCTTCATCTGCGCCCGAGCCCGGTCCACCTCGGCGTCGCTCATATCACTGGCGGCGCGCTTCATCTCATCGATGGTGATGCCAGCCAATTCATCCAGCTGATCGCCGGAGGTGCCTGCATATAGCGTGAGCGTGCCGGTATCGGCATAGGCGCCGGTCTGGGCAAAGATGGTGTAGCACAGCCCGCGTTTTTCACGCACCTCCTGGAACAGGCGGCTCGACATGCCGCCCCCCAGTGCGCTGGAGTAGATCTGCGCGGTATAGATCGCATCGTCGCGGTAGCCCGGCCCCTCAAACGCCAGTGCGATATGGGCCTGTTCCAGCGCCTTTTCATGGCGCGCCTCACCGCCCGTGAAGCTGGCCGCTGCGGGCATAATCAACGTCTTGGGGGGCATTTTGCCAAACAGCTCTTCGGCCAGTTTGACAATAGCATCGTGATCCACCGCACCGGAGGCGGCAAGGATCATCTGGCCGGGGCCATAATGTTCCGAGACAAAGCGTTCCAGATCTTCGCGGCCAAAGGCCCGCACCCGTTCGGCGGGGCCAAGGATGGTGCGGCCAATGGGCTGATCGTGATAGCTTTCTTCCTGAAGCCAGTCGAAAATCACATCATCGGGCGTATCCAGCGCCTGACCGATTTCCTGTAGGATCACGCCACGCTCAATCTCGATCTCGCGCGGGTCGAACACCGGTTTCAGAACGATGTCGGCCACGACATCCAGCGCCAGAGGTACATCCTCCTGCAACACGCGGGCGTAATAGGCGGTCACTTCGCGGCTGGTGTAGGCGTTGATATAGCCGCCAACATCCTCGATCGCCTCGGCAATCTCCAGCGCGCTGCGCCGCTTGGTGCCTTTGAACGCCATATGCTCAAGAAAATGAGCGATGCCGTTCTGCTCGATCCGCTCGTTCCGCCCGCCTGCGGTCACCCAGATGCCGATGGCGGCAGATTGCAGCCCCGGCATGGTTTCGGTGACGATCCTGAACCCGTTGGCGAGTTGGTGCTGTTGAACTGTCAATTCGCGATGTGCTTTCTGATATGTGTCTCAAGAGTGGTCAGATCATTGGCGATCCGCGTCACCCGCTCCGATCTGTCATACAGATCTGCCATGCGCGGGGGAAGAGGCGGATGAACGCCGCTGGCAGCCTCGACCGCAGCCGGGAATTTCGCCGGATGGGCGGTGGCCAGAGTCACCATCGGGACCGATGTGTCACGCTGTTCATTGGCGACTTTCACGCCGATGGCGCTATGCGGGCAGAGCAGCTCACCCGAGGCGGCGCGTTCGGATTTGATGGTGGCGGAGGTTTCCTCCTCCGAGCAGCGACCGGACACGTAATGCTCCTGCAGGGCCTGCATGGCGCCCTTGCTCACCTCGAAACCGCCTGTCTTCAGCTCCTCCATCAGCTGAGCCACTGCCGCGCCATCTTGCCCGTAGGCATAGAACAGCGCGCGTTCAAAGTTAGACGAGACCTGGATGTCCATCGACGGGGAGATCGACGGAATGGTTTCGCCCTTGTGGTAGCCCTGCCCGCTCAGGCAGCGATGCAGGATATCGTTCTGGTTGGTGGCGACCACCAGCTTGTCGATGGGCAGGCCCATCTGCTTGGCGATGAAACCTGCAAAGATGTCGCCGAAATTGCCGGTCGGCACGGTGAAGCTGATCTTGCGCTCCGGCGCGCCCAGCGACACGGCGGAGGTGAAGTAATAGACCACCTGTGCCAGCACGCGGGCAAAGTTGATCGAGTTCACGCCGGCCAGTTTCACCTCATCGCGGAAGTCGAAGTCGTTGAACATATCCTTCAGCGCGGCCTGGCAATCGTCGAAGTCACCATCCACGGCAAGCGCATGCACATTGGAATCGGTGGGCGTGGTCATCTGGCGGCGCTGCACCTCGGACACCCGGCCATGCGGATAGAGGATAAAGACATTGACCGCCTCCAAGCCACCAAAGGCCTGGATCGCCGCCGATCCGGTATCGCCGGAGGTGGCGCCGACGATGGTCACGCTGTCGCCGCGCCGTTTCAGGGCGGTTTCAAACAGCTGGCCGATCAGCTGCATCGCGAAATCCTTGAACGCCAGCGTCGGGCCGTGAAACAGCTCCAGCAGGAAATGGTTCGGCGCCAGCTGCACCAGCGGCGCGCGGGCGGCGTGGCCAAAGCCGTCATAGGCGCGGGCGATGATGCCGCGGAATTCCTCATCCGTGAAGCAATCCCCAAGGAAGGGGCGCATCACGCGAAAGGCGACCTCCTCGTAGGAGAGACCGGCAAGGGCCGCGATCTCATCCTTCGACATGGTCGGGATTTCCGTCGGCACGTAAAGACCGCCGTCACGGGCAAGCCCGGTCAGCATGGCATCTTCAAAGGTCAGCTCGGGCGCCTGGCCCCGGGTCGAGATATATTTCATCGCTTCAGCCTTCGGATTTGGGGCGCGAGCGCCACAGGAAATAAGTGGTCATCGCGGCCCAGATAAGGGCCAGCGAAAACCAGGTGATCGCGTATTGCAAGTGATTGTTCTGAATGCCCGCCGTGGTCACCGGCTGTGGTGTCACCGCTGCATCTGGGGCGACGCTGCGGGCCACAATCAGCACCGGTTCAGTGTCGAGCCGCTCTGCCATATAGGCCAGATCGCGGGCATAGAGGATATTGGTGTCAACTTCGGGGGCCGGTGTGGTCCAGTCGGCTTCATCCGGCCACAGCAGGTTGCCGGTAACCGTGACCGGACCAAACGCGCGCGCGCGCTCCTTGGCGGCGGAGGCAATGAACCCGCGGTCCAGAAGCAGGCGGCGGCCCTCCTCCGTCACCAGAGGGGCGATGATGCGATAGCCGGTCTCTGCCGCCTTGGTCACCCAGAAGACATGAAGTTCGCCCGGCTCGATCCGACCGCGGACTATGACGGCACGGTAACGGTCGTCTTCCTCGGTCGGGGTCAGCGGCAGCGCCGTCGGCGCAGCGGCGATGCGCGCCTCGATGGTCTGAAGCAGGTCTTCTTTCCACTCCAGTCTCTGGATCTGCCAGATCCCCAGCGACAGCAGCGCCATGAGGCCCAGACCGCCAACAAGGGAGAGAAAGATCAACCGTCGCATCGCGCCGTCCTTGCGAATGAGAAAGCGCGCGGAGCATGGCTCCGCGCGCTGCATGTCTTACGGGGTCAGGTCGGGATTCGAAACCTTAAACCTGTACCCGTTACAATTCGGGCGATGCCCTTAGTGGGCGAGACCGGCGGTGCCCCAGACGTAGACCGCCACGAAGAGGAACAGCCAGACCACGTCAACGAAGTGCCAGTACCAGGCGGCGGCTTCAAAACCCACGTGCTGCTCGGGGGTGAAATCCCCCTTCATCGCGCGGATGAGGCAGACGGTCAGGAAGATGGTGCCGATGATCACGTGGAAACCGTGGAAACCGGTCGCCATGAAGAAGTTCGAGTAGAACTCATCGCCGCCGAACTGCCAGCCTTCGTGCAGCAGGTGGGCATATTCATAGCCCTGCAGGAAGGTGAAGAAGATGCCCAGAACGATGCCGATGGCCAGACCCTGGATCAGCGCCTTGCGGTCGTTGTTGTGAACCAGCGCGTGGTGCGCCCAGGTCACCGCACAGCCCGACAGCAGCAGCACCAGCGTGTTGATCAGCGGCAGGTGGAAAGCATCGACCGGGTAGATCTCGGGCGCTGCATAGGCGGTGCCGACATAGGTCTCCATCGGGTAGATCGCATGTTTGAAGAACGACCAGAACCAGGCGAAGAAGAACATCACTTCGGACATCACAAAGAGGATGAAGCCATAGCGCAGGCCGATCCGCACCACTGGGGTGTGATCCCCCTGGCGCGCCTCGGCGACAACCTCTGCCCACCAGGCATAGGCGCTGTAGACCACCATGACAAAGCCGCCCCAGAACGCATAGGCGGTGATCCCGTGCATCCACAGAACCGCACCGAACAGCATGATGAACGTGCCAAGCGAGCTGAGCAGAGGCCAGATCGACGGCGGAAGAATATGATAGTCGTGATTTTTAGCGTGCGCCATTTAAGTGTCCCTCACCAAAGCGGCCTAGTTCGTGTTTGTGCCTGCCCCGGCTGTATCACCGGTTTCAAGGGCGGCATACCCTTCTGGCAGATCGATTTCATAGAATGTGTACGACAGCGTGATCGTATGCACGTATTTTCCGTCACGATCCTCGACAATTTCGGGATCGACAAAGAAGGTCACGGGCATTTCGACCCGCTCCCCCGGTTGCAACACCTGCTCCTCAAAGCAGAAGCAGGCAATTTTCTCAAAGAAGGCACCAGCCGAATAAGGCGTCACATTATAGGATGCCTGACCCGCGACCGGGCGGTCGGTGGGGTTGTAGGCCTCGTAGAAAGCCAGCCCTGTCTCGCCGATCTTGATCTTCATCTCACGCTCAACCGGGGTGAATTCCCACGGCATGTTGCGTTCCTTGGAGGCGTCAAAGCGTACGGTGATGGTCTGATCCAGAACGGTATCCGACCCCTTCTCGGCAACGCCCGTCACACCGCCAAAGCCGGTCACCCGGCAAAACCAGTCATAGAACGGCACCGATGCCCAGGCGAGGCCGCCCATCAGGACAACAACACCAACCAGCTGTACGACGGTTTTCTGTGGTCCCTGCAATGCCATCAGCCCTGCCCCTCACTCTGCTCTGCGGCGGAGGCGTTCGGGAATTTGAACCCCGCCGATGTGACCTTGACGATGGTCAGCGCCAGCACCAGCACCACAAAAGACCCCAGCAGAACGCCGACACCGATATTGCGTCCCTTACGTCTCTGGTGCAGCTCATGTTCTTTGCGCAGGCTCATATTACCAGCCTCCCAATCCGTAGGGTTTCAGAACCGCCTCGGCCAGGATCGCGCCAAAATGCAGGAACAGGTAGAGCAGCGACAGCTTGAAGAAACTGCGCTCCACCTTGAAGTTGTCGGCCTCGCTGTCGTCTTCATCGCGGCGCGAGATTTTCCAAGCGCCATGCAGGAACAGTGCGTTCAGCACCAGCGCCACCACCAGATAGATCGGGCCACCAACGCCGGAGAAGGCGGTGCCAACAGCCAGCAGGGCCAGCAGGGCGGTGTAGATCAGAATATGTTTGCGGGTCGACCGGCGGCCATGGGTCACGGTCAGCATCGGCACGCCCGCATCGTCATAATCCGAGCGCATGAACAGCGCTAGCGCCCAGAAATGCGGCGGTGTCCACATGAAGGTCAGAGCAAACATCAGCCAGGGTTCAACGGCCATGCTGCCGGTCGCTGCAATCCAGCCGATCACCGGCGGGAAGGCCCCCGCGGCACCGCCGATGACGATATTCTGCGGCGTCGCCCGTTTCAGCCACATGGTGTAGATCACCACATAGAAGAAGATGGTGAAGGCGAGGAACGCCCCGGCAAACACGTTGGTCGCCAGCGCCAGCATGATCACCGACAGGCCCGACAGCGCCAGCCCCAACGCCAGTGCCTCGCCCGGTTCGACCTTGCCTGCGGGGATCGGGCGGCTCTTGGTGCGTTTCATCACCTGGTCGATATCGGCGTCCCACCACATGTTCAGCGCGCCGGAGGCACCGCCACCGATGGCGATGAACAGGATGGCGCTGAAACCGATGACAGGGTGCACCCCGACCGGCGCGGCCAGCAGACCCACCAGCGCCGTGAACACCACCAGAGACATGACACGCGGTTTGAGCAGGGCAAAATAATCCCCGAACTCCGCGTCCCCCTGCTGGACGGTGCTGGCGTTGATGCTTGCGTCAGTCATGGTGCTCTCTTTTGATCGTGAACAATCTTTGCCAAAGCGGGCGCGCGACGTGGCGCGGCCCGATCCGATTTCACGTGATAGCTAGGCGGCGCCCGCCCGAAGGCAAGCGCCTGTCGTGTCGCTCAGTTGGAGGCGACCTGATAGGACTGGGGCAGACCGGCGTATTCTTCGATCGCGCCTTCCAGCCAGGCGTCATAGGCCTCCTGGCTCACCACTTTCACGGTGATCGGCATATAGGCGTGGTCCTTGCCGCAGAGTTCGGAGCACTGACCAAAGTAGATGCCTTCCTTGTCAGCCTTGAACCACAGTTCGGCCAGACGACCCGGAACCGCATCCTGCTTCACACCAAAGGCCGGTATGGTCCAGGAGTGGATCACGTCCGCGCCGGTCACCTGCATCACGACGGTCTTGCCAACGGGAACAACGACGGCGGTGTCGGTGGCCAGCAGATACTCGTCTTCGGCATAGCCGTTGGCTGCCAGATCTTCCTTGGCCAGCATGAAGCTTTCAAAGCCGAACTCGTGGTCGACATATTCATAGCCCCAGTACCACTGGTAGCCGGTCACCTTGATGGTGAGGTCACCCTCGGGGATTTCCTGCTGGCGGAACAGTTCCGGCAGCGAGAAGGACCCGATGAAGACCAGGATCAGGATCGGCACAACGGTCCATGCGATTTCAATCGGCGTGTTGTGGGTGAACTGTGACGCATTCGGGTTGGCGCGACGGTTAAAGCGCAAGATCGCATAGAGCAGCAGCCCGCCAACGAACACACAAACAGCGGTGATGATCACCAGAATCATGTAATCCAGAGAATGGATGCCTTCGGCAAGCTCGGTCGCCGCGGGCTGGAAGCCGAGGCCGCCGTCAACCGGCTTGCCAATGGTTTCCAGACCGTCTTGCGCGATAGCTGGAAGGCTCGAGAGGCCCGAAAAAAGGCCTGAAAGCATCAAAGCGTTCTTCATGTCATGTCCTGATCAGTTGATCGGTTGATCGAGTTATTCCTGCGCCGACGTCCTATGTCGGAAGTTTGATTCCACAAAACGCGCCGGACCCGTTGTCTTTGACGCTGCTAAAAATCATATTCCATCGTGCAGTTAAAGAGGAATGCTCGCGTCAAAGCGTCGCTTTCTTGATTTAGATCAAAAAAACCGAGGTCAAACCATGGATACCGCAGCCTTCCGCCCGTTTGAAACCACCCTGCCCGAGGACGAGGCCCTGGGGGTGCTGCGTCAGGCGCTCGCGGGGGCCGATGATGGCGAGATTTTCGTCGAACGGCGCAAGTCGGAGGCGCTGGTGTTCGACGATGGGCGGCTGCGCAACGCCAGCTATGACGCTGCCGAGGGGTTCGGACTGCGCGCCGTCAATGGCGAGGTGGCCGGTTATGCCCATTCCACCGATGTCTCGATCTCCGGTCTGAAGCGCGCGGCCGAGACCGCACGGCTCGCCGTGGGCGATGGCGGCGGCACCATGGCCCCGCCGCCGGTGCGCACCAACACCAGACTTTATACTGAGGATGATCCGATTGGCGCTATGCCCTTTGCCGTAAAGGTAGAGACGCTGCGCGAGATCGACGCCTTTGCCCGCGATCAGGACTCGCGCGTGGTGCAGGTCTCTGCCGCGCTGGCGGCTTCGCTTCAGGAGGTGGAGATCCTGCGCGCCGATGGCACCCGGGTGCGGGACGTGCGCCCAATGACCCGGCTCAATGTCTCGGTGATCGTGGAACAGGACGGTCGACGCGAAAGCGGCTCTGCCGGTGGCGGTGGCCGCGTCGGGCTGGATGGTCTGGTCGCGCCCGCAGACTGGCAGGCCAAGGTCCGCGAGGCGCTGCGTATTGCCTGCGTGAACCTTGAGGCGGTGCCCGCCCCGGCCGGGGAAATGGATGTGGTGCTTGGCCCCGGCTGGCCCGGTATCCTCCTGCATGAGGCCATCGGCCATGGGCTGGAAGGCGATTTCAACCGCAAGGGCTCTTCGGCCTTCGCAGGTCTGATGGGCCAGCAGATCGCGGCCAAGGGCGTGACCGTGTTGGATGACGGCACCATCCCGGACCGACGCGGCTCCATCACCATTGATGACGAAGGCACCCCCAGCCAGAAAACCACCCTGATCGAGGACGGCAAGCTGGTCGGCTTTATGCAGGACCGACAGAACGCCCGGCTGATGGGGGTGGAGAGCACCGGCAACGGGCGCCGTCAGAGCTATGCCCATGCGCCGATGCCACGGATGACCAACACCTATATGCTGGGCGGCGATGCCAACCCGGACGATCTGGTGGCCTCCATCAAGGATGGCATCTGGGCTGTCGGCTTTGGCGGCGGTCAGGTGGACATCACCAATGGCAAATTCGTCTTCTCCTGCACCGAGGCCTACCGGGTGAAGGACGGCAAGGTCGGCGCACCGGTGAAGGGGGCAACCCTGATCGGCGATGGCGCCACGGCCCTGAACAAGATCCGCGCGCTTGGCAATGACATGGCGCTGGACCCCGGCATGGGCAATTGCGGCAAGCAGGGGCAATGGGTGCCGGTCGGCGTGGGGCAACCCACAGTCCTGATGGGCGGGCTGACCGTTGGCGGTTCCGCCACCTGACCTCATCCCCCCATACGCATCAGACCTAAGATCAGAATCGCCGCCGTGTCGCTAACCAACCGACTCGGCGGCATTTTTCGTTGATTTTACGATTTGCAGCAGTCTCACAGCGGCCCTGCAAGGCCCCCCGCAGCACGGTCAAACGCCCAAAGGTTGCGAAATTTTACTTGCAGTAGAACGTGTTAGAATTGAGTTTTTTAAAAATATTGCCTTTAATTCTCTATGTTCATCACCTGTTAACCACTCAAGAGCTAATCATAGTCTTGCAACAAGGCGGAGCGCAGGATGACCGAAGAAGCACATTCTTCCACTCACCCCCCACTCCCACCCACCACGGAAGATATTCGGATTTCCTGGCTCCGCCTGTTGCGCTCAAGACGTGTTGGCGCGGTGACGTTTCACCGTCTCCTCGCGAAATATGGGTCAGCGCAGAACGCGCTATCCGCGTTGCCTGAAATGGCACGCGCCGCTGGCATTAAAGGGTATGAAACATGCTCTGTCGATGCGGCACTCGCCGAAATCAAGGCCGCAGAAGCCGCCAATGCGCGGCTTTTGTGCTTTGGTGAGGCCAATTATCCCTCACATCTGGCCGCGCTGCGCGACGCCCCGCCCCTGCTCTGGGCTGTTGGCGATCCGGCCCTGCTGCACCAGCCCACCATCGCCATCGTCGGCGCCCGCAACGCCTCCTCCCTTGGGGTGCGCATGGCCCGCGCGCTGGCACGGGACCTGGGCGAAGCGGGCTATTGCATCATCTCCGGGCTGGCCCGCGGGATCGACACCGCCGCACATATGGCGGCCCTGCGCACCGGCACCTGCGCCGTGATGGCAGGTGGTGTTGATGTCATCTACCCGACCGAAAACACCCGCCTCGCCGGGGATATTGCCGAACAGGGGCTGATGATCTCCGAACACCCGCCGGGCATGTCGCCGAAAGCCCGGCATTTTCCGGCCCGCAACCGCATTATCGCAGGGGCGGCGCAGGCCGTGGTGGTGGTCGAGGGGGCCGCCAAATCCGGCTCTTTGATCACCGCGCGCGATGCGCTGGATCTGGGCCGTGACGTGCTGGCCGTGCCCGGCCATCCGTTTGATGCCCGCGCGGCTGGCTGCAACATGCTGATCCGCGACGGCGCCCAGCTGGTGCGCAACGCGCAGGACGTGATCGAGGCGCTGCCGCCAATGGATCTGTCGCACCGTGTGGTGGCGGAACTGTCGGATCGCCCGGTGCCACCGCCGGAGGCTGCCGCCAGTGCCCGCCTCACCGAACTGCCGCCACCACCGAAGGAGCGGCGCAATCTGCGCGACACCGCAGCGCTGCACCAACAGATCCTCGACCGGCTCGGCCCCGCCCCGACGGCGGAGGATCAACTGGTCCGCGATCTGGCGATCCCCTCGCGTGATTTGGCACCGGCGCTCACCGATCTGGAGCTGTCCGGCGCCGTGGCCCGCGCGGCGGGCGGAATGCTGGTTCGCAGTGATTTCGATGCGACGTCAGACAGCACGGCCACGCCCAAGCCCCAGCGCTGATTGACGCATCAGCCCCCGGTCATTCGATGCCGGATTGACAATCTCCCCTTGCACCCCACATGTTGCCCCGCCATAGAGCGCCCGCAGCCCGTCCCATAGAGGTTTTCGAATTTATGCCCGTTGTTGTTGTAGAATCCCCAGCTAAAGCCAAGACAATCAACAAGTATCTTGGCTCAGACTACACGGTTCTGGCCTCATACGGACATGTGCGCGACCTGCCTGCTAAGAATGGATCGGTCGAACCGGACGATGATTTTGCGATGACCTGGGAGGTTGGCGCCGACAGCCGCAAACACATCAAGGCCATCGCCGACGCGCTGAAAGACGACAACGCCCTGATCCTCGCGACCGACCCCGATCGCGAAGGCGAGGCGATCAGCTGGCACCTGCAGGAAGCGCTGACCAAGCGCCGCTCGATCAAGAAGGACACCGCCGTCAGCCGCGTCACCTTCAATGCGATCACCAAGGAAGCGGTCGCCGAGGCGATGAAGAACCCCCGTCAGGTGGATATGCCGCTGGTCGAGGCCTATCTGGCGCGGCGCGCGCTGGACTATCTTGTCGGCTTCAACCTGTCGCCGGTGCTATGGCGCAAGCTGCCCGGTGCCCGTTCTGCCGGGCGCGTGCAGTCGGTCTGCCTGCGCCTGATCGTTGAGCGCGAGCTGGAAATCGAAGCCTTCAACCCGCAGGAATACTGGTCGGTAAAGGCGAGCCTAGCAACGCCGCGCGGCCAGGAATTCGAAGCCCGTCTGACGGTTCTGGGCGGCGACAAGCTGGACAAATACAGCCTGGCCAATTCCACCGCCGCCGAACTCGCCGTTCAGGCAGTTGCCAGCCGCGACATGGTGGTGCAGTCGGTCGAGGCTAAACCCGCCTCCCGCAACCCCTCCGCACCTTTCATGACCTCGACCCTGCAACAGGAAGCCAGCCGCAAATTCGGCATGGGCGCCAAGCAGTGCATGAATGCAGCACAGCGTCTCTATGAGGCAGGCTACATTACATATATGCGAACCGACGGCATCGACATGGCGCCCGAGGCCGTGCAGGAGGCCCGCGCCGAAATCGCCAAACGCTACGGCGCCGAATATGTGCCGTCATCGCCACGCATCTACAAGAACAAGGCCAAGAACGCGCAGGAAGCTCATGAATGTATCCGCCCCACCGAGATGGGCCGCGATGCCAAGAGCCTGAAGGTCTCCGAAGATGATCAGCGCAAGCTTTATGACCTGATCTGGAAGCGGACCCTCGCCTGCCAGATGGAAGGCGCACGTCTCGAGCGGACCACGGTTGATATCGGCTCCAAGGACGCGCAGGTGGTGCTGCGTGCCACCGGTCAGGTGATGCTGTTTGACGGGTTCCTGCGGGTCTATGAAGAGGGCCGCGACGATGTCGTGGACGAAGACGACAAGCGCCTGCCCCAGATCATGCAGGGAGAGGCGCTGAAGTTCGCGCCCACGCTGGGGCCACAGGCGGAAAAGGCCGATACCGGTGCCGCCATCCTCTCCGACAGCAAATCCGTGCTGGGCCTGCAACACCACACCCAGCCACCGCCGCGCTTCACCGAGGCGACATTGGTCAAACGCATGGAAGAGCTGGGGATCGGGCGCCCCTCCACCTATGCGTCTGTCATCACCACGATTCAGGACCGCGAATATGTCCGCAAGGACAAGAACCGCCTGTTCCCCGAAGACAAGGGCCGGATTGTCACCATCTTCCTGCTGAATTTCTTTCGCACCTATGTCGGCTATGAATTCACCGCCAATCTGGAAGGCGAGCTGGATGACGTCAGCGCCGGCCAGCGCGATTACAAGGATATTCTGGGCAAATTCTGGCGCGATTTCTCGGCAGCCATTGCCGAAACCTCAGATCTGCGCATCACCGAGGTGCTGGATGTGCTGGACGCAGCACTTGCGCCGCAGCTTTATCCCCCGCGTGAGGATGGCGGCGATCCGCGTATCTGCCCCAAATGCGGCGCGGGCCAGCTGCACCTCAAGACCTCGCGCACCGGCGGCTTTGTCGGCTGCGGCAATTATCCCGAATGCAACTACACCCGCCCGATCTCCGGCGAGGGTGCCGAAGGCTATGAGCGGATCCTGGGCGAAGACGACGGTGATGAGATCCACCTGAAATCCGGCCGCTTCGGGCCTTATGTGCAGCGCGGCGAGGCGACGCCTGAGAACAAGAAGCCGCCGCGTTCGTCGCTGCCCAAACAGGGGCGCGACTTCCTGCCGGGCTGGGGCCCGAATGAGATCGGGCTGGAACAGGCGGTGACCCTGCTGACCCTGCCCCGCGAGGTTGGCCAACATCCCGAAGGCGGCGTGATTCAGGCCAATCTGGGCCGCTTTGGCCCCTATATCGCGCATCAGAAACCGGATGAGGACAAGCCGGTCTATGTCAATCTCAAGGAGACACTCGATGTTTTTGAGATCGGTATGAACCGCGCGGTTGAAATGCTGGCGGAAAAGCGCGCCAACCCCGGTCGCGGCCGTCGCGCCGCAGCCAAGGCGCTGAAGGAGCTTGGCGAGCACCCGGAAAGCGGCGGCGCCATCAGCATCATGGACGGGCGCTACGGGCCATATGTCAAATGGGAGAAGGTCAATGCGACCCTCCCGAAGGATGTCGAGCCCAAGGATGTGACGGTCGAGATGGCGCTGCAGCTGATCAGCGAGAAGGTCGGCAAATCCGGTGCCACGAAAAAGGCTCCGGCCAAGAAAGCGGCGGCAAAGAAGACCACCGCGAAGAAAACCACGTCCAAAAAGACCACCAAGAAGAAAGCCGCCGAAGCCAGCAGCGACGAAGGCTGACCCTTTCCGCCGGTGCCCGGATCGGGATCCTGTTGCAGCCGCCCGACCATTGTTGCGGCGGCCATCAGCGCCCCCGGTCGGCCCGGTCTGGCGCCAAGGCCCGATCGCAACTGCTCCCGCCCGGTCAGCCCCGTCTGACGACGGACCTCGACCCGTTGGGCATAGCGCCGCTGGCGTCGGCAGCGCCGGGCGGCCCGTGGCGCGGGCCGCTCCGTAGAAATACCTGTCTTTCTCCGTATCGTTGACTCTGCCTGCGGCGGAGGTCAGAACTTTGCCAACCTGGCTGATGATCAAGGGAGATGGATATGAAGAAGGTTTATTCCAACGCTGCCGAAGCGCTGGACGGTGTTCTGCACGATGGCATGTTCATCGCCGCAGGCGGGTTCGGGCTCTGCGGTATTCCGGAACTGCTGTTGCAGGCGATCAAGGATGCGGGCACCAAGGATCTGACCTTTGCCTCCAACAACGCCGGCGTCGATGATTTCGGCATTGGCATCCTTTTGCAGACCCGACAGGTGAAAAAGATGATCTCCTCCTACGTGGGGGAAAACGCCGAATTCATGCGCCAGTATCTCAGCGGCGAGCTGGAGCTGGAGTTCAACCCGCAAGGCACGCTGGCCGAACGTATGCGCGCCGGCGGCGCGGGCATCCCCGGTTTCTTCACCAAGACCGGCGTCGGCACCGTGATTGCCGAGGGCAAGCTGGAAAAGCAGTTCCCCACCGGCCCCGATGGCGCGATGGAGGATTACATCATGGAGGAAGGCATCTTTGCCGACCTCGCCATCGTCAAGGCCTGGAAAGCGGACGAGACCGGCAACCTGGTGTTCCGCAAAACCGCCCGCAACTTCAACGCGCCCGCCGCCACCTGCGGTAAGATCTGCGTGGCCGAGGTTGAGGAAATCGTCCCCACCGGCAGCCTTGACCCGGATTCGATCCACCTGCCCGGCATCTATGTGCACCGCATCATTCAGGGCGATCACGAGAAACGCATCGAACAGCGCACCACGCGCCCGGCAGCAAAGTAAGGAGACCGCGACATGGCATGGGACCGCAATCAAATGGCCGCCCGCGCGGCACAGGAGCTGCAGGACGGCTGGTATGTGAACCTCGGCATCGGCATTCCGACGCTGGTCAGCAACCACATCCCCGAAGGCGTCAACGTGACGCTGCAATCGGAAAACGGCATGTTGGGTATGGGCCCCTTCCCGGTTGAGGGCGAGGAGGACGCCGACCTGATCAACGCCGGCAAGCAGACCATCACCGAACTGCCGCAGACCGCCTATTTCGACTCGGCACAGAGCTTTGCGATGATCCGTGGCGGCAAAATCGCCATGGCGATCCTTGGTGCGATGGAAGTGGCCGAAAACGGCGATCTGGCGAACTGGATGATCCCCGGCAAGCTGGTGAAGGGCATGGGCGGCGCGATGGATCTGGTCGCAGGCGTCGGCCGTGTGGTGGTGGTGATGGACCACACCAACAAACATGGCGACAGCAAGGTTCTGAAAGCATGTACCCTGCCGCTGACCGGCAAGGGCGTGGTCGACCGCATCATCACCAATCTCGGCGTGCTGGATGTGGTCGAGGGTGGCCTGAAGATCGTCGAGACCGCCGAGGGCGTCAGCGAGGAAGAGCTGCGCGCCGCCACCGAGGCGACCATCGTCAACTGATCGCCGCAAAGCTGGTTCCAAAGCATATAGAATGAGACGGCCCGCCAGTTCCGCTGGCGGGCCGTCTGGTTTCAGACGCCGACTGGCGCTTCTGTGGTGCCCGCCTCCGGGCGTTCGCGCGGCCGCAGCGACGACCACAGCGGCAGCTCCACAGGGTTCAGCAGCTCATACATATGAACTCGCGTGTCATGCCAGTTGACGCTCATCTCGCGGCCATCTTCAAACACCATGACACAATAGGCCTCCCCCTGCGGATCGCAGCTGTCCCACCCCAGCAGGGTGACGATGACCGGATCGACCAGATGACGTTTGAACAGGACCTGCGCCTTGACGGTCTTGCCCGACAGATGCAGCGCCCCGGCAAATAGCGCCACTGCCACCAGAATATGCCCAAAGCCGGACAGATGTCCGAGCGGATTGGCCTGCGCCACCCCCGGACCAAAGGCGACAAAGACCAGTCGCCCGAAAAAACCGACAAATGCGATGGTGCCGAACATCATGATATTACCCGTCACCACATGCGAGCCCGCGGCCAAAGCCGTCGGATCAATCCCTAAATCCAATGCCTGTCTCCGAAATAACTCAAGGTAGAATACGGGCGCGATAAATCAGCCAATTCGGGCAGAATAATGATCCCATCGGCAGAGCGCGAATATTTTTCGATAAATTGATCCTGACCTGCGCAGAGTTTGGCGGGATCGGATCCGGCTAGTTCATCCGGCGAAAGACACAGCCGTCGGTGATCAGCTCCGGCGGCGTCATGCAAAGCCCCCGCGCCACCTGAAAGGCCGCCAGCACCTTGGGCACGTAATCGCGCGTCTCGGCATAGGGCGGCACCCCGGCATGGCTGCGCACAGCGCCCTCGCCCGCGTTATATCCCGCCAGAACCAGAATCGGATCGCGGTTGAATTCGCCCATCAGCCAGTTCAGGTATTTCACTCCGCCCGCGATATTCTCTGCGCTGTCCAGCGTGTCGCCAACGCCGAAACGTGCGGCGGTGTCCGGCATCAGCTGCATCAGCCCCTGCGCGCCGGCGCGGCTGACCGCGTCGGACCGGCCTGCCGATTCCACCGCGATCACCGCCAGGACCAGCGCGGGCGACACATCCGTGCCGACACTGGCCGTCAGGATCTGCACTCCCCGCGCGCTGGCAATGTCCTGCATCAACTGCAACCGGGGGGCGGCAACCGGGGTGTCGCCATCCAGCGCCCGCAGCGCCTTGGCCAGCCGCCCCGGCCCGCTGTCCTCCAGCTTGTCTGAGATGTCCTGCCAGAAACCGGTGTAGCGCCCGTTGTCCGCAGCAGCAGCCGGAACCGCGCCGCCACTGGCAGGCGCCGCAACCGGTGCGGCAGGCGGATCAATCTGGATGGTAATCCGCTGCTTGGTTCCCGGTTTCGGCGGGCGCACGCGTTTGGCCTCAAACTCAGGAAAGGGCGCCGGGGTCACCTTGCCCGCCTCCTGCGACCGGGCAGGCGTCGCGCTGCCAGCCCAGAGCACCGCCAGAATCACCAGCGCCGCTACATTGCCACAGATGACTGCGCTGCCCGCGACTGGCAGGCCCGACAACTGGCTCATGCCCTGCCGCTGAGCCGCAATAAGACGGACCAGACGGCGGCGAATGGACTGAAGAAGACTCATGGGGCTGCTCTGCCTCTCCTTTTTCGCAGATGAGACTCGCCGAAGCTCCGGCAAAAATCCAGTTTCGCGCCTCAGATTCTGGCAGTTTTGCCATATTTACCAAGATCTGCCGCCTCGAAGCCACGGGTATTGACAAGAGGTAAAATTAATAAGCGTGAAAATTCAATGCCTTACCCGAATACTCGGCAAAAAGTTAAAGTAGGGCAAATGAGTCCGCGTTTCAGCCCAAATCCTGCCACGCTCCGCTGGCTATATAGCTTCACACCAAGTCGAACAGAGCCGAGCAGGAGAGAGCAGGCTCACAACGGACGGCAAGGTCGAAACACACTTTTAGATCCTTTGGAGGGACGTACCATGATCAAATTCATCAAAAACTTCCGTAAAGACGACTCTGGCGCCGTGACCGTTGACTGGGTTGTTCTGACCGCCGCTGTGGCCGCTCTGGCGGGTGTTGTTTACACCTCGATCGAAAACGGCGCGTCGAACCTGACCTCGGCAACCGGCTCCTACCTGGGCACCAAAGGTCCGTCCGACTCCTAAGTCGCTTATGACCTGACGAGTTCGAGGGCCGCGCCTTTTGCCTAAGGCGCGGCCCTTTGCCCAAGGAACCTTCGGCTTACGAGGTCCATTATGAACAGGTTCAAGCATTTCATTGCCAAAGACGACGGCGCAGTCACCGTTGACTGGGTGGTTCTGACCGCTGCGATTGTCGGATTGGTCGTTCTGATCGCCGCCTCCATGGAGGATGGCGCATTGGGGCTGGCCGATCTGCTGGCCGCCTATATGACCAACTGGTCGTTCAGCTGATCCGGTAGTGGCCGAGGCAACTCGGCAGCCAGACAGAGATTTAAGGTGCGCCAGGCGCGCAACAGGACAGAACGTCCGCCTTAGGCAACGGTTTGACCGACCCAGGCGCCGGTATTGCGTCTGCAATGCCGGCCGCAACTGATGAGAGGTACCACCATGCGTGCAGTATTCGGACTTGTCCTCATTGTCGGAGTCGCCCTCGCCGGGGGGGCTGTGATGATGGCCAAGAACTATATCAGCGCTTACCAGAACGAACTCGCCCGTGAGCGCGCCTCGCGGGGGGAAAACATCCCATTGGTCGATATCTTTGTCGCCAATGACCAGCTGAAATACGGCGAGCGACTGACCAAGGAACATATCCGCTCCGTTCGCTGGCCCGAAAACGCGATTCCCGAAGGCGCCTTCCTGACCATGGATGCGCTGTTCCCGCCGCAATACCCCGATGATCATCGCGTGGTGCTGCGCCGCATGGAAAAGGATGAGGCGATTCTGGCCGTCAAAGTCACCAAACCCGGTGAGGACGCAGGCATCACCTCGCGCCTGTCCAAGGGGATGCGCGCCTTTGCCATCCGCGTCGATGTCTCCTCCGGCGTGTCCGGCTTCCTGCGTCCCGGTGACCGTGTCGATGTCTACTGGACCGGATCGCTCAATGATCAGGCCGGTGGCCGCAATGGTGAATTCACCCGTCTGATCCAGACCAATATCGAACTGATTGCCGTGGATCAGACTGCAGGTGGCGATCTGGATGGTGCCGTGATTGCCCGCACTGTCACCGCCGCTGTCCGCCCCGAGCAGGTTGCGGCCCTCGCCCAGGCCCAGTCCACCGGCCGTCTGTCGCTCTCCCTTGTGGGGGCTGGTGACGACACGGTTGCATCGGTGATCGAGGTTGATCAGCGCAGCCTGCTGGGGCTCAGCGCCATCGAAGCGCCGCAGCAGGCCGAGCAGGAAAAAGTCTGCACCATCCGCACCCGTCGCGGCGCCGAGGTGGTAGAGATCCCGATTCCCTGCACCAACTGATCAGCACCGCGCCTTTCCTGCAAAGGTTTCAGATAGATAACAGATCGAACGTCGCCCCCTCCGGGGCGGCGTTTTTATGTGATTGTTGCTGTCACCCCACAGGTCAGCCACGGTCGCTGCATCCCGGAAGCCTTTGATTCTTGCAAAAATTCGCCGATACGCGCAGAGTGTCCCAAACAATGGGCAATAAGACCCTGTATTGAGGCGTGATCGGAAAGGCAGGTCACATGGCTTTTAGACGGTATGTAGCGGCGGCCCTCACCGGGCTCGCGCTGGTGTGTTTCCCGGTTGCGGATGCGGCCTGGGGCAATGGCCTGCGCGTGGTCAAAAAGGGCACGGCGGCCAATCTTGAGGTGCCGATGAACCGGGCGGTCGTGGTCGAAAGCGATGTGCCCTTCTCCGAGCTCAGCATCGCCAATCCCAGCATCGCCGATATCTCCTCGCTTTCGGATCGCACAATCTACGTGCTGGGCAAGGCGCCGGGTCTAACCACGCTGACCCTGCTCGATGCCTCCGGTCGTCTGATCACCAATGTCGACGTCCGCGTTGCCGCGGATGTCAGCGAATTCAAGGAGCGGCTGCGGCAGATCCTGCCCGGCGAGCGGATCGAGGTCCGTACCGCCAATGACGGCATTGTCCTGTCCGGCGTTGTCTCCAGCTCGTCGCGATTGCAGCGGGCGCTTGATCTGGCCGAACGCTACGCCCCGGAACGGGTCAGCAACCTGATGTCGGTGGGCGGTGTCCAGCAGGTCATGCTGAAGGTCCGTTTTGCCGAGATGCAGCGCACCGTCTCGAAGTCGCTCAGCGCCTCGCTTGGCGTGAAGGGCGGCAACAGCGTCGGCGTCAATGGCGGCACCAGCACACTCAACACCCAGGGCGCGCTGACCAACAGCCTGTCCGGCAATATCCCTGCTGGCAACGACAACACCGGTGCCTTTGTCTTTGGCTTCAACGCCGGGGCCTTTCAGGTGAACCTGCTGCTGGAGGCGCTGGAACAGAAAGGTGTCGTGCGCACCCTGGCTGAGCCGAACCTGTCGGCCCTGTCCGGGCAGGAAGCCAAATTCCTCGCCGGGGGGGAATACCCCATTCCAGTCGCACAGGAAGACGGCATTATTACGATTGAATTCAAACCCTTCGGGATCGAGCTGAATTTCGTTCCTCGAGTGGTGGACGCCGATGTCATCAACCTTGAAATGAAGGCCGCCGTCTCCGCTATTGATCCCACCAACTCGATTGAGCTGAACGGGCTGAATATCGCCGCCTTCTCGCGGCGCGAAACCTCCACCACGGTGGAGCTGCGCGACGGCGAGAGCTTTGCGATTGCCGGCCTGATCCGTGATGAGTTCCGCGACAACTCTTCGCAGCTGCCATGGATTGGCGACGTGCCGGTCCTCGGCTCGCTGTTCCGCAGCGCCAACTACCAGCGCGCGCAGACCGAACTGGTGATCATTGTCAGCGCCCATCTGGTTACGCCGACACGGGGCGAGGCGCTGAGCCTGCCCACCGATCGGATCCGCCCACCCAGCGAAAGCGAGCTGTTCCTGATGGGTCGCGTAGCCAAGGGACAAAAAGGCCCCGCCAGCGAGGTCGCCAAGCAGGACTTCAACGGCTCTTACGGCTATGTGATGGATTGAGCAGAGGAACATGGGGCAGATGATCAGATATGCAGCACTCCTTGGCCTGTCCCTGACAGTGGCCGCCTGCGGATATGAAGCGGGCGAACCGCTGGACCGCTCGGTCTTTGGCAATGCGACCAATTCCAACGCCGCCGTGATGGCCGGAGAGCGGGACTTTGCGATCCAGCTCGCCACCCGGTTTGCCGAGGAAGTGCCAAATACGATCACCTTTGCCTTTGACAGCGCGCAGCTGGATGGCAACGCCCGCGCCGTGCTGGATCAGCAGGCCCATTGGATCAGACAGTTCCCGGAGGTGCGATTCCGTGTCTTCGGCCATACCGACGCCGTCGGCTCTGCCAGCTACAACAAGGCCCTGGGCCTGCGCCGCGCCCGTGCCGCCGTCGCCTATCTCGTCTCGCGGGGCATCAGCCGCAGTCGCTTGGAGGCAGTCGTGTCCTTTGGCGAAACGCAGCCTCTGATCCCCACCTCCGACCGCGAACGCCGCAACCGTCGCACCGTGACCGAGGTCAGCGGTTTCCTGAAGCGCCATCCCACTGTTCTGGATGGAAAGTATGCGCAGATCATCTACCGCGAATATGTCGAAAGCGCGGTGCCACGCACCTCTCTGACCAGCGAACGGTCGATCAGGACCACCCTGGAATAAGCGCAGGACGACAGGGTTGACCGCGGTTAACCCTGTTCAGGCTTCATTAGGAATTCCCCACAAATGGGCCGCCTTGGCCCCAATCTCGCCCAGATCTTCACCGACATTGTTCTCAAGAGGTAATGTGCGTCCAAATGCCGGACGTGCGTGCTAGCGTGCTCTGGCCAACATGGTGCGACACGCCCCGAGAGAAGGATTACGGTGATGAGCAGCGGTATGCCGCAGACAGAAGCGAACGCGATTGTTGCCTGCACGATCAGCCGCGACGTGCAGAACTTTGACCTGCTGATCGAAGACATGGAAGCCACCATGGGCGAAGCCTGGGGCGATCTCGGCTTTACCGAGGCGCTGGCCTTCTTCAACCAGAGTGAAGCCGAAGCGCTGGAATTTGTGGCGCTGGCGCTGGACAGCGCCGACGAAGACAATCTGCAATTGATGGGCACCATCATCACCGAGGCAAAGTCCCGCAATATCAAGGTGATCCTGATTGCCGAGGACGTGACCCCCGCCGCACTGCACAGCCTGCTGCGCCAGGGGGCCGATGAATTCATCCCCTACCCGCTGCCCGAGGGGGAGCTGCAGGCCGCCATCGAACGGCTGCGCCTGGCCGAGGCCGAACGCACCGCCCAACCGCAGCACGCTCTGAAAACCGGCAGCCAGCGCGACGGCGCGGTCATCGTCTGCCACGGTCTGGCCGGCGGCAGCGGTTCAACCACGCTGGCGGTAAATCTCGCCTGGGAGCTGGCGCAGCTTTCCACATCGGAGACCCCGCGCGTCTGCCTTCTGGATTTTGACCTGCAATACGGGTCCGTCGCAACCTATCTCGACCTGCCGCGCCGCGAGGTGGTGATGGAGATGCTGAGCGATACCGAGAATCTCGACGAAGACATCTTTGGCCAGGCGCTGGTCACCTATGAGGACAAACTACAGGTGCTGACGGCGCCGGTGGATATGATCCCGCTGGAATTCATCACCCCCGAAGATATCGAACGGGTGGTAACGCTGGCGCGCAGCCATTTTGATTTTGTCGTCATCGACATGCCCCACACGCTGGTGCAATGGTCTGAAACCGTTCTCAATATGGCGCATGTCTACTTCTCCATGGTCGAGCTGGACATGCGGTCGGCGCAGAATGCGCTGCGCCTGAAACGCGCTCTGCAATCGGAGGAGCTGCCGTTTGAAAAGCTGCGCTTCGCATTGAACCGCGCACCGAAGTTCACCGACCTCAGCGGCAAGAGCCGCGTCAAGCGTATGGCGGAATCCTTGGGCATTTCCATCGACCTGCAGCTGCCCGACGGCGGCAAACAGGTTGCGCAGGCCTGCGACCACGGCACCCCGCTGGCCAGCTCGGCCGCCAAGAACCCACTACGCAAGGAAGTTCTGAAACTGGCCCAATCGCTGCATGACCTCGGTCAAAGCGACGCTGCGGCGGCCTGAACCCAGATTTAACCAGGGGCGTTCCTTTCATGTTCTCGAAGTATAAAAAACAATCCGCCACCCCCCGCGCTGCGGCGCAGCCGGCGCCCGTGGCCACGCCCGCCCCGCAAAAAGCCGCCCCGGCCGTCTCCATGCGCCGACCAATGGTCGGCACTCCCGCCGAGGCCGCCCCGGCGGACAAGGAACGCAAGCGCAAGGAGCGGATGGGTGAGATCAAGATCCAGCTCCACCGCGAGCTGCTGGACAACCTGAATCTCGCAGCACTGGAACGCGCGAGCGAGGCGGAACTGCGCGCCGAGATTTCCTCCATCGCCACCGAAATCCTTGAGGAAAAAGGCATCGTTCTCAACCGTGAGGACCGCCAGACCCTGACCAAGGAGCTCTATGACGAGGTCACCGGCCTTGGCCCGCTGGAAACCCTGCTTCAGGACGATACGGTCAACGATATCCTTGTGAACGGCCCGCATCAGGTTTTTGTCGAACGCGACGGCAAGCTGCAGATGTCGGATGTCACATTCAAGGATGAAAAGCACCTGATGCGGATCATCGACAAGATCGTCTCCGCCGTGGGTCGCCGTGTCGATGAAAGCAACCCTTACGTGGACGCCCGTCTTGCCGACGGCTCGCGCTTTAACGCCATGGTGCCGCCCGTCGCGGTCGATGGCTCGCTGGTGTCGATCCGTAAATTCAAAAAGGACAAGCTTGGCATTGACGATCTGGTCGGCTTCGGCGCCTTCACCGAAGAGATGGCCGCCTATCTTCAGGCCGCTGTCTCCACGCGCCTGAATGTCATCGTTTCCGGCGGGACCGGCTCTGGTAAGACCACCACGCTCAATGCGCTGTCGTCCTTCATCGACAATGCCGAACGCATCCTGACCATCGAGGATACGGCGGAACTTCAGCTGCAACAGACCCATGTTGGCCGGATGGAAAGCCGCCCGCCCAACGTCGAGGGTCGCGGCGAGGTTTCCCCCCGCGACTGTCTCAAGAACGCCCTGCGGATGCGCCCGGACCGGATCATCGTGGGCGAGACCCGCGGCGAGGAGGTCATCGACATGTTGCAGGCGATGAACACCGGCCACGACGGGTCCATGACCACGATCCACGCCAACTCCGCCCGCGACGGCATCTCGCGCCTGGAAAACATGATCGCCATGGCCGGCATCGAAATGCCGATCAAGGCGGTACGCAGCCAGATCGCATCGGCGGTCAACATCATCGTGCAGGCCTCGCGCCTTCAGGACGGGTCGCGCCGCATGACCTCGATCACCGAAATCACCGGCATGGAGGGCGATGTGATCTCGATGCAGGAAATCTTCCGCTTCCAGCGCGTCGGTCTGACACCCGACAACAAGATCATCGGCCATTTCACCGCCACCGGCGTGCGCAGCCACTACTCCGAGCGCTTCCGCCTCTGGGGCTATGACCTGCCCGCGTCGATCTATGAACCCACCGTGATGGAGGCCCGCTGATGCAACTGAGTGCAGAACCGATCATCTACGGCCTGATCTTCATCGGCGTCTTGGTGCTGGTCGAAGGTCTCTACCTGGTGACATTCGGCAAATCCATCAGCCTCAACAGCCGCGTGAACCGCCGTCTGGAAATGATGGACAAAGGCGGCAACCGCGAACAGGTGCTGGAACAGCTGCGCAAGGAAATGCGCCAGCATATGAGCGCCAAGTCGATCCCGCTCTATTCCCTTCTGGCTGAACGCGCTCAGAAAGCGGCCATCGCCTTCTCACCGCGCCAGCTGATCATGATCATGGGCGGCGTCGCGGCCATCGCCTTTGTCGGTCTCAGCGTCGGCACCAGCGCCGAACTGCCGCTGCGGCTGCTGGCCTCGGTGATCATCGGCGTCGGCGCCGTGTTCTTCTGGGTCAACAAAAAAGCCGCAAAACGCATGGCGATGATCGAAGAACAGTTGCCCGATGCGGTCGAACTGATGGTGCGCTCCCTGCGCGTCGGCCATCCGTTTTCCTCTGCCGTGCAGATCGTCGCCAATGAGGTCGAAGACCCGCTGGCCACGGAATTTGGCGTGATCGCCGACGAAAGCGCCTATGGCCGCGATGTCGGCGAGGCGCTGAAGGAAATGGCCGAACGTCTGGACATGCAGGACATGCGCTTCCTTGCCGTGGCCGTCACCATCCAGCAGCAATCCGGTGGTAACCTCGCCGAGGTGCTGGCCGGTCTGGCCAAGGTGATCCGCGCCCGCTTCCGTCTGTTCCGCCGCGTGAAGGCCATCACCGCCGAGGCGCAGTGGTCCGGCAAATTCCTCTCCGGCTTTCCGCTGTTCTGTCTGGGCGGCATCCTGGCTAAGGATCCGGGCTATTACGACAGCGTGATCGACCATCCCTGGTTCATTCCCGCCTGCTTTGTTGTGGGCGCCATGCTGACCGTCAACCTCTTCGTCATGCGGATGCTGACGAACATCAAGGTGTGAGGCAATAATCATGACATCCCTGAGCGATATCAACGACCTGCTGACCTCCCATCTTGGCCCCTTCGGCCCGCTTCTGGTGGTCGGGCTGATCGGCCTCTTCATGATCCTGCTGGCGATTCCGCTGCTGCTGAACCAGCCCGAGGATCCGCTGAAGAAACTGCAAAAAAGCATGTCGGCCAGCACCCAGACCAAACCGAAAAAGGAACGTCTGCGGCAGGCCGATCGCAACGAGCAGCTGCAGAAATTCGCCTCCTTTCTGGAGCCGCAGGACGCCGCCGAACTCTCCAAGATGGAGCTGAAGCTGCGTCAGGCCGGCTACCAGTCCAAGGACTCGGTCCGCTTTTTCCACTTTGCACAGTTTGCCCTTGGCCTCATCGGCCTCGCCGCGGGTCTGTTCTATGTCTACGTGCTGAACGCGGACATGGAATATGACAGCCAGCAGATGGTGATCCGCATCATCGGCCCCGGTGCCGCCGCCTATATGCTGCCGAAATACTGGATCACCCGCCGCATCGAGGAGCGCAAACAGGAGATCACCTCGGGCTTTCCTGACGCGCTGGACATGATGCTGGTCTGCGTCGAGGCAGGTCAGTCGCTGGATCAGGCGATTGTGCGCGTGGCCAAGGAGCTGCATGCCTCCTACCCGGCGCTGGCCGAGGAATTCGAGGTGGTCGCCCAGGAGATGAAGGCCGGCAAGGACAAGGATAAGGTCATGCGCGACATGGGCACCCGCTGCGGCGTGCAGGATGTGTCCTCCTTTGTGACCGTGATGATCCAATCCGCCACCTTCGGCACCTCGATTGCGGAGGCACTGCGGGTCTATGCCAGCGAAATGCGGGACAAGCGCGTCATGCGCGCCGAAGAGGCCGCAAACAAGTTGCCAACCAAAATGACCCTTGCCACAATGACCCTGACGGTGCCGCCGCTGCTGATCATTCTGGTCGGACCCTCGGCACAGGGCATCGCCAATCTGGGCAATATGAGCAAATAACACATGATGACATTGGGTTGGGCCATCCCCTCCCGTCTCTATCGACTGATCCCCGCCACCCTCGCGCTTGCGTTGGTGGCGGCTTGCATGTCGCCGGGCGGAAAACCGGATCCAAAGGATCCCCTTGGCGCGCCCGCCCTGCCCGGCGTTGATCCCCGTGGCACCGCCGAAAGCGGGCTTATTGTTGGGCACCGTCTGATGGCCGCCGCCGAGTATGAGCTGGCGCTGGATGCCTTTACCCGCGCCGCATTGGAAGAGGGTCTCAGCGCCGAGGTGCTCTCTGGCCTCGGGACCGCGAATCTGGGGCTGGGCCGTCTAGGTCAGGCCGAAACCCAGCTGCGCCGCGCGGTCGCAAAGGATCCCGACTGGCCTGCGGCGATGAACAATCTCGGCGTCGTGCTGATGGAGCGGCAGAAATACCCGGAGGCCGAGCAGACCCTGCGCCGCGCCTTCGCCCTCGATAATGGCGAAAGTGACGCAATCCGTGAAAATTTCCGCCTTGCCCTCGCAAAACTTGATCAGAACACGCATAGTGATCCGCAACAAAAAGGCTATGCACTGGTGCAACGCGGAGGGGGCAGCTACCTGATTCGCACGTCCCAGTGACGCAAGGCCTAGAGGCAGAGCAGCACAGAGGACGCAAAAAATGCGCCAGCAGATTTTCGTATCCGCATGTCTGGTCGGTGGGCTTGTCCTGTCGGCCTGCGCCAAGGACGACACCGAAGCCGTGGACCGCGCCTTTCAGGAGGTGAATGTGGTCGACGAGAGCAATCTCAACGATGTGATGCTGACGGTTGCCGATCCAAACGAAGCCGTCACCTATTTTCAGCGCACCGTCAAATCCGCACCCGACCGGATCGACCTCAACCGCGGGCTGGCGATCTCGCTGATCCGCGCCAAGCGCAACACCGAAGCGGTTGCCGCCTGGAAAAAAGTCGTCTCGCTGCCCGAGGCCACCGATGAGGACCGTATCGAACTGGCCGACGCGCTGATCCGCACCAGCAACTGGGACGAGGCCAAGGCCACCCTCGACAAGGTGCCGCCCACCCATGAGACCTACAAACGCTACCGGCTGGAGGCGATGGTCGCCGACTCGGAACAGGACTGGAAACGCTCCGACAGCTTTTACCAGACCGCCGTCGGCCTCACGACACAGCCCGCCCGCGTGATGAACAACTGGGGCTATTCGAAACTGACCCGTGGCGATTACGCCGAGGCCGAGCGCCTGTTCGGCGATGCCATCCGTCAGGATCAGTCGCTGTTCACCGCCAAGAACAATCTGGTGCTGGCCCGTGGCGCGCAGCGCAACTACACGCTGCCGGTGATCCCGATGGATCAGGTCGAACGCGCCCAGCTGCTGCACACGCTGGCGCTATCGGCTGTAAAACAGGGCGACGTGCAGACCGGCGAAAGCCTGCTGCGGCAGGCGATCTCGACCCATCCGCAGCATTTCGACGCGGCGGCGC
Source organism: Phaeobacter sp. A36a-5a (assembly GCF_037911135.1). Taxonomy (NCBI): domain Bacteria; kingdom Pseudomonadati; phylum Pseudomonadota; class Alphaproteobacteria; order Rhodobacterales; family Roseobacteraceae; genus Phaeobacter; species Phaeobacter bryozoorum. The sequence goes on along the minus strand of NZ_JBBLYU010000001.1, from coordinate 414,054 downwards.
GCGCACTTGCTGCGCTGGAAAACGGCTAAGACCGGAGCCCCCACCCCATGCTGATCTCGGCCCATGTCGCCCTGTGGTTCCTGCCCTTTGTGGTGCCGCTCTGCTGTGTGGTCGCGCTGAATGACCTGCGCCATATGCGGATCCCGAACTGGACCGTGGATCTTCTGGCCGTGATCTTTGTCCTTGTCGGCCCCTTCCTGATGAGCTGGACGGATTATGGCTGGCAGCTGCTGCATCTGCCCATCGGCATCGGCCTTGGCTTCCTGTGCTACAGCGCGGGCATGGTCGGCGCAGGGGACGCCAAATTCGCCGGTGCCGCCGCGCCCTTTGTGGTCTTTGGCGATCTCTCGGTGGTGGTGATGATCTTCTCCGCCATGCTGCTGGCCGGGTTCCTCACCCATCGTATCGCGAAATACACCCCCCTGCGCCGTCTCGCCCCGCATTGGAAGAGCTGGGAGGTCGGCAGCAAGTTTCCAATGGGCCTCTGCCTTGGTGGCACGCTGGTCGCCTATCTGCTGCTCGGCACCCAGCTGGGTCAGAGCGCCCCGGTCTGAGGCATCCCGGTTCAGATCGCCCCCGACTGACAATTTCCTAAAATGCCCCGCATGTGGTCGGTCCCTTCGCGGAAATGCACCAGCTTTGCCCCGCTTGTGCCACAGTGCTGAATAAACTCTTGTCTGAACAGTCGGGCGCCACCGGGCGCAACATTGAACAATCGAGACAGGCAGGCCGCAGCATGAACATGCAGACATCCGCCGTAGTGGCACCCCCTACCCCGCGCGGGCTGGAGCAGATGCAGCTCCCGATGGTGATGATGCGGGATATCCTGCTCAAGACCATTTTCCGCAAGACCTGCGAAAACGTCAGCGAAATCGCCGCCGCCATCTGCCTGCCGATCCCGGTGACGCAGGAACTGGTCGATATCGCCCGCGAACAAAAGCTGCTGGAGGCAACCGGTACGCTCAACGCCAACAGCGGCAATGAAATGGGCTATCAGCTGACCGAGGCGGGCAAAGCCCGCGCGCTGGATGCGCTCAGCCAGTCCGAATATTACGGCGCCATGCCGGTGCCGCTGCACATCTACCGCGAACAGGTCAAACGCCAGTCAATCCGCAATATTCTGGTCACCCGCCAGCAACTGCTCGGTGCAATGGGCCATCTGGTCCTGCCCGACAGCCTGCTCGACCACCTCGGCCCCGCTGTCAGCGCCGGCCGCTCGATCCTGATGTATGGCCCGCCCGGCAACGGGAAATCCTCCATCTCCAACGGCATCCGCGACGCGCTGGGGGATCACGTCTACGTGCCGCGCGCGATTGAATATGCCGGTCAGGTGATCACGGTCTATGATCCCATCGTTCACACTGCCGTGCCGCTGCCCGAGGACGACCCCAACAGCCTGCGCCGCGCCCGCCGCTTTGACAGCCGCTATGTCTGCTGCGAACGGCCCACGGTGGTGACCGGGGGCGAGCTGTCCCTGTCGATGCTGGATCTGGTCTACAACCCAACCGCGCGCACCTATCAGGCGCCGCTGCAGCTGAAATCCACCGGCGGCATCTTCATCGTCGATGACCTGGGCCGCCAGGCGGAATCACCGCAGGCGCTGGTCAACCGCTGGATCGTGCCGCTGGAAGAGGGCCGCGATATCCTCTCCCTGCAATCGGGCGAGAAATTCGAGGTGCCCTTTGACACGCTGGTGATCTTCTCCACCAACTTCCACCCCAATGAGATCTTCGATCAGGCGGCGCTGCGGCGGATCTTTTTCAAGATCAAGATCGACGGGCCAAATCAGGAAAACTTCCTCAAGATCTTTGCCATGGTCGCCCAGAAGAAAGGCGTGCCCCTGGACGAGGCGGCGCTGGTGCATCTTCTGAAACGCAAATATCCGACCATCGACAATATCTACGCCAATTATCAGCCGGTGTTCCTGATCGACCAGATGAAGGCGATCTGCGATTTCGAAGGCATCCCCTATCAGATGTCTCCCGACCTCATCGACCGCGCCTGGGCCAATATGTTCGTCAAGGACGAACACATCGTCAAATGAGCCACCTCAAAGTTTTTTTATAAACTTTGGCCAGAACGTTTAGAAAAGTTCTGCCACCGCGCCTAGATAAGTCGGATGAGCAGTCTTCCCGATGTCATCACCGCCTGGTTCCACGACCGTGGCTGGACCATTCACCCGCACCAGCAGGAGATGCTGGCGCGCGCGGATGATCCGGCAACGCTGCTGATCGCCCCAACCGGCGGCGGCAAGACGATGGCGGGTTTCCTGCCCACTCTTGCCGATCTTGCTACCGGCGAACACCGCGGGCTGCACACGCTCTACGTCTCGCCGCTGAAGGCGCTGGCGGCGGATATCAAACGCAACCTGCGCACCCCGGTCGAGGAGATGGGCCTGCCCATCCGCATCGACGACCGCACCGGTGACACGCCCGCCTCCCGCAAGCGCAGCCAGCGCGCCGACCCGCCGCATATCCTGCTCACCACACCTGAAAGCCTCGCGCTGCTCACCTCCTATGAGGACGCGCCGCGGATGTTTGCGGGACTGAAACGGGTGGTACTGGACGAGATCCACGCCCTCGCCGAGAGCAAGCGCGGCGACCAGCTGATGCTCGCCCTGACCCGGCTTCAGGCGATCTGTCCGGACATGCGCCGCGTCGGCCTTTCGGCCACCGTCGATGATCCCGCCGCCATCGCGCAGTATCTGGCCCGCCACCCGGATCCCTGCGATATCGTTCTGGCCGACCCCGGCCCCGCCGCCGATATCCAGATGCTGCACACGGATGCAGCCCCGCCCTGGTCCGGGGGCGGCGCTGCCCATGCCATCCCCGCCGTGCTTGAGCAGATCAAGGCGCATAACACCACGCTGATCTTCCACAACACCCGCGCCCAGGCAGAGATCTTCTTTCACAACCTCTGGCTTGCCAATGATGACGCGCTGCCGATCGGCATTCACCATGGCTCGCTCGACCGGGTGCAGCGGGACCGGGTCGAGGCAGCGATGGTGCGCGGAGAGCTGCGCGCAGTGGTCTGTACCGGCTCGCTTGATCTGGGCATCGACTGGGGGGACGTCGATCTGGTGATCCAGATAGGCGCGCCGAAGAACGTGAAACGGCTGGTCCAGCGCATCGGCCGCGCCAACCACCGCTACAATGCCCCCTCCAAGGCGCTTCTGGTGCCGGCCAACCGGTTTGAGGTGGTGGAATGCCGTGCCGCCCTTGAGGCGGTGGAGGCAGGCACGCTGGACGGCAGCCCGCGCACACCCGGCCCCCGCGACGTGCTCTGCCAGCACATCCTGATCCGCGCCTGCGCCGGTCCCTTCGCCGCCGATGACCTTTATGCCGAGGTCACGGGAGCCGGCGCCTATGCCAGCCTCAGCCGGGCTGAGTTCGACGCCTGCCTCGATTTCTGTGCCACCGGCGGTTACGCCCTCCGGGTCTATGACCAGTGGCAACGGCTGCTGCAACGTCCCGACGGGATGTGGCAGCTGCGCGACCCCCGCGCCGCCCGCCGCATCCGCATGAACATTGGCACCATTCAGGACGCCGACCTCCTGAAGGTCCGACTCAAACGCAGCCGCGGCGGCAAACCGCTTGGCGAGGTCGAAGAGAGCTTTGCCGCCACCCTCACCCCGGGCGACACCTTCCTCATCGGTGGCCAGATCGTGCGGTATGAATCGCTGCGCGAAATGACGGTCGAGGTCAGCCGCAATGCCAGCCGGAAACCGAAAGTGGCGGTCTTCTCCGGCACAAAATTCGCCACCTCGACCCAGCTCAGCACCCGTATCCTCGATATCCTGCAACGCGACAGCTGGCCCGATCTGCCACCGCACACCGCCGACTGGCTGGCGCTACAGCGCGAGGTCTCACAGATGCCCCGCCGGGGCCAGCTGCTGCTCGAAAGCTTTCCCTTCCGGGGCCGCGAACACCTCTGCATCTACGGGTTTGCCGGGCGCAATGCGATGCAGACCCTCGGTCTGTTGCTGACCAAACGGATGGAAGAGCTGTCGCTCGATCCGCTTGGCTTTGTCGCCACCGATTATGCCACGCTGATCTGGGGGCTCAGCCCGGTTGACGACCCCGCCCCGCTGTTCGATCCTGCCGAGCTGCGCGCGGGTCTGGACGGCTGGCTCGCGGGCAATGCGGTGATGAAACGCAGCTTCCGCGCGGTGGCCACCATCGCGGGGCTGATCGAACGCAACACCCCCGGCCAGCGCAAGAACGGACGACAGGCGACATTCTCCTCCGACATCCTCTACGACACGCTCCGTAAATATGATCCCGATCACCTGCTCTTGGACATCACCCGGCAGGAGGCGCTTGGCGGGCTGGTGGATTTCGGCCGCATCGAGGAACTGCTCAGCCGCATCAAGGGAAACATCACCCTCAACCGGCTGTCGCAGATCTCACCGCTGGCCGCGCCGCTGCTGCTGGAGGCAGGCAAGGTCCCGGTGAAAGGTGCCGCCCAGGAAAAGCTGCTGCAACGCGAAACCGAAGAGCTGATGCGCAGCGCCCGGCTGGCAGAGCTGGCTCCGCCCGGCGCTGCGTCACCCTGACGGCTGAATCTGCCATCTTGCACCGTCCCGCAAAACCGGCGATCAGAGCAGCCATGACCGGCTATGATCTCTCCCTCGCAGGCCAGCGCCTCACCGCGCTTGGTGCTGGTGCGCTCTGGTGGCAGGCGCAGGGGCTGCTCTGTGTTTCCGACCTGCATCTGGGCAAATCCGAACGCCAGCTCCGGCGCGGCGGCCCGGCCCTGCCCCCCTATGAAACCCGCGATACCCTTCAGCGTCTTGCCGCGGTGCTTGACCAGACCCGTCCCGAAACGGTCATCTGCCTCGGCGACAGCTTCGACGATGACGCTGCGGCAGCCGCCTTGTCAGATGCCGACCAAACCCGTCTCGACCAGCTGATCGCGGCTCATCGCTGGATCTGGATCACCGGCAATCACGACCCTGCCCCCAGCGGGCTGGCGGGCGACGCCTGTGACAGCCTGACCCTCGGCCCGCTGCTGTTTCGTCACATCGCCGACCCCACCTTCAAGAGCCACACCGGCGCTGAGACCCCGGGCGAAGCTGCCGCCGAGATATCCGGCCACTACCATCCAAAGGCGCGTCTGCGCGGCAGCGCCCGGCCTGCGTTCCTGGCCGATCACCAGCGCCTGATCCTGCCCGCCTTTGGCACCTATACCGGCGGTCTCTGCACCACCAACCCGGCGCTCTCGGATCTCATGGCGCCGCGGGCCCTCGCCATCCTCACCGGCCCGCGTCCGCTGCCCTGCCCGATGCCGCGCTGACCAGCCGCGGCGGATCTGCGCGCAGCGTCACCTCCCCATCGCAGCATGCGCGGTCTATGCTGGCTGCACATGCGAAAGGGACAGCCATGATCGAACAGCGCATCCGCGACAGCTTTGCCAGACAGAGCATGATGCAGACATTGGGTGCCGAGGTTGCCAGCGTCGGCACCGGCACCGTCACCATCTCCGCGCCCATCCTGCCGGGCAGCCGCCAGCAGCACGGCGTCGCCCATGCGGCGCTCAGCTTTGCCATCGGAGACAGTGCCGCAGGCTATGCCGCTCTGACCCTGATGCCCGAGGACAGCGAGGTGATGACCGCCGAGATGAAGATCAACCTTCTCGCACCGGGTGCAGGCGATATGCTGCGCGCCACGGGCCAGGTCATCAAACCCGGCCGCCGTCTGATCATTGTCACCGCCGAGGTCCACGCCATCACCGGAGAGGAGGAAAAACTGATCGCCCTGTTGCAGGGCACCATGGTGCCAGTCGCGGCCTGATCCGCGCGCCCTGATCCGCGGGTTTTTCCCACCTGTCACTTTTCCAAAAAATACTCCCGCCGGAGGCATCCGACGGGAGCAGCAGATCTCAGCCATCCGCAGATGGCAGGTCGGTTCTGATCAGGCGGTCAGCCCTTCCGGCTCCGCCAGACCATTGGCGCGGCAGCAGGCCGTCACGGTATTGGCCAGCAGGCAGGCGATGGTCATCGGGCCGACGCCACCGGGCACCGGGGTGATTGCGCCGGCGCGCGCGGCCGCACTCTCAAAATGCACATCGCCCACCAGACGGGTCTTGCCCTCGCCTTTTTCCGGTGCGTCGATCCGGTTGATGCCCACGTCGATGACGGTGGCGCCTTCCTTGATCCAGTCGCCAGGCACCATTTCAGGACGACCCACAGCAGCGACAACAATATCGGCGCGGCGGACAACATCCGGCAGATCCTTGGTGCGGCTATGTGCGATGGTCACGGTGCAGCTGTCGCCCAGCAACAGCTGCGCCATCGGCTTGCCAACGATATTGGAGCGGCCAATGACAACCGCGTCCATGCCCGACAGCGAGCCATGATAGTCGCGCAGCAGCATCAGGCAGCCAAGCGGCGTGCAGGGCACCATGCTTTTCTGACCGGTGCCCAGCAGGCCCACGTTGGAAATGTGGAACCCGTCCACGTCCTTTTCCGGCGCGATGGAGTTGATGATCAGGTCTTCGTTCAAATGACCCGGCAGCGGCAGCTGCACGAGGATGCCATGCACCGAGGGATCCTTGTTCAGCTGATCGACCACCGCCAGCAGGTCCTCTTCGGAGGTGTCGGCCTCCAGCTTGTGCTCAAAGGAGTTCATGCCCGCTTCAACGGTCTGCTTGCCCTTGGAGCGCACATAGACCTGGCTTGCCGGATCTTCACCCACCAGAACCACCGCCAGACCGGGGGTGATGTCATGCTCTTCCTTCAACCGGGCCACGTGGCCTGCCACCTTCTCGCGTACGGTGGCGGCAAAGGCCTTGCCGTCGATGATATTCGCTGCCATTGCTTCTGTCCTCTTGCTGCGCGCCGCTCCGGGCCGCGTTACTCCTCGCGAATGATCTGTGCCTCGCGGGCTATCGACCATTCCACAAGCTGGCGCCACAGGCGCTCGACCAGATCGGGATCAAGCCCTGCCGTGCTGGCCGTCATCCGGGCATTCCCGACCACTTCTTCGACACGGGCCGGTATGCGCGCGGGCCAGTTATTGGCCGCCTTCAGCTCGATCGCACGGTCGATATAGCCCGCCCGCTCGGCCAACAGGGCAATCAGCTCCCGGTCCAGCCTGTCGATCTGCTGCCGCAGCGCCGGCATGTCGGCACAGTCCTGCGGCGGGTGTCGTTCGCTCATCTTTAAACTCCTGCGGCCCGAGGGGATCCTCGGGCCGCAGATTGCCTATTTCAGGCCTTAGAACAAGCCTTCGATCTGGCCTGCGTCATTCAGGCGGATCGTTTCCGATGCCGGTTTGCGGGGCAGACCCGGCATGGTCATGATCTCGCCGCAGACCACGACGATGAAACCGGCCCCCGCCGACAGGCGAACTTCGCGCACGGGAACCGAATGGCCGGTCGGCGCGCCGCGCAGGTTCGGATCGGTGGAGAAGGAATACTGCGTTTTCGCCATGCAGACCGGCAGGTTACCATAGCCAGCCGCTTCCCATTCCTTCAGCTGGTTGCGGATCTTCTGATCGGCCAGCACCTCGTCGGCGCGGTAGATGCGCTTGGCGATGGTTTCGATCTTCTCGAACAGCGGCATCTCGTCGGGGTAGATCGGCGAGAAGTTGGCCTTGCCGGAGTCGGCCAGCTCAACCACTTTATGGGCCAGATCGGCGGAGCCTTCGGAGCCCAGCTCCCAGTGGCGCGACAGCACCGCTTCGACGCCATGGGTGGCGCAGTAATCCTTGACCGCCTGCACTTCGGTCTCGGTGTCGGTGACAAAGTGGTTGATCGCAACCACCACCGGCACGCCAAAGGATTTGACGTTCTCGATATGACGGCCGAGGTTGGCACAGCCCTTGTTGACCGCTTCGACGTTTTCCGCGCCGAGGTCAGCCTTGGCCACGCCACCGTTCATCTTCATCGCGCGCACGGTCGCAACCAGCACCACAGCCGAGGGTGCGATGCCTGCCTTGCGGCATTTGATGTTCATGAACTTCTCAGCGCCAAGATCCGCACCAAAGCCTGCTTCGGTGACAACATAGTCAGCCACTTTCAGCGCGGTCTTGGTTGCGATCACGGAGTTACAGCCGTGGGCGATATTCGCGAAGGGACCACCGTGGACAAAAGCCGGGTTGTTTTCCAGGGTCTGCACCAGGTTCGGCTGCATCGCGTCTTTCAGCAGAACGGTCATCGCGCCTTCTGCCTTGATGTCGCGGCAGTAAACCGGGGTCTTGTCGCGGCGGTAGGCCACGATGATGTCGCCCAGACGCTTTTCAAGGTCCTTCAGGTCGTTGGCGAGGCAGAGGATCGCCATGACTTCGGAGGCCACGGTGATGTCAAAACCGGTTTCGCGCGGGAAGCCGTTGGAGACGCCACCAAGGGAGGCGGTGATCTGGCGCAGGGCGCGGTCGTTCATGTCGACCACACGACGCCATGCAACACGGCGGATGTCGATATCGCACTCATTGCCCCAGTAGATGTGGTTGTCGATCATCGCCGACAGCAGCGAGTGGGCCGAGGTGATGGCGTGGAAGTCACCGGTGAAGTGGAGGTTCATCTCCTCCATCGGAACAACCTGCGCGTAACCGCCACCTGCGGCGCCGCCCTTCATACCGAAGTTCGGACCCAGCGAGGCCTCGCGGATACAGATCATCGCGTTCTTGCCGATGCGGTTCAGACCGTCACCCAGACCAACGGTGGTGGTGGTCTTGCCTTCGCCCGCAGGCGTCGGGTTGATCGCGGTCACCAGGATCAGCTTGCCGTCTTCCTTGCCCTGAACCGAATTGATGAAGTCCTGGCTCACCTTGGCCTTGTCGTGGCCGTAGGGCAGCAGATCATCGCTGGAGATGCCGATCTTGGCGCCAATTTCCTGGATCGGACGCTTCTGCGCCTCGCGGGCGATTTCGATGTCACTCTTGTAGCTCATGGCCGGTTTCCTGAATTGTGATGTCGCGAGTTACATGGGCACAGCCGTGCCGGTTTCCCGCAAGACTTAGCCCTTCTGCGACATTCCATGCGCGTGATTTCCGACATGATCAGGCATTGAAACGGCGTTCGCTCCCCCTAGGGCATCCAAAGATTGCCAATCGTGCCGCGTCAACGCCTATCGGCAACCGGCGGCGTAGACATGCCCCGACTCAGGGTGCCCAGGCAGGCTGGTCCGGCACAAACAGGCGCAGGCTTTCGCCCTGCCTCAGCACGCCGGGCCGCTCGACCCAGGCCACCACACCGCGTCTGCCGGTGGCTGCCGGCTTGAACTTCGGACCAAAGCCCGCGTGGTCCTTCTCGATCTCCTTGGCCGGGAAAATGCAGGGCCGGTTCTCAAGATCGACCGTCAGCGTCACCCCATCCGGCCCCTGCAAGCGGCTGGAGGGTGGCAGATGGCTAAGGTCGGGAATACCGCGCAGCACCAGCGTCGCGCCAAGGTGGACGGGATCAATCCGCTCCATCCCCATATCGGCGGCGATCAGCGCCAGCTCTTCCTCCGACAGGATGCTGATCTGGCGCAGGTTGCGGATTTCCGTGCCCTCGGGATGCAGATTGCGCACGCGCACACAGGAGGCGCGCAAGGCGCCCGCGTGGCGTTCGCCTTCGATGCCGTCAAACCCCAGCGTCAGCGCGTCCCGCGGCTCGGACCGCAGCCCACCGGTGGCAGCCGGAACATAGCCGATCCAGGTCACTTGTCCCTGAAACTCCGTTTCGCGCATCACTGGCATGGGGCATCTCCATCAGGCTCATTTCATTCAGGAATTTCCGCCACCATAGGGGCAGCATCCGGTTCTGGCCAGCCCCGCCGCTCGGCTTTTCGCGCGCAGTTCAGTCATCAAAAAACCCGGCCACCCTCAGGGTGACCGGGTCTGATATTACACGGTGTCCAGCGCCGCGCCGTCAGGACGACGGTTCCGGTGCCATGCCATCATCCGACGCAGGCTTCTTCGGCTTGGCCTTGGGGATCGCGGTGACCGAGGCGCTACCGGTATCGGTGTCATCATCCTCGTCCTCGCCTGCCTGCGGCGGCTCGCCATTCATAACGCGTTTGATCTCGTCACCGGTGAGGGTTTCAAATTCCAGCAGCCCCTGCGCCAGACGTTCCCATTCCTCGTTCTTGTCCTTGAGGATCTGCAACGCCTGTTCATAGCCCTGCTGGATAAAGCGCTTCACCTCATCCTCGATCAGCTCCTTGGTGTTGGCAGAGACCGAGAAGCCCGCCGTATTGCCGGAATAGCCTTCGTGCGCTTCGGCATAGTCGATGTTGCCGACCTTGTCCGACATGCCCCAGCGCAGCACCATGGCACGCGCCAGCTGGCTGGCCTGCTGGATGTCGCCGGCCGGACCGTTGGAGACATGATCTTCGCCGTATTTGATGACTTCCGCCGCCTTGCCCGCCATGGTCATCGCCAGCTTCTGCTGGCATTCGTCACGGTGATAATTCAGACGGTCCATTTCCGGCAGCGACACAACCATACCCAGCGCACCACCGCGCGGAATGATCGTCGCCTTATAGACCGGATCGCACAGCGGCAGCGCCATGCCGACAACCGCGTGACCGGCCTCGTGGTAGGCGGTCTTTTCCTTCTGGTCCTGGGTCAGCACCATCGAGCGGCGCTCAGCCCCCATCATCACCTTGTCCTTGGCCGATTCGAAATCTTCCATGGTGACAAAACGGCGGCCAACACGGGCGGCCATCAATGCGGCCTCATTGACGAGGTTGGCCAGATCCGCACCGGAGAACCCCGGCGTACCACGCGCGATGATGCGCAGATCAACGTCAGGGCCAAGCGGCGTCTTGCGGGCATGAACGCCCAGGATCTTTTCGCGGCCCTTGATGTCGGGGTTGCCGACGGTCACGTTCCGGTCAAAACGGCCCGGACGCAGCAGCGCCGGGTCCAGCACGTCCTTGCGGTTGGTGGCGGCCAGAATGATGACGCCTTCATTGGCCTCAAAACCGTCCATCTCCACCAAGAGCTGGTTCAGCGTCTGTTCACGCTCATCATTGCCGCCGCCATAGCCGGCGCCACGATGGCGACCGACGGCGTCGATTTCGTCGATGAACACGATACAGGGCGCGTTTTTCTTCGCCTGTTCGAACATGTCGCGCACACGGGAGGCACCGACACCGACAAACATCTCAACAAAGTCGGAACCGGAGATGGTGAAGAACGGCACGCCCGCCTCGCCTGCAATCGCACGCGCCAGCAGCGTCTTACCGGTACCCGGAGGGCCCACCAGCAGGGCGCCCTTAGGGATCTTGCCGCCGAGGCGCGAGAATTTCTGCGGGTTGCGCAGGAACTCAACGATCTCTTCCAGCTCTTCCTTGGCCTCGTCGATGCCAGCCACGTCGTCAAAGGTAACGCGGCCATGCTTCTCGGTCAGCATCTTCGCCTTCGACTTGCCAAAGCCCATGGCGCCGCCTTTGCCGCCGCCCTGCATCCGGTTCATGAAATAGATCCAGACACCGATCAGCAGCAGGAAGGGCAGCAGGGTCAGCAGGAACGACTGGAACCCGGACTGCTGCTGCTTCTCGGCGCGGACCGGAATGTTGTTGTCGATCAACAGGGCGGTCACCTCGGCGTCGCCGGGTTTGATGGTCATGAAATTCTGCCCGTCCGACGTGGTGTAGCGAACCTGTTCACCATCCAGCGTCACGGTGCTGACATTGCCGTTTTCAACCGCGCTGACAAAATCAGAAAAAGTCTTCTCTCGGCTCTGCATCGTGCTGCCCGAACCACTGAACAAGTTGAACAGCGCCAAGACGAGCACAAACAGAACAACCCAAAAGGCGATATTGCGTACGTTGCCCAAGGAAAGTCTCCCAAAATGCGAGGCGCACCTGGCAGGCCGCCTTCGTTGCCTCTAAAATAGGGATACTTCAGTGAGGTTCAATGCGATAAAAGAGCTGTGAAGAACTCTTCGCTGTTCTGAACCAGTTCTGCGGACCATCCGTTGCCAAATCCTGCCAATGGGGCGGCAACCAGCTCCCCCCCCCGCCACACGGCCGGCGTGGCATGAAGCACCTCGCCCGGAACCTCGGCACTGCGCCAGTCGGGACAGTGCTGCAGGCCGTCAGAGCCCAGGGCGCGCACCTCATGGTCCTTCACCTCGCCGCCAAAAACCCGCCAGCGCCCGTCCCAGAGCCGACCGGGCCGGGTCATCTCATCGGCCACCGGGTTATATTCGCGGCAGACCCATGTGCGCTGTTTGCGGGTGATCATCCGGCAGCCCCCCAATGTGAAGGATCCGCCACGACGCACTGCCTCGCGGGCCTGCACCATCGGCTCACGCCGTGGCGGATGCACCGCCCCGCTGACCCATTGCACGGATCGCACCAGCAGCCGGTGGGCAATTTCGTCCGGCAGCGTGCGAAACTGGCGCTGGTCGATGACAATCGCGCCATCGCGCACCTCGGCCATGTCGCGGGCGGCCAGGAACGTATACCAGTCCAGGGCTTCGCGGGCGGCGCCCATATTGCGGGCAACGGCGGCCAGCCGCTGCACGGTCAGCCCCAGCGGCGCCAGCGCATCCATCGCCTGACGCACCCGCACACGCTCGAAACGCAGATCCTCGTTGCTGGGGTCCTCAACCCATTGCCCTCCCCGCTCCCGCAGGTAGCCGCGCAGCTCTTCGCGCGTCACCTCCAGAAGCGGCCGCAGCAGGGTGATCCCCTCGATCGCGCGGCTGCGCGGCATCGCAGCCAGACCGGACACCCCCGACGACCGCCCCAGCCGCATCAGCAGCGTTTCGGCCTGATCATCGGCCGTATGCCCCAATGCAACCACCGGGATGTCATTCAACTGCGCCCATGCGGTCAGCAGCGTATAGCGCGCGTTGCGGGCCTGCTCCTGAAGATTGCCCGCCTGCTGCGCAGAAGGCCGGTCAACCCATTGCAGGATATCATGCGCCAGACCCAGTTTGGCAGCCACATCCGCCACCATCTGCGCCTCCTCGCCCGAGCTCGCGCGCAGCCCGTGATCAACAGTTGCGACACAGATTTCCACGCCCAGATCGGCAAAACACTCATGCAGCGCATACATCAGCGCCATCGAGTCGCCGCCGCCTGACACCGCAACGCCCAGCCGCGTGGGCAAGGCAGACCGGAACTGCTCCTGCACAATGGCGAGGATATCCCGGTCCCTGCGCGTCAATTGCAGGCCAGTTTTGCGCGTTCCGCCTCCGCTGCGGCGGTTTCGGCTGCACCGGGAAAGCGGCTGCCGACCTCTGCCAGGGTCACGCAGGCCTGGCTGGTCTGACCCAGCCGCCCCAGTGCCGCGCCCAGTTCGTACAATGCCTTCGGCGCGGTCTCTCCTGAGGAGTTGCCGGAGAATGACGCCAGATAGGCCCGCGCGGCCTCGCGGGTGTCACCCAGCCCGTCCAGCGCCTTGCCGCGATTGTATTCCACCGCTGCGGCCAGCGGGCTGCCGGGATAAGCCAGGGTGAACGCCGCGAATTTCTCCGCAGCCTCCTGATAGGCGCCGCTGTCCAGCGCGGCCTTGGCGGCGTCGAAATCCGTCTGCTCGCCCACCGCCAGCTCCGACGTCGTATCGACCGAAGTGCCCGGCGGCGTGGCGGGCAGCGCAGGTGCCCCGGCTGCGGGCAGCTCACCGCCGCCCAGCGTGCTGGTTTCCCCCAGTTTCGAGACATCGCCGCCTTCCAGTTCCACCAGACGGAACTCCAGGTCACCAATCCGGTTGGTGCCATCCTGCACCACCTGATCGACCCGGTAGGAGAGCTGTTCGGTCTGCGCGGTCAGCCGCTGCAGCTCCGCCTCTATGGCGCTGACGCGGTCCAGCACACTGTCGCCCGCGACATTGGTCTGCGGGCTGCCGGTGGTCGACATTTCCCGCTTCAGCCGCTGGATTTCGACGTGCAGCACGGTGAGTTCCTGCCGGATATCGGCAAGGGTCTGTTGATCCTGCGCCCGGACGGCAAGCGGGGGCACAGCCAGGGTCAGCGCAAGGGCGGCAATCGCAAGAGGACGCAGTCGCATGGTCAGTTACCCCGTCAGGCCACCCGCCAGCACGGTGACCGCGCGACGGTTCTTGGTGTAGCAGGCCTCGTTCGAGCAGATCTCCAGCGGACGCTCCTTGCCAAAGCTGACAACCTGCAGACGACCGCCCGCAACCCCTTGGGAAATCAGGTATTCGCGGGCAGCATTGGCCCGGCGCGCACCCAGTGCAAGGTTATATTCGCGGGTGCCCTGCTCATCGGCGTGGCCTTCGATTGTGACCACATAATCCGGGTTGGCCGTCAGCCAGCGCGCCTGCCCCTGCAGAACGCTCTGGGCGGCAGGTGACAGGGTCGACTGGTCAACCGCAAACAGCACCCGGTCGCCGACCGTCTGCTGGAAGTAGGCCGGGCTGCTGGGATCCAGCTGCCCCGCAGCGCCCGCCCCGGCCCCTGCACCAGGCCCACCGGCCCCGGCTGCATCATCCCAGGGGTTGCCCGTACAGGCGCTCAGCCCCAACGCCGCTGCCACCAGCACTGCTTTTGTCAAACCGCTCATGATATCCGCCTCGTCCCATTTCCAATTGTTGCACCAGATTTACCACAGGCCCGATGCCGCTGCCACTTTGGTCTTTGTTAACAGGGCGCGCGCCGGACCATTATGGCAGGCGCGCGACACTTCAGTTCTGCAAGGGCGACCACGCCGGATCCGACGCGCCATCGGGGGTGCGGACCGGTTTCAGGTTGCGCCCCGATACATCCACCGAATAGAGCAGCGCCCGGCCGCTGGCCCCTTGGGTTTCACGGGTGAACATGATCACCCGGCCATTCGGGGACCAGGTCGGCCCCTCATCTAGGAAGGAGGCCGTCAGCAGGCGTTCCTCGCTGCCATCGGTCCGCATCACGCCGATATGGAACCGGCCCTTGTTCTGCTTGGTAAAGGCGATCATGTCACCGCGCGGCGACCACACCGGAGTGCCGTAGCGCCCCGCGCCAAAACTGATCCGCCGGGCCTCGCCGCCGGTTGCCGCCATCACATAGAGCTGCGGCGCGCCGGAACGGTCGCTTTCAAAGACGATCTGGCTGCCATCGGGGGAAAACGACGGGGCGGTTTCGATCGACGGCGCACTGGTCAGCCGGGTCCGGGTGCCGGTGTCGATATCCATGGTGAAGATATCGGTATTGCCGCCCTGCGACTGCGAGTAGACCACGGTGCGCCCATCCGGCGCAAATCGCGGCGCAAAGCTCATGATGCCATTGTCCGCCGACAGCACCCGACGCTGCACGCTGCCCACATCCAGCACATGGATCTGCGGAAAGCCGCTCTCGTAGCTGGTGTACAGCACCCGGTCGCCGGTGGGTGAGAACCGCGGCGCCAGCACGATGGAGGCGCTGTTGGTCAGATATTGCACATTGGCGCCATCGTAATCCATCACCGCCAGCCGCTTGCGCCGGTCGTCCTTTGGCCCGCTTTCGGAAACAAACACCACCCGGCTGTCGAAATACCCGCTTTCGCCGGTGATGCGGCTGTAGATCACATCCGCCACCTTATGGGCCATACGCCGCCAGCCGTCGGTGGTGCCGGAAAACTGCAGACCGGTGCCCAGCTCCTTTTCAGCAAAGACGTCATAGCCCCGGAACCGCACCGTCAGCCGGTTGCCGTTCACGCTGAGGGCGCCGGTGATCAGCGCCTGTGCATTCACCGCTTTCCAGTCGGCATAGCCGATCGCCGCATCGAAATCGGTGACCTTGGCGATATGGGCCGAGGCCGGGACTTCACGAAACAGGCCGGTGCCGCTCAGATCCGCGGCAATCACCCGCGAAATCTCACGCGCCAGTTCGGCGGCGGCAGGGGTTTCCGGCACAAAGCCGGGCACCGCATAGGGCAAGGGTTCGATCACCCCGTCGGTGATTTCGATCCTCAGCGGGCCATCCTGTGCCTGCGCAGGCAAAACCGGTGCCATCACCGCCGCCCCCAGCAGGGTCGCGCCCATCACGAGCGTTGCCAGATATGTCCTCATTTGATCCGCATCCTTTCGGGATTGAAGGTCATTTCGATATTACGCCATTGCGCATATTTGTCAGACGGAAGTTGGAAACCACGCGCACCGCAGCGCAGAATCGCCCGCCGCGCCGCGCCAAAGGCCTGATTGGCCGCAGCCCCCGATCCGCCGGTGCTGGAAAGCATCCGAATACTGCCCTCCTCGGGCCGGCCGTCCGGTGTCAGCGCGACCGAGACCACCACGGTAGTGCGCAGCGCCTCCGATGACAGCGAGCCGACGTTCCAGCATTGCTGCACGGCCACCCGCAGCGCATCCTTTTCGCCACTGGTCAGCGGCGGGCCCGAGGGTTCCGGCGCTGCCACCTCACCACCACCGGCAAGGGCTGCGGCCAGCGCATCCTCCACCGCATCAGAGCGATCCGGCACGGGGTCAGGCTCGACCGGCTCAGTCGTGGCAGGTTCCGGTTCGGGCTGTGCGACTGGCTCCGGCCGCGTCGGCCGCGCTGGCCGGGTCCGGGGCCGCAGTGACTGCGCAGGTGCAGCGCTGGCCACCTGTTCGGTCTGCGCCTCGACCTCCTCGGTCACGATCCGGTCGTTGGCCGCCGCCTCTGCCGTGGCCTGCTGGGACTCCTGGGCAGGCTCGGAACCAACCTCATCGGAGACCTCTGGCTGGGCCACATCATCAATCCGGGTGTCCGGCTCCGGTGGTGCCACCGGGGTCGGGGCGACGCGGTCCAGCGGGCGCAGCTGCGGGCGCTCGGCCAGCTGCGGTGTCACCGTGGTCGTGTCCGGCACGTCGGGCGGCGCGGGCGCGGCCACCGGCGGTGTCGGCTCAACCGGCTGCGGCTCCGGGCGCTCGGCCAGTTCGGTGTCAGGCTCGGGCGGGGTCACCGGCTCAGGCTGGCTGATCTGCGGTTCGGGCTCCGGCTCCGGCGGTGGCGTGACCTGCGGTGCGGGTTCCGGCTCGGGCTGGGTCAGATCGCCGGCGGTATCGGCCACCACTGGCGCGGCGCGCTGCTGGCTCAGCCGGGCGAATTCCTCGGTCGAGATGATCGACACATCCTGCACCGCCATCGGCAGCGGCTCGGACGGGAACCAGGCGCCGAAAACGACCCAGCCCGCCAGCAGCGCATGGCCTGCAACAGAGATCTTGGTTCCGGTCTGCACACCCGTGCCCCGCCTATTGCCCGCTGTCTTCGACAGCCCGCCCATCAAGGGTTGGACCACCCACATCGGTCACCAGACCAACGCTGGAAAACCCACCGGCATTCAGCGCCCCCATCACCTGCATCACCGCCTCATAGGGGATAGCCCCATCCGCACGCAGAAACACCTGATCGGAGGTCCGCTCTGCCGCGATGGCGCGCAGTTTGGCGATCAGCTCATCCGGGGCCACGGCAGTTGTCTGGATCTGGATCTCGCCGCCGGCGGTCATGGTCACGGTCAGCGGCTCTTCCTCATCGCCGGGCAGCGCGCCTGCGGCGGTCTTTGGCAGCTCCACCGGCACGCCCACCGTCATCAGCGGGGCCGCCACCATAAAGATGATCAGCAGCACCAGCATCACATCGACAAAGGGCGTGACGTTGATTTCCGCCATCGGCCGCGCACGGCTGCGCCGCCGTCCCCGGCGGCGCCCGTTGGCGGCATTGGGTTGAACCGAGGCGCCCATGGATCAGGAATCCAGCTGGCGGCTGAGGATGGTGGAAAACTCATCGGCAAAGGCTTCGTAGCTGCCGATGATCCGGTCGCTGTCCGCGCTCAGCTTGTTGTAGAAAATCACCGCAGGAATCGCAGCCAGCAGCCCCAGACCCGTCGCCATCAGCGCCTCGGCAATGCCCGGCGCCACAACGGCGAGGTTGGTGTTCTGCTGCTCTGCGATCTCGATAAAGGCGGTCATGATGCCCCAGACGGTGCCGAACAGCCCGACAAACGGTGCGGTGGACCCAACAGTGGCCAGGATCGACAGACCACTCTGCACATGTTCGCTTTCCTTGGCGATCGCCACATCCATCGACCGCTCGATCCGTGCCTGCGCACCCGCAATCAGCGCCCCGTCGGTGCGATGACTGCGCCGCCATTCGGTCATCCCGGCGGCAAAGATCCGCTGCGACTGCCCCTTGGGCTGCGGGCCGATCTGGTCAAACAGACCATCCAGCGGCTCACCGGACCAGAAGGCACGGTCGAACTCCGCCGCCTCCCGACGGGCCAGACGATAGTTGATCAGTTTCTGCAGGATGATCGCCCAGGACCAAACGGAGGCGACAACCAGCATCAGCATCACCAATTTGACCGTCAGGGTCGCCCGCGCGAATAGTCCCCACATGGAGAAATCAATCTCCTGCGCCAACGCCAGAGTTTCTGCTTCCATGGACCTGCTCTATGTTTTTGGCCGTTTTCCAGCCGTTTTCCGGCTTTCATTTGGCAAAAGGCTATCCCAGTTCAAGGTCAAAAGCCAATGAAACAGCCGTGACAGCAGGAATTGTTACAGCAATGCGCGAATCTCTGCCGGCAGGCGGATCGGCGCGCCGGTCCCGGCATTGACGCAAACCACGGTAACGATGGCGCGAAACAGCTCCGTCTCGCCGCGAAACACCCGCTGCGACATGGTGAGCCGCGCAGGGGTGACCTTCTGCACCTCGGTCTCGATCCGCAGCTCTTCGTCGAATTTGGCAGGGGCGAGGTAATCCGCCTCGATCCGCCGCACCACCCAGATCAGCCCCGCCTCGCGCATGGCGTTCTGATCATTGCCAAGGTTGCGCACCCAGTCGCTGCGCGCCCGCTCGATAAACCGCAGGTAATTGGCGTGATAGACAATCCCGCCCATGTCGGTGTCTTCGTAATATACCCGAACCGGAAAGCGATGGATCATTCTGCCGGGCCTCCTGCCCCGTTTTGCGCTGGCGCGCGGCTCAGTGGCTGGCCTGACCAGAGGCGTCGGCCGAGGGCTCAATCGGTGCCTGCAGCCGGGCAAAGAGCCGCAGCGCATGGGCGCTGTCGGATGCCGCAAGCGGCATCATCCGATCATAGGCCGCCGCAATCACCCCGGCGATATCCGGGCGCAGAATGGTGGCGCCCGTCTCCGGCAGCACCGCCAGCGGCGAGGTCTTGGCAAAAGCGCTGTCGCCCCACATCAGGATCGCCTGCACCGCCTGCGTCAGGGCGAGCGTTTCGGCAGGCAGCTTTGCCATCGCGCCGCCCATGCGCAGAAAAACGAAACAGGCCTGAATGGCCCCCTGATCGTCAAAGCGGAAGGCGCGGTACTGGCTGGCATCCGCCGCCTTCAGCCGCTCAAGCAGCGGATCAAGCCCCGGGATCAGCCGGTCCAGATCCGGCACCCCCATCAGCTCGTCCCAGTCGCGAAAGAAAAACACCATCAGGTTGGAGCCCAGCTCGGGATCGGTCTCCGCCATCTGATGCCCGGCAAGGGTCACCACCGCCTCGATCGCGCCCTTGACGGTCGCCAGCGTGCTGTCCTCCACGCCAAAGACGATCGGCGCAATCGGCCGCCCCCAACGAGCAAAGGCATAAGAGCCATCGGCACGGGTAAACAAGGCTTCGATCTCGGCTGGGGTCATCATGCGGCTCTCTAGTCGGACTGCGGTCTTGAATGGGCTTAATGCCCGCTCACGGGATCAACGGCAAGGGTTGCGACCGGGTATCACTGTGCATCTTCTGGCCCACAATATCCCCGCCGGAGGCAGCGCCGCGCCTGGCGCGGCGCTTCATTCAGGCCTTGTCACTTAGGTCAGCAGGCGTGACCAAATGTTTCGCACGCGAAACATACGCTAAAATTGAGTCCAATTCTTCAAACCCATTTTAACACTTTCAGACTGTTTTGACGCCAATCCGCGACAGCACTGACGCGCCTGCGCGGCAGATGAGCCGCTATAGCAACAGGTCGCCCTGCCCCCGTGGCGGCGTCAGCCCAAGGTGGGTCCAGGCCTTATGCGCCAGCATCCGCCCGCGCGGCGTGCGCTGGATCAGACCCTGCTGCAACAGATAGGGCTCGATCACCTCCTCCAGCGCATCACGGCTTTCGCTCAGGGCCGCCGACATGGTCTCGATCCCGACCGGACCACCGCCATAATTCTCGGCAATCATCCGCAGATAGCGGCGATCCGCGCCATCCAGACCCAGCTGATCCACCCCCAGCCGCGTCAGCGCACCATCGGCCAGTTCCCGGGTGATGGTGCCATCGCCCTCGACAACCGCGAAGTCCACGACGCGGCGCAGGAGCCGGCCGGCGATCCTGGGGGTGCCGCGGGCGCGCCGCGCGATCTCACGGGCGCCGTCGTCATCCGCAGGGGCGCCCAGCTTGCGGGCGTTGCGGCTGACGATCTCAAAGAGCTCGTCGATGGTGTAGAATTGCAACCGGGTTGGAATGCCAAACCGGTCCCTGAGTGGCGTGGTCAACAGGCCCATGCGGGTGGTGGCGCCAACCAGGGTAAAGGGCTGCAGCTCGATCCGCACGGTGCGGGCGGCGGGGCCTTCGCCGATCACCAGATCCAGCTCGAAATCCTCCATCGCCGGATAGAGCACCTCCTCCACCGCCGGGTTCAGCCGGTGGATCTCGTCGATGAACAGCACGTCGCGGGATTCCAGATTGGTCAGGATCGCTGCCAGATCGCCCGCCTTGGCCAGAACCGGCCCGGAGGTCATGCGGAAGTTGACGCCCAGTTCGCGGGCGACGATCTGCGCCAGGGTGGTCTTGCCCAAACCGGGGGGGCCATGAAACAGCGTGTGGTCCATTGCTTCGCCGCGGCGGCGCGCACTTTCGATAAACACACGCAGATTGGCGCGGGCTTCGGCCTGACCGATGAATTCGCCCAGCCCCTGCGGGCGCAGGGCGCGGTCGTTTTCGGCGGCGCTGTCTTCGGGCAGGGGCGCGGGACGCAGGGTGGGATCGGCGTCAATCATTCTGATGACTCCAATCTGGTTTCTTTAAACCCTACTCCGGTCGGCAGGCCGGACAATGCCCGTCCGCCCGCAGACGGGCACTGTCCTATTTTTTTCAATACTCTCACACCATCAGCCTTTCGGTGCCAGCAGCCGCAGGGCGGCGCGGATCAGCTCGGCCTCATTGGCGTCTGGATAGGTGGCGGCCGCCTCGGCCACGGCGGCGGCGGCATCGGAGGGACCATAGCCCAGATTGCCAAGCGCAGAGAGCGCCCCCGCAGAAGCAGCTGCGGCACCGGAGGGGGCCTTGGGTGGCGCTTTGCGAGGTTTCTTGGCCGTGCTCACCGGCTCGGCGGGTTCGACCACATCCAGCCCCGGCCCATCCATGGCGTCGACGACGGTGCCACCCATCGCCATGACACCCGGCGCCTTGTCTTTGAGATCCAGAACAATGCGCTGCGCGGTCTTGGGGCCGACCCCTTTGGCGGCCTTCACCGCCGCCCAATCCCCCAGCGCGATCGCGCGGCTGACCCCATCGGGGCCAAGTGCGCCGAGAATGGCCAGCGAGACTTTCGCCCCCACCCCCTGCACCGAGGTCAGCAGGCGATGCCATTCCTTTTCAACCAGCGAAGGGAAGCCATAGAGCTGCATCAGGTCCTCACGCACCACCATATCGGTATAGAGCGCGACCGCCTCGCCGACGCCCGGCAGTGCGGCCATGGTGCGGTCGGAGCAATAGACGATATAGCCGACGCCGCGCACATCAATCAGCACGTGATCGCTGCTGCGGTACTCCAGACGCCCGGTGAGTTTTCCGATCACGCGCGCTTCTCCTTCAGCTGGCGTTGTTGCGTGCCCCCATAAAACGCATGACAGATGGCAATGGCCAGAGCATCCGCTGCATCGGCATTCTTGGGCAGGCAGCCGGGCAGTTGCAGTTTCACCATATGCAGGATCTGTTCCTTGGCCGCATGACCCACGCCGACCACGGTTTTCTTCACGCGGTTGGGGGCATATTCACCCACCGGAAGACCGGCCTGCGCCAATGTCATCAGGGCGACGCCCCGCGCCTGCCCCAGTTTCAGCGTGCCGGCACCATCCTTGTTCACGAAGGTCTGTTCGATGGCGGCCTGATCGGGGCGGTAGGCCGCGATCACCTCGATCACCTGATTGTGGAGCGACAGCAGCCGTTCGCCCAGATCATCGCCATCGGAAGTGCAGACCCCGTTGGCGATATGGCTGAGACGGGTGCCGCGTGATTCGATCACCCCCCAACCGAGGTTTCGCAACCCCGGATCAATGCCCAATATTCGCATGTCTGCCCTATCCCTGCCCGGTGTGGAGGTCTGATTTTGCTCAGGATTAGCACAAAAGGCGAACATGTCCAATTGCTTTACAGGCCTGTGCGATGTGCCCTGCGGGGATGCCGCGCGGCACCTGTGGCGCAAAAACACGTGAATCCTGTTCCGAAAACGACCCTCTCCGGCGGGGAAACCGACATTCCTTTCCAAGAGGTAAAAACTCGGCCTTTTCCCTTGTTTTTATGGATCATAAGCCATGCAAAAAGCGCATATGACACATGCAATTTCAGCGATTGTCAGCCGTCATGCAGATGACTAAGTGCCGTCCATCGCCACAGGGCGAAGAGTTCAATTCAACCTCCGAAAGGACGAGGACATGGCTGCATTTGACACCACCCGCACCACCTATGGCACCAGCAGCCTGTTTGGCCGCTTCAGCGCCATGATCACCGGCCTTCTGGGCGCAGCTATCGACTGGAACGACGCGCGCGCCACCCGCCAGACCCTGGGTCAGCTGAGCGACCGCGAACTGGCCGATATCGGCCTGTCCCGCGCGGATATCGATCGCGTTGCCGAGGGCAAGCCGGTCTTCTGAGGTTGGCACCTCGGTCTGGATCATCCAGAGCCTATCATCCGAGAGACATGAAAAACGCCGCCTCCTGATGGAGTGCGGCGTTTTCTGGTTGCTTTGGTCTGCACGTCGATGCCGAGGCGTAACCCTGCTGCGTCGGACATGACCGCGCGGCCGGATTGTGTCGGATGCCCCCCAGCGCCCGACACATGGCCCGCCAGCCTGTCCCTCTACCGCAGCACAGGTCCGATCTTCTCGGCCAGGAACTGTGACACTGGATCCCGCTGCATGACAAATGCACCGGCTTTTTCCAGCCCCGTTCCCGCCCGCAGCTGGTCGACACGATAGTCGTAGCTGCCAAATCCCAGCGCTGCCATCAAGAAGCCCTTGAACAGCAGAAACGCCGCGACAAACAGGATCAATGATCGGCCGGAGATCCGCGACTGCACCCGTCGCGGCGCCACCACGATCAACCCATCCGCGCGCACTTTGGCAGTATAGCCGCGCGCCATGGCCCCGTGTTTGCGTTCCAGCCGGTCAAGCCGAGCATAGAAATTGTTACTGTGTTCACCCATAACCAAAACCCTGCAATGGCTCCCACCATCCACATATTAATGTTTAGGTAGGGAATGGGACCATTTTGGGGCGGGTCATTAAAATGCTCAACAAACTTGAACGATTCAGCCCTTTTTCTGCAAAAGCAGCGTCGTCCAGTCACCAATCTCGGTGCGTTCCACAAGATTGATGCCGTTCTGTGCATAAACGCCCTGCACCTCATCGGCCTGTTCGTTCAGCAAACCGGAGAGAATCGCATAGCCACCGTCGCGCAGATGGCCGGCCACATCTGGGGCCAATGCAACCAGAGGGCCTTTCAGGATATTGGCGAAGATGAGATCGTAAGGGGCCGCCTCGGCCAGTGCCGGGGCGTCGAAACCGGCGGCTTCAAGACATTGCACACGGCCTTCCATGTCATTGGCCTTCAGATTGGCCTCAGCAACGTCCACGGCGACCTGATCAATGTCGCTGGCCAGGATCTGCCCATCCCAGACGCGCGCCGCAGCCATCGCCAGCACCGCCGTGCCACAGCCGATATCGGCCACTTTCCCGGCGACGAAACCGTCGTCGATCAGCTTGTCCAGCGCCTTCAGGCAGCCCAGGGTGGTGCCGTGATGGCCAGTGCCGAAGGCCATCGCCGCCTCAATCAGAAGCGGAATGCGATCAGCGGGCAGCTTGTCGGCATCATGGCTGCCGTAGACGAAGAAACGGCCCGCTTCCACCGGCGCCAGTTCGCGCCGCACATGGGCGACCCAATCGGTCTCGGGCAGTTCAGAGATCACAAAAGGCTGGGCATCGAACATGGTCGCCAGCAGCGCCAGACCGGCCTCATCCGGGGTCTCGGTGAAATAGCCGCCGACCTCCCACAGGCCGGAGCCGTCCTCGACCTCGAACACGCCCAGACCGGTGGGTTCCGGGATCAGGCGCTCCATCGCCTCGCCAAGCGCTTCGGCGGGGGCTTTTCCAGTCAGGGTGGTGAGGGCGGTAAAGGTGGGCATGGCGGTCTCCGGGCAATGGTTGCACAGCGCCTAGGCCCGTCGGCGGCGCAGGTCAAGAGCCGTGACCCTGCCCGCCCCGCTTTGGGACCGGGGCGCGGGCCGCGCGTATCATTCTGCCGGGGCGGTGCCCTGCCACTTGGCAAAGATCGTCTCATTGCCGGGTTCGGGATGGCGCGGGATCAGCAGCGACAGCATCAGCGAGATCATCGCCATCCCAGCCGCCAGCGCAAAGACCGCAGCAGGAGACACCACCCAGAGCAACCCCAGCGTCACCGGCAGCACCACCGCGGCGATATGGTTGATGGTAAAGGCCACCGCAGCGGTTGGCGCAATATCTGACGGGTCGGCGATCTTCTGGAAATAGGTCTTCAACGCCAGCGCCAGCCCAAACAGGATATGGTCTACAACGTAAAGCACCCCCGCCAGAACCACGCCCCAGCTGAACCAGTAGAGCCCGCCATAGGCGGCAAAGACCAACGCCAGCCCGGTGTATTCAAAAATCAGCGTGCGGCGCTCGCCGAAGCGGGCGACAGCGCGCCCCAGCAGCGGTGCCGCAATCATATTGACCACCAGGTTGATCAGATAGAGGCTGGTCAGCTCATGCACGGCAAAGCCGAATTTCTCCACCATCATGAAGCCGGCAAAAACCACAAAGATCTGCCGCCGCGCCCCGGCCATGAACTGCAACGCATAGTAGAGCCAGTAGCGGCGGCGCAGGATCAGGCGTTTGGTCTGCGGATGCGGCGCGTCGAACTGCGGATAGGCCAGCAGGCAGAACAGCGCCATCGCGGTGGTGGTGCCCCCCGCCAGCAGGAAGACGATATTATAGGTCAGGCCCAGCGGCTCCCACAGCAGGGCAATCAGGCTGTAGACCACCAGCGTTGCCGCGGATCCCGCCGCCACCAGCCAGCCCAGAATCTGTGGCGCCCGCAGCTTGGGCAGCCATTGCAACTGCAGCGACTGATTCACCGTCTCATAGTAATGAAACCCGATCGAGCTGAGCAGCGTGATGGTCAGCAGCCCGCCAAGGCTGGGAAACCACGCCGTGACGGCGGTCGCCAGCCCCAGCATCATCAACGAGACCAGCCCCAGCACCTGTTCGCGCACAAACAGGATCACTGCGATCACCCCGATGGCGAGAAACCCCGGAATCTCGCGCACCGTATGCAGCAGGCCGATGTCAGCCCCGTCGAAATTCGCGGCCTCGATCACAAAGTTGTTGAGCAGCGCGCTCCAGGTGTTGAAGGCAATCGGCATGGTCAGCGCCATCACAAACAGCAAGGTCGTGGGGCGGCGCCAGAGCGGCAGGGACGCCGCAGCTTCGGTGGGGACAGGTTTGAACATGCCCACGGCTCTACGCCGATCGGCCGCCGCTGGCGAGAAAAAAAGCCGCCCGCACATCTGATCTGCATCAATGCACGAGTGTATCGGAAATCATATTCACAAAGCGGAATTTCATGAAAGGTGGCTGCGGGTGGACGGATTTATCGGATTTGTCGAATGGGTTGGCGAACCCGGCGCGGCGGCCCTGCTCGGGGCTTTGACCGGTGGCATCTTTGGCGTGGCGGCGCAGCGCTCACGGTTCTGCCTGCGGGCCGCCACCGTGGAATTTGCCCGGGGCCGGATGGGAGACCGGGTAGCGGTCTGGCTGCTGACGTTTTCGACCGCGCTGGTCTGGGTGCAGGCCGGTCGGCTGCTGGGCTGGATCGATACCGATGAGGCGCGGATGATGGCGGTGCCGGGCAGCTGGTCCGGCGCCATCATCGGCGGGCTGACCTTTGGCATCGGCATGGTGCTGGCGCGGGGCTGTTCGGGTCGGCTGCTGGTGCTGGCCGCGAGCGGAAACCTGCGCTCGGTGGTGTCGGGGCTGATCTTTGCCGTGACCGCCCAGATGAGCCTTTCCGGGCATCTGGCGCCCCTGAGGGATTATCTGGCCGGGCTGTGGATCACCTCTGGCGGGCGCAATCTGGATCTGCTGACCGCAGCCGGTCTGCCGGAGTGGTCCGGGCTGGTCATTGGCCTGCTAACGGCACTCCTTGCGTTGGGTTTATCCGCACAGAACCACATCGGCGCGGGTCGGCTGATCTTTGCCTCAGGGGTCGGCTTTGCGGTGGCGCTTGGCTGGGCGCTGACCTCGGCGCTGGCACAGGTGGCCTTTGATCCGGTGCAGATCGAAAGCGCGACCTTCACCGGCCCCTCGGCACGGATGCTGATGTTTTTCCTCGATCGCGCCTCGGTTCTGGAGTTCGATATCGGGCTGGTTGCAGGGGTCTTTGGCGGCGCGATGCTGGCGGCTGCCGTTGGTGGAGAGATGCGCCTGCAGGCGTTTGACGACGCTGCCACGATGCGCCGGGCGATGATTGGCGCGGCCCTGATGGGCTTTGGCGGCATGTTGGCGGGTGGCTGCGCCATCGGTGCGGGTGTCACCGGCGGATCGATCTTTGCGGGCACCGCCTGGCTTGCGCTGTTTTCCATGTGGGTCGGGGCGGTGCTGACCGATGTGCTGACCGATCAGCGGCGGATGTCGGCGCTGGCCTGACCACATGCGAGGCGCTGCCTCGCGCTCCGGGATATTTGACGCCAGAAGATGACAAGCCGCAGATATCTTCTGGCCGGAAATATCCCGGGGGAGGCCGCAGGCCGGGGGCAGCGCCCCCATGGGTTTCCTCAGAAGAAATTCTGCGGGTCGATATCGACGGAGAGACGCAGATCCGCCTTGAGACGTATCGGACCAATCCAGCGGGCGATTGCATCCTGTAGCGGCGTCCCCTTGTCGGCCTTCACAAGCAGGCGCACCCGGTGGCGGCCGCGGATCCGCGCTATGGGCGCCGGTGCCGGACCAAAAACCTGCGCGCCGATCTGGCGCAGTGGCATGTCATTGCGCGCCAGCGTCAGGCCAAGATCCATCACCGCAGGCAGATCCGGCCCCGACAGGATGATGCCCGCCATCCGCCCATAAGGCGGTACGCCTGCGGCGTGACGTTCGGCGGCTTCGGCCTTCCAGAAGGCTTCCTCATCGCCGGAGAGGATCGCGCGGATGACCGGGTGTTCGGGCTGGAAGGTCTGCATCAGCGCCTCGCCCGGCCTGTCGGCGCGCCCGGCCCGCCCTGCGACCTGCCGCATCAGCTGGAACGTTCGCTCCGCCGCGCGCAGATCCGACCCTTGCAGGCCAAGATCCGCGTCAATCACGCCAACCAGTGTGAGCAGCGGGAAGTTATGCCCCTTGGCCACCAGTTGGGTGCCGAGGATGATATCGGCCTCCCCTGCGGCGATCTCCTCGATCCGTTGCTTCAGGGCGCGGGCGGAGGCAAAGAGATCGGAGGACAGGACCGCGATCCGGGCCTCTGGGAACAGCGCGGCGGTTTCTTCGCCCAGCCGTTCGATACCGGGGCCGACGGGGGCCATTTTGCCCTCGACCTGACAGGTCGGGCAGGCGTCCGGTACGGGTTTGGTCTCGCCGCATTGGTGGCACATCAGCCGCTTCATGAAACGGTGTTCGACCATGCGGGAATCGCAGTGGTCGCAGGTCACATGGCCGCCGCAGGCGCGGCAGATGGTGACCGGTGCAAAGCCACGGCGGTTGAGGAACAGGAGCGATTGTTCGCCGCGTTCCATGCGGGCTGTCATTGCCTGTTTCAGTGTTGGTGAGATCCAGGTCGAGGCGGGCAGTTTTTCCGCCCTCATGTCGATCGCGCGCATCTCTGGCAGCACCGAGGCGCCAAAACGAGAGGTGAGATCCAGACGGCTGTATTTGCCTGCCTCGGCATTGGCCCAGGTCTCCAGCGAGGGCGTGGCCGACGCGAGCACCACCTGCGCCGAACACATGGCCGCGCGCAGCACCGCCATGTCGCGGGCATTATAACAGACCCCTTCGTCCTGTTTGTAAGAGGTGTCATGTTCCTCATCCACAATGATGAGGCCGAGGTTCTGATAGGGCAGAAACAGCGCCGAGCGCGCGCCGATCACCAGCTGCGCCTTGCCCTGCCCGACCATGCGCCAGACCCGGCGACGTTCGGTCATCGTCGCGCCCGAGTGCCATTCGGCGGGCGTCGCACCAAAGCGCTGCTCGACCCGTTTCAGGAATTCTGCCGTCAGGGCGATTTCCGGCAAGAGCACCAGCGCCTGGCGCCCTGCGCGCAAGGTTGCGGCGACCGCCTCCAGATAAACCTCGGTCTTGCCGGAGCCGGTGACGCCCTTCAGCAGTGTGGTGCCGTAGCGGCCACTGGCGACCCCCTCGCCAAGTGTGGCGGCGGCGGCGGCCTGATCGTCGGTCAGGGTCTTGCCGGGCAGGTCCGGGTCGAGGCGCGGATAGGGCAGATCACGCGGCGCGTCCTCTTCGCGCAGGGCGCCCTGTTTCACCAGCCCCTTGACCACCGAGGTTGTGACCCCGGCAAGATCCGCGAGTTCCTTCGCCGTGAAGGCCAGGCCGCCGTATTCCGCCACCGCAGAGAGCACCCGTTCGCGGGCATCGGTCATGCGGTCGGGCATCTGGCCGGTGGGGCGCAGCACCTTGCGCATGGAAACGGGATCCGAGAGGCCCGGTGCGCGGGTCGCAAGCCGCAGCATCGCGGGCAGCGGGGTCAGCGTGTAATCGGCGGATTTGGCGAGGAACTGGCGCATTTCATCGCGCATCGGGGCCACATCCAGCACCCTATTTACCGGGCGCAGCTTGGCCGAATCGAAATCGCCCGCCCCCGGCCCCCAGATCACCCCGAGCACACGGCGCGGGCCGAGCGGCACCTCGACATAGGCGCCGAGATGGCAGCCGCCCTCGGGCGCGCGATAGTCAAGGACGCGGTCCAGCGGCTGTGTCGTCAGGACGCCAACCCGGTCGCCTTGGTGAAAAAATGCCTGCTCCTGCACGCGTTTCTGCCTCTTCTGCCCATCCGCCGGGGCCGGGTGTTTCCCCGCCCTGCTGGTTCTGCCCCGGCCTTGGTGCCTGAGCCCGGGCCTGCTGCTCAGCTCGATCCGGGCGTTACGGGGGGTTTTTAAAGCCCGCCCCATCAGGTAAAGGCTAGCGCAATCAAGGCCAACCCATCCAGAGGACCCTAGCCGATGAAATTCTTCGTAGACACCGCTGAAATCGACGCCATTGCCGAGCTGAATGATCTGGGCATGGTGGATGGTGTGACCACCAACCCCTCGCTGATCAAGAAATCCGGTCGTGACATCATCGAAGTGACCAAGGAAATCTGTGATCTGGTCGATGGTCCGGTCTCTGCCGAGGTGACCGCAACAGATGCCGAGACCATGATCGCCGAAGGCCGCAAGCTGGTTGAGATCGCCGAAAACATCGCTGTGAAAGTGCCGCTGACCTGGGACGGTCTGAAGGCCTGCAAAACCCTGACCGACGATGGCCATATGGTGAATGTGACCCTGTGCTTCTCGGCCAATCAGGCGCTGCTGGCGGCCAAGGCTGGCGCGACCTTCATCTCGCCCTTCATCGGCCGTCTGGACGATATCAACCTCGATGGCATGGATCTGATCGCGGATATCCGCACCATCTATGACAACTACGGCTTTGAGACCGAGATCCTCGCGGCCTCCATCCGCAGCGCCAACCACGTGCTGGAAAGCGCGCGCATCGGCGCCGATGTGATCACCGCACCGCCCGCCGTGATCAAGGGCATGATCAACCATCCGCTGACCGACAAGGGCCTGGATGCCTTCCTCGCCGATATCAAGGCTGCGAACATCAAGATCCTGTAAGGCCGGGGACCGTCGATAGACGGCCACGACACGTTAGAGACAGCAAGGGGCGGCCTGACGGGCGGCCCCTTTTTCTTTGTGCCGCTGGCCTGTGCGGGCGATCGCAGGGCGACCGGTATCTGAGGCGTTCCATCGGCAGGGTTTTGCAGAGGGTGTCCAAAATTTTGCCACCCCTGCGTGAAACCCGTGTTATAACACCGGCAAAACCCATCAGAGGTCAAAAAGAGCAGAGCATGAGCACGACGGCAGAACTGGAAGACACCCTGCGCCAGGCGATCCTGGCCAAACCCGACGCCCTGTTGGAGGACCAAAGCGTGATGAGCGCGCTGGTCAGCGCCAATGAGCGCGCGATGGGGTCCAATATCGTGGACCTGCGCGGCATTGCGATGGAGCGGATGGAGGCCCGGCTGGACCGGCTGGAGGACACCCATCGGTCGGTGATTGCGGCGGCTTATGAGAACCTTGCCGGGACCAATCAGATCCACCGTGCCGTCCTGCGCCTGCTGGATCCGACGGATTTTGAAAGCTACCTCGGCAATCTTGGCGGTGAGCTGGCGGAAATCCTGCGAGTGGATTCGATCACGCTGGTGCTGGAATCGCCGCAGCCGGAACAGGATGCCGCCGTGCAGCGCATGGATCAGGTGCTGAAAGTGGTCGAGCCGGGGTTTGTCGAACAGTATATCAACCCGCAGCGGAGCGGGCCGGACCGTCAGGTCACGCTGCGCCAGATGCAATCCGGCAATCCCCGCACCCATGGGGCAAAGGCCGAGTTCATCCGCTCGGAGGCCTGTCTGAAACTGGAACTGGGCGCAGGCCGCCTGCCCGGCCTGCTGGTGCTGGGAGCCGAGGATCCGCACCAGTTCACCCCGCAGCATGGTACTGACCTGCTGGCGTTTTTTGCCGGCGTTTTTGAGCGCTCGATGCGCCACTGGCTGTCGTGACGCCAGCGGCCACAGTGCTGATCTCTCCGGCCTGCCGCGATGCGCTGGAACACTGGCTGGCCGGTCTGGCGGCGCTACAGGGGGCGGCGGCGAATACCATCACCGCCTATCGCGGCGATGTGGTCGAATTCATCGCCTTCATGACACAGCATTTTGGTGGCCCGCAGGGACTGGGGGCGCTGGCGGAGATTTCCACCGGCGACATGCGCGCCTGGATGGCGGCCACCCGCGCCACCGGGACCGGGGCACGGTCACTGGCGCGCAAGCTCTCGGCGGTCAAGAGTTTCTACACCTGGCTGGCTGAACGGCAGGGGTTTGAACCCACCGCCGTGCTGTCCGCCCGCAGTCCGAAATTCCAGAAGAAACTGCCCCGCCCACTGGCGCAGGAGGCCGCCCGCGCGGTGATCGAGACCGTGGAACATCAATCCACCACCGATTGGGTCGCCGCCCGCGATGTGGCGGTGGTGACGCTGCTTTATGGTTGCGGGCTGCGGATTTCGGAGGCGCTGGGTCTGACAGGTGCAGACGCGCCGCTGCCTGCGGTGCTGCGGATCACCGGCAAGGGCGGCAAGGAGCGGATCGTGCCGGTATTGCCGGTGGCGCGGGATGCGGTGGATCGCTATCTGCGGCTTTGCCCGCATCCGCAGGAGCGCGCGGCACCGCTGTTTCGCGGGGTACGCGGCGGCGCGCTGAACGCACGTATCATCCGCAGCGCCATGGCACAGGCCCGCGCGCAGCTGGGTCTGCCTGCCAGTGCCACGCCACATGCGCTGCGCCACAGCTTTGCCACCCATCTGCTGGAGGCCGGTGGCGATCTGCGTGCGATTCAGGAACTGCTGGGCCATGCCTCGCTGTCGACAACACAGGCCTATACGGCCGTAGATACGGCACATTTGATGGATGTCTACAACCGCGCCCACCCCAAAGCGTAAGACCTGCGCAAAAGGTGCATCTGCGTAAGCAGCCTTAACCCCGCGGTAACGGCCATGGGAGAAATTACTGGCGTCAAATCCAGAAGGATCCCCAGTGATGAGTATCGTATCCCAAAGCCATACCTCCGAAAGCGCACCGCTTGGCGCGCCGCATAATC
The DNA here is from genome assembly GCF_037911135.1 of Phaeobacter sp. A36a-5a. Taxonomy (NCBI): domain Bacteria; kingdom Pseudomonadati; phylum Pseudomonadota; class Alphaproteobacteria; order Rhodobacterales; family Roseobacteraceae; genus Phaeobacter; species Phaeobacter bryozoorum. The sequence continues at coordinate 382,083 of NZ_JBBLYU010000001.1, read as the reverse complement.
CCGCAAACCGCAGTGCCGCCCATGCCACGACCTCCGATATCGGTGATGTGGATTTCAGCCAGTTCTATGAACAGCTGCTGGCGGATCTGGACAGCGATGGCGACCGCCAGATCTCCGATCAGGAATGGGCCGCCTACCGCGCCGGGAAAGCCGCCCGTGGCGAATATATCGCCAGCCCCGGACCATCGGAGGCCAGTGCCTACCCGCAGCTGGTGGACAGCCGCAATCTGACCGAGACGCTGTTTCGCAAGGCGCTGATGGAAAACCCGGACCACGAGTGACGCCAATTGCGGTGCCGCGACAGCAGGACGCCAGCCAGCGATGGACGCCGAACCGATCCGTGGCAGCAGGTGGCACCGAGGACACCAAAGGCCTGAATTTCCGCCTATGGATGCAGCGTTTTCCCATTGACCACTTGCGAGATAACGGGAAATTCGCCATCAGGGGCAGATGACACCTCAGTTTCGCGCCCTCTCCGTTCACCTGCTCACCGCCACCGGTGCGGTGTTTGCAATCCTCGCCATGCTGGCTGCGGCTGATGCCAAGTGGAGCCTGATGTTTGTCTGGCTCGTCGTGGCCTTTGCCGTGGATGGTATTGATGGGCCGCTGGCCCGCCACTATGAGGTGAAACGCTATGCGCCGGAGTTTGACGGCGTGCTGCTCGATCTGATCATCGACTATCTCACCTATGTGTTCATTCCGGCCTTTGCCCTGTTCAAATCCGGCCTGATGGCAGGCTGGACCGGCTGGATGGCGCTGATCGTGATCACCTTTGCCAGTGCCTTGTATTTTGCCGACACCCGGATGAAGACCAAGGACAACTCCTTTTCCGGTTTTCCGGGATGCTGGAACATGCTGGTGCTGGTCATCTTTGCGCTGGAGCCGAGCCATTGGACCAGCCTGGTTCTGGTCACCCTCCTGGCGATTGCCATGTTCCTGCCGCTGAAGTTCATTCACCCGGTCCGCACCGAACGCTGGCGCAAGGTGTCGCTGCCGGTGGCGCTGGCCTGGACCTTCTTTGCCGGCTGGGCCGCCTGGGTGGATTTCCACCCGCAGAGCTGGGCACATTGGGGGCTGGTGCTGACGTCGATCTATCTGATCTTTGTCGGTATCGCGCAGCAGATCGTGCCGGAGCGCGAGGCCTGAGCCTCAGCCGCTGACGGGGGCATGCCGCCCTGCGATATTTGCAAAAAATGACCGCGGTGGTCAGATCAGCAGGCCGGCCGCGCCTTCGTGGCGCAGCAGGGCCACCTTTGTTTCCACACCGCCCGCACCGGAAAACCCGCCCAGTCCGCCCGCGCCCAGAACCCGGTGGCAGGGGATGATCACCGGGATCGGATTGGCTCCGCAGGCATTGCCCACCGGCTGCGCGGCGGCGCCAAGCTCCCGCGCGATTTCACCATAGGTGCGGGTCTCCCCCAGCGGAATCGCCAACATGGCAGCACAGACCCGGCGCTGAAAATCGCTGCCCGCCACCGCCAGCGGCAGGTCGAATTCCGTCAGCTCATGGGCAAAATAGGCGCGCAGCTGGGCAAGCGCCCGCTCCGTCAGCGCCGAAGCCGACGCTCCGGCGGGCGCCGTTGACCAGTCCAGCCGGACAATGGCCCCGTCCCGCTCGGTCACACAAAGCCAGCCGACCGGCGTGTCGAGACCGGCCTGAGCGATATGCTGTGTCGCGGTTGCAGTGAGCTGCCCGGTCACGATAATCCCTTTTTGTTGCGGCGGCATGCCTCAACGTCGCTGGCCGCCCGGATCGCAGCACCAGGGGCTGCTGATCCCATCCGCCGACTCTCTGCGCGATAGCCCCCGCCGTCAAGGCAATGCCCGATCCGGGGCCGTCAGGATCCTAACCTTTTGGATAGGAACCTATGCCTTCGGCGCTGTCGGCTACCCACAGGAGCGCATGCAATTTCGCCAAATTTTAGTAAAGATGGGTCTCAAGTTGTTAAGAAGGTCAGTCACCATGCAGATCACCGGTCAATCAAATGTCAGCGTGTACCGTATGCTGAGCGGACATATGAATGGGCAGCAGGCCGCGCAGGCGGGCCAGCCCGGTGAGCAAACGGGTGGGCTGGAGAGTGTCGCATCGGTCGCCAAGAAAGCGGCAGCCACATCGACACAGGCAGCGTTGACCGGACCGAGCGAAGGAGCAAGCATGATGGCAGGCACCCAGTATCTACGTTCAGTGGTTCAACAGAAACTGCAGGATCTGCAGTCGGGCTACCACGCAGGGCCGCTTCCGGTCAGCGAGGTGATCGCCCAGAACCAGTATCGTGCCGCCCAGCGGGTGATCGGCTGAGGCATCCGGGAGGTTCACCCGGCAAGCCACGGTCCGCCGCGCCGACTGCGGAACAGCAGCACAAAGAGATTTCATAGAAACCCCCGGCGTTTGTTGACAGGGGCCCCTGTCGCGGACGTCCAAAGCGCGCCGCCCGCCCCATCTAGGAGCGGGCGGCGCGCAGATCCCTGACGGGATCTGTGATCACCGCAGGCGAGACGGGCGGACATCAAACCCGCCCGCGCCCAGTCTTAGCGCGGCTCAGCCAAGCGCCGCATCACAGCGGCCGCAGACGCCCGCATGGCTGTGGTTGCCCACATCCGGCAGGATTTTCCAGCAGCGCTGGCACTTATCACCATCGGCCTTCTCGAACACCACCGACACGCCGTCCACCTCGGGCATGCGGAAGGCTTCGGCCGGGGCCGGATCACCGCTGAGCACGATATCGGAGGTGATGCAAACATCGGCGAAATTGACCGATTTCAGCGCCGCCAGAACCTCGGCGTCGCGCACATGCACCACCGGCGCGGCCTCCAATGAGGCGCCGATCACCTTGTCGACGCGCTGCACCTCAAGGGCGGCGGTAACGACGCGGCGGGCCTGACGGACCTTGGCCCATTTCGCAGCCAGCGGCTCATTCAGCCAATCGGCCGGGGTTGTCGGGATATCCTGAAGATGCAGCGAGCTGTCATCGCCGGGGAACCGCTCCAGCCAGACCTCTTCCATGGTGAAGACCAGGATCGGGGCCAGCCATGTGGTCAGCCGGTGGAACAGGATATCCAGCACCGTGCGGGCCGCACGGGCGTTCAGCGTGTCGCCGTCACAGTAGAGCGCGTCCTTGCGGATATCGAAATAGAAGGCCGACAGATCCACGGTGGCAAAGTTGAACACCGCCGAGAACACACCTTGGAAATCAAAGGCCTGATAGCCGGTGCGGACCTTGTGATCCAGCTCGGCCAGACGGTGCAGAACCCATTGTTCCAGCTCGGGCATATCGGCCGGATCCACGCGCTGATCTTCGGAGAAATCCGCAAGGCTGCCGAGCATGTAGCGCATGGTATTGCGCAGGCGGCGATAGCTGTCGGCGACACCTTTGAGGATTTCCGCCCCGATCCGCTGGTCGGCGGTGTAGTCGGTCTGTGCCACCCAGAGACGCAGGATATCGGCGCCATACTGCTGGACGATCTTCTCGGGCACAATGGTGTTGCCGAGCGATTTGGACATCTTGTTGCCCTTCTCGTCCAGCGTGAATCCATGGGTGACCACGTTGCGATAGGGCGCGCGGCCCTTGGTACCGCAGGCCTGCAACAGCGAGGAGTGGAACCAGCCGCGATGCTGGTCGGTGCCTTCCATATAGACGTCCGCGATACCGTCCTCGGTGCCGTCCTCGCGGTCGCGCAGCACAAAGGCGTGGGTGGAGCCACTGTCGAACCAGACGTCGAGCACGTCAAAGACCTGATCGTAATCCTCAGGGTTCGCGATGCCGTCGAGCATCTTCTCCTTGAAGCCATCCGTGTACCAGATATCGGCGCCATGTTCCTCAAACGCGGCCACGATGCGGGTGTTCAGCTGGTCATTGCGCAGGAGGAAATCGGGATCTGTCGGCAGCACGTCCTTCTTCACGAAGCAGGTGAGCGGCACGCCCCAGGCGCGCTGGCGCGACAGCACCCAGTCCGGGCGGCTTTCGATCATCGAATAGAGGCGGTTCCGGCCGGTCTGCGGGGTCCAGTGCACCAGCTGGTCGATGGAATTCAGCGCGCGGGTGCGGATGGTATCGCCCATCTCGCCCATGCCGTCGTCCAGCTCGCGGTCCACGGAGGCAAACCACTGCGGGGTGTTGCGGAACACGATCGGTGCCTTGGAGCGCCAGGAATGCGGGTAGCTGTGGGTGATGCGGCCACGGGCGATGATGCCGCCGGCCTCGACCAGCTTGGCGATCACGGCGGTGTTGGCCTTGCCTTCCTTGCCCTTCTTGTCAAAGATCTGAAGCCCGGCAAAGAACGGCACATGCGACAGGAATTCGGATTCCTCGCCCACGTTGTGGGTCATCCGGTCGATCCAGTTGCGCGCGACGAAACACTCATAGTCATCCGCACCATGGCTGGGCGCGGTGTGGACAAAGCCGGTGCCTGCATCATCGGTGACATGATCGCCGTCGATCATCGGCACGTCATAATCCCAGAAGCCGTTCGCGCCCTCGATGCCTTTGAACGGATGGTTCAGGGTCAGGCCATCGAATTCGGAGGCCTCAACATCGCGGACCTTGGTGAATTCGGTCACGCGGGATTTCTCCAGCGCGTCTGCGGCCAGCGCGTTTGCAAAGAGATAGAGATCACCGGGGTTGGTCCAGCTTTCCTCTTCGGTGGCGTCCACACGATAGAGGCCGTAAGCGACCTTCGGATTGAAGGCGACGGCCTTGTTCGACGGGATCGTCCAGGGGGTGGTGGTCCAAATGACGACGCGAGCTTCAAGCAGATCTACTGTTTCGTGCCGCTCAGGAGATCTTGGGTCATAGCCCTGTCTATCAACACTGAACGGCACCCAGATGGTGTGCGATTTATGGTCGTGATACTCGATCTCGGCCTCGGCCAGCGCGGTTTTCTCAACCGGCGACCACATCACGGGCTTGGAGCCCTGATAGAGCGTGCCGTTCATCAGGAACTTCATGAATTCATCCGCGATCACCGCTTCGGCGTGGAAATCCATGGTGATATAGGGATCAGCCCAGTTGCCGGTGATGCCAAGGCGTTTGAATTCCTCGCGCTGGATATCAATCCAGCCTTCGGCGAACTTGCGGCATTCCTGACGGAAATCGACGACGTTCACCTCGTCCTTGTTCTTGCCCTTCTTGCGGTACTGCTCTTCGATCTTCCATTCGATCGGCAGGCCGTGGCAATCCCAGCCCGGCACGTAGCGCGCGTCAAAGCCCATCATCTGGTGCGAGCGGACGATCATGTCCTTGATCGTCTTGTTCAGCGCGTGGCCGATATGCAAGTGACCGTTGGCGTAAGGGGGGCCGTCATGGAGGGTGAAGGGCTTGCGCTCGGCATCGGTGCCCTTGGCCGCGGCGGCCTTTTCGCGAAGTTTGTCATAGACGCCAATCTGCGCCCAACGCTCCAGCCAGCCCGGCTCACGCTTGGGCAGGCCCGCGCGCATCGGGAAATCGGTTTTGGGCAGATTGAGGGTGTCTTTGTACTCAGGCGTCTGAGGCGTGTCGGCACACATGTGCAGCGTCCTTTGGATGATCTGGTCGTATTTTGGGATATTCGGTTCGGTGCGATGGCTCAAGCACCTTTGCCCGGCGGCTCACGTGGTCAGAGCGCCGGGGATATAATTCGAATAATGATGGCCGCAACATGGGACATGAGGGCCTTATAGGCAGGAGCGGCAGGCGGGTAAAGCGGCAGATAGCGGTGGCACGCGGATAACCGTGCGCGATGGTAGCGGCATCTACAAAATATCATTGAACAGTGAACAGATGTCAGCAACTGGTCCCATCACGGTTTCGCTTCTCTTCGCGCAGTATCAGTGTCTGCATTTCTCGCTGTTGCGGGGTTTACCGCGCTTGTTTTGCTGGCATGGCTTGCCATCCCTGTGCAGGGCAATCGCTCACGACATCGCCCGTGGACGAACCGCACCCCTCTTGTGGGCTATGCTTTCGCCCTATCGCCCGTCTGGGCATTGCTTCTCCTAGAAACTCTGGTCGCGCTTTTGCAGCTGTCGGGCAGATCTGATCCGACTATGAGCGGTGCAGAGATGCGTTGGAGGCATGGGGCGAAACCTACGACGACGTGCCCGACGGCTCTTAACCGAGATACGCCACACCAGCTCGCCGCACAATTGGTCGCAGCCTGTGTCCGGGCGGCTGTACCGGCGGCGTGCTCTGGTGTAGCGACGGGATGGAAAGGTGGCTTTTGACATGACCCAGACCGCGCTTGCACGTTTTGACATCACCGCAGAGCAGATCGCTCATGTGGTGGATGTGTTTTATTCCCGCGTGCGGACCCATGCGGTGCTCGGCCCGGTGTTTGCCGCCCATGTCGAGGATTGGCCCGAGCATGAGGAGAAGATCAGCCGGTTCTGGCGCAATGCGATCCTGCGGGAGAAATGCTATAGCGGCAATCCGATGCGGGTGCATGTCAGCAGGCCGGATGTGAAGGCGGAGCATTTCCCGCTCTGGCTGGGGCTGTTTCACGAGGTGTTGCAGGCGGAGCTGCCGGAACGGACAGCGCTGCAATGGGGCGCGCTGGCGGATCGGATTGGCGAGGGATTTCGCACCGGGATCGTCGCCATGCGCCAGCCCAAAGATGCGCCACCGAAGCTGTTCTGATCCCGGAGGACGGCGGCTCTCCCGCCTCTGCGGCGGCGCTCCGGCGGAGCCAGAGCCACCTGGCAGCCTTGGGCGTGGCTCATGCTGCGCATGAGCCTCAGGACTGCCTATTGATCCTTGGAGAACAGGCCGGTCAGGGCGCGCTGGATGACCTTGCGGGTGCTTGGCTTCTGCGCCTTTGAGAAGGCCATCGGGCGGCAGACCTCCATCGCGGCGATACCGACGCGGGCGGAGAGCGCGCCGTTCACCAGCCCTTCGCCAAAGCGGCGCGAGAGTTTCGACAACAACGATCCGCCCAGCACCGGCTCCAGCAGGTCATCGCCAACGGCCACGGCGCCGGTGGCGACCAGATGGGACAGCACAGCGCGGGTGAGCCGCCAGGAGCCGAGAAAACCGGACCGCCCGCCGTAGATATCGGCAATGCGGCGGATCATCCGCAATGAGGTCACAAGCGCGGTCACCACATCGGCCAGCGCCAGCGGCACCAGTGCGGTGACCGTGGCGACCTGACGTGCGCCACCTTCGACAACGCGCAGGGCGCGGGCATCCAGCGGCGCCAGCAGCTCCGCCTCGGCCAGTTGCAGCAGCGCGTCGGCATCCATGATATCGGCCTTGCGCTCGCTGAGCCGGGCCAGCCCCCAGGCGAGATCCTTGCGGCCGCGATAAAACCGTTCCAGCCCGGAGACATAGCTGCGCGCAGCCTTGAGATCGGCGGTGGCATCAGCGGTCCGGGCATCCGCCGCCAGTAGGGGCTGCGCAGCGCGCAGGCTTTCGACCCGGCGCAGGCGCGACAGCGCGGCCAGTTCGCGCAGACCCATCAGTAGCGCCAGCAGCAGGGCGATAGCAAAGCCTGCGCTGATGGCCCATCCCAGAAGCGGCAGGCGGTCGATCAGCCCGGTGGTGAAATCCCAGGCCGCGACGGAGATGACGGCACCGATGAGGGCCGTCAGACAGGCCCAGAACCAGCGCGCCAGCCGGGAGGGGCGACGGCTGGCCAGCTCCGCCGCCTGTGCCAGCGCGGGTTGTGGCAGGTTGCTGCTGGCGCCATCCAGATCGGGCACCGGTGGTGCGGCGGCCACATCCGGTGCGGCATCTGCCGTGGCGCTGTCGGAGAGGTCAAAAAGAACGGCGTCCTTGCGGGTCATGCTCTGTCCTTTGACGTGGCGGACGGTGATGTGGCGGACGGCCGGGCCTGCGCCGCCGGTCGGGGACCAGCGGCGGGCTGCGGCGTCGGCCAGAGATACTGGATATCCGGCAGGCGCTCATCATTGGTGGCCCCATCGCTGCGAGACTGCTCCCCGAAGCCTTCGCGCCGGTAGAACCGCTGCGCCCCCTCATTGGCCTGATGGGTCCAGAGCTGCAGCGGCGACTGCACCGATTTGGCATAGTCCAGCAGCAGGCGTCCCAGCCCCTGCCCGCGTGCGCGCTGCCGGATGTAGAGCGCACAGATCGTGGCGCCGTCCCGCGCCAGAAAGCCTTCGATCCGGCCGCCGATCTGCACCACGGTGACCCAGCCGCGATCAATCATGATCCCGCAGAAGCCAATCGCCTCGGCACCGGTATGGCGTTTGGGCATCCATGGCGTGTCGACTTCGAACCCGTGCAGGATTTCGGCAATCTTGCCTGCGTCAGTGCTGCGGGCCGGGCGCAGCGCGGGCGGTGGATCAGACTGTGCGACACAGGTCAAAGGCGGTCTCCGATCAGGAATTCTGCCGCCCGGTCGAGGCGGATGTGAGGTGGGCCGTCGCCCGGACGCAGGGTCAGCGGAGCCGGGGCGAAGGCCATGGCCTGATAATCGCCGTCGAGCCAGGTCTCGGCGCCCTGCCGGGCTGGGGTCAGCAGATGCGAGGGATCCTGCGGCAATGCGCCGGGATAAAAGGCCGCAGGCTTGCCGCTGTCCAGAAGCGTGCCACGCACGCAGGGCAGCTCGATCCCGTTGTGATGGCGCAGCTCCTCCGTCGTGGCGCGCAGGGCGGCAAGCGACAGCGCCGCCGTCTCGGCCCCGGCGAAGCGGGCCCGGTCGCGGGCATCGCGGGTCAGCGCCTCGATGATGGCGGTCAGCTGCGGATGCTGCTGGTGATGCAGGTGATCGGCCTTGGTCGCCGCGAACAGGATCTTTTCCACCCGCTTGCCGCGCAGGATCTGGCGCAGAAACCCGTTGCGACCGGGACGGAAGGCGGCAAGGATATCAGTCATCGCGTGGCGCAGATCCTCGACCGCGCGGGGGCCGGAATGGATGGCGCTGAGGGCATCGACCAGCACCACCTGCCGGTCGATGCGGGCGAAATGATCGCGAAAGAAGGGTTTCACGACCTTTGACTTATAGGCCTCAAACCGGCGTTCCATCTCGCGGTGAAGCGACCGGCGCGGGGCGCTATCGCAAAGCGGGACCGGCGCGAAGGTCAGCACCGGCGACCCGGCCAGATCCCCCGGCAACAGGAAGCGCCCCGGTGTGCAGTCATAGTAGCCGGCGGCACGGGCCGCCTGCAGATAGGCGGCAAAGGCCGCGGCCAGATCCTGCGCCAGCGGTTCGTCATGGGGAGCTGTGGCGTCAACCTTCTGCGCCAGATCCAGAAACGCCGCCGCCTGCGACCGACTGCGGATGCGGGTCAGCACCTCATCGCACCACTGGGCGTATGTCTTGTCCAGCAGCGCCAGATCCAGGAGCCATTCACCGGGATAATCGACGATGTCCAGATGCAGGGTGCGTGGTCCCTGAAAGCCCGACAGCAGACCGTTTGGCTGCACCTTCAGACTGAGGCGCAGTTCAGAGACGGCCCGCGTGCTGTCGGGCCAGAAGGGGCGCGGCCCGGTCAGGGCGCCAAGATGGTTTTCGTAGTCAAATCGGGGCACGGTATCATCGGGCTGGGGTTGCAGAAACGCCGTCTCGACCCGCCCTTCGCGCACCGCCGAGAGCTGCACCATCCGCCCCCGGTTCATCAGGTTGGCCACCAGTGAGGTGATGAACACGGTCTTGCCGGCGCGGGCAAGACCCGTGACGCCAAGGCGGATCGACGGTTCAAACAGGCTCTCCGAAAGGGCGGCGCCCGCCCCTTCGACGCTGCGCAAGACCCCGTCTGCCAGTGATGATAATCCCAAAGGTTTGCCCCGTCTTGCCGACCCTTTGCGGGGTCGGATCCTTGTTCGATTTGATCAAGATAAGGGCTGACCGGGTATGATACCACCCCGGCAGGCCGCCATCCGGGACTTGTGCCGCCGCGATTGCCGCGTTACTTGCCCGCTCATGCCGCGTTTTGCTTTGAAAGTCGAATATCACGGCGCACCCTTTGCCGGGTGGCAGCGCCAGAAGGATCAGCCCTCGGTTCAGGGGGCGATCGAGGATGCGCTTGCGCGGCTCGAACCCGGCCCCCATACCATTGCCGCAGCAGGCCGCACCGATACCGGGGTGCATGGTCTGGGTCAGGTGGCCCATTGCGACATGGAAAAGGACTGGGATCCCTTCCGCCTGTCCGAGGCGCTGAATTACCATCTGAAGCCTGCCCCCGTGGCGATTGTGGATTGCGCCCGTGTGGACGACGATTGGCACGCGCGGTTCTCGGCCATTGAGCGGCAGTATCTGTTCCGCATCCTGATCCGCCGCGCGCCTGCCACCCATGACGCCGGACAGGTCTGGCAGCTGAGCCATGATCTGGATGCAGACGCCATGCAGGAGGCCGCGCACCATCTGATCGGCCAGCATGATTTCACCACGTTTCGCTCCTCAATCTGCCAGGCGGCCAGCCCGCTCAAGACGCTGGACGAGCTGCGCGTCGAACGGGTTCAGGGCTTTTCGGGGCCGGAGATCCATTTCCATGTGCGGGCGCGGTCGTTCCTGCACAATCAGGTGCGCAGTTTTGTCGGCACGCTGGAGCGGGTCGGCGCCGGAGCCTGGGCGCCTGAGGATGTGAAATCTGCGCTTGAGGCGACGGACAGGGCCGCCTGTGGACCGGTCTGCCCGGGGCATGGGCTCTATCTTGCGCGGGTCGGATATCCTGACGACCCCTTCTCCGCAACCTGACAAACTGCTGTAATAGTTTCAGAAATCACCTTTCACGGCAGCGGCGATCCGCTGTTGCGGAGGGCGGCATATTTTTTCAGTTTTTTTGGCGCCCTACGGGAACCAACCGTTCGGTTACGCGTTTCGTCACAGATCATATGCTTAATCGGTGGGTGATGACGTGGAAAAAGAGATGGAACTTCTTGGTACTTTGCTGCGGCATTCCACGTTGCCGCTGTCGCTGATCAATCCCGAAGCCGAGGAGCTGGAGCTGGTTTTTGTCAACCGGGCCTTTGAACAGGCAACGGGCTACCGGGCGCAGGATGTGATCGACCGGCCGTGCCCGCTGTTCCAGGGCCCTGCGGTTCAGGAAAGTTCGGTGAGCCTGCTGAAACACGCCCGCGATATGTGCAGACGCGGGTCGCAAACGCTGTGGAACTACAATGCCGAGGGCGAGCCCTTTGAATGTCTGACCTATATCGACCCGATCACCGTTTCACCGGGCAATGTGGTCCTGCTGGGCTGTCACTTTCCGCTGTCGCCGCAGCTGTCATCATCACCGCCGCCGACGGCCAACCGCGAGGATGCTGGCGCGCCGCAAGCTGAGGCAGAGAGAGCCGCCGATGGTGGATCGAACCGGGCCGAGGAAGTGATTGGCCTTCAGGATCAGAAAGATGAGCTGCTGGACTATGCCCGCAAGGCGCTGATGCGCTGTCTGGAGATGCGCCGCAACACGCTCTACAGCCGGATTGATCTCTACTTCAATCGCCGTCGCGGCAATCTTCTGGGAGCGGAACCGCAGGATGTCGATGCCGCCGCCATGGCCCGCGATCCGTTGCTGGGACCGCGGGCGAGTCAGGCCTGACGACCCGGCCCGCATTCAGTGATCAGGCCGTCGGCTGACGGCCAGAGCGACGTTTTCAGCCGCGACCGCGATAGGGCGGCACGCCCTGATCCGGGATCCAGACTCCCTCCGGCAGCGGTCCGGTCTGCCAGAAGACATCAATCGGAATGCCGCCACGCGGGTACCAATAGCCGCCGATCCGCAGCCACTGCGGCTCAAGGTAATCGGCCAGCCGACGCGCAATGGACACGGTGCAATCTTCGTGGAAGGCGCCGTGGTTGCGGAAGGAGCCCAGAAACAGCTTGAGCGATTTGCTCTCGACCAGCCATTTGCCCGGCACGTAGTCGATGACCAGATGGGCAAAATCGGGCTGGCCGGTCATCGGGCAGAGTGATGTGAACTCCGGCGCGGTGAAGCGCACGTTGTAGGCGACGTCGGCCTGCGGGTTCTGCACCCGCTCCAGCTCTGCTTCGTCGGGGTTGCTGGGCATTACGGTCGCGCCGCCCAGCTGTTTCAGATCCTTGTAGATATCGTCACTCATCTTCTTTTCTCCTCAGGTCTCTCGGCCTAGACACCGCGTTTGTTGCCCCAGACCAGCACATGAAGCTGTGGCAGCACACGGGGGGTAAACCAGCGGTCTCCGGTTACCTTTTCAATCAGCCATTGCAGACGTTCCGTGGCGGCGGTCAGGTCCACCGGTTTATCCGGGTCCACCTCCGGGTTGCCGGGTTGCAGGTAGAGCGGCAGGTCCGGCAGGCGTTTTGCAACGGCCCGCGCCCAGTCATAATCCCGGTCGTCGAAGATCACGATCTTTACCACGGTTTGCCCGCACCCCTTTGCAGCCTGAAGGCAGTGGTCAAATTTCTGCCAATCCACCTTATGGCCGCTGGAGGGTGGTTTCGGGCTGAGCACCAGCGTGTCCAGCTGGGCAAACCAGGGCTGGTTGATCGAGCCCTGCGTCTCGCAGGCAAAGCGATAGCCCTCGGCCTTTCCCCGTGCGATCAGCTCGGCAAAGTCCTGAATGGCCGGGTTGCCACCCGAGAGCGAGACGGTCAGCGGCTGACCGCCGCTGAGCTGCGTGACCTCTGCCCAGACATCGCTGGTGGTCATCGGGATCCAGGTCTCGCGGTATTTGCTGTCAACCGCGTGGAGACTGTCGCACCAGCTGCATCGGTAATCGCAGCCGCCAGTGCGGACAAAGACGGTCGGCTCCCCGATCAGGGCGCCTTCTCCCTGGATCGTGGGTCCGAAGATTTCGGCAATGCGCAGGCTCATGGTCGGTACTCGGCCCATGTTTTCGGGGTCTCCGATACCCGCACCGCAGCGGTTTCGGGCCAGCGCGCGACACACCATTCGTAGAAATGACGGGCCATGTTCTCGGCGGTCGAGGGGCCGTCCATCACATCGTTCAGATGGCGATGATCAAAGCTGCCGTCGATGTAATTCTTCAGCGGTGCCAGCTCGTGATAATCGCGGACAAAACCGTCGCTGTTCAGCTTGGCGCCGGCCAGTTCGACCACGACGATGTAATTATGCCCATGCAGCCGCGCGCATTGGTGATCGGCTGGCAGATGGGTCAGCTGATGTGAAGCGGAGAAGTGGAACTCCTTGGTAATGCGGAACATCAGGCGGCCCCTTCCTTGATGGCTGTGCGCCAGAAATCGGGGTCCGCGTAGACTGTCGGATCCTCAACGCCTGCCAGATCGAAGGCCTCACGGCGTTCAACGCAGGTGCCGCAGCGCCCGCAATGATGTTCGCCACCCTTGTAGCAGGACCAGGTCTCGGCAAAGGGCGTGTTCACCGCCGCACCTGCGGTGACGATGTCGCCTTTGGAGCGATGCACGAACGGTGTCACCAGCGCCACATCGGCATAGCCGTCCAGCGCCATGCGCTGCATCGCGTCAAAAGCATCGGTGAAGGCCGGGCGGCAGTCCGGGTAAATGAAGTGATCGCCGCCATGCACCGCCGTTGCCACAGCCGTGTCGCCCTTGGCGGCGGCAATCCCGTAGGCAATGGTTAGCATGATGGCATTGCGGTTGGGCACCACCGTAACCTTCATGGTATCTTCGGCGTAGTGTCCGTCCGGCACATCAATATCGTCTGTCAGGGCAGAGCCGCTGAGTGCCGCGCCGATGGAACGCATATCAATTATCTCGTGGGGAACCCCGAGCCGCTCTGCGCAGGCGGCAGCATAGTCGAGTTCCTTGCGGTGGCGCTGTCCGTAGTCGAACGAGACCAGGCGCGACAGCTGCCCTTTGGCAGCGAGTACATAGGCGAGGGATACCGAATCCAATCCGCCCGAGCAGATGACAAGTGTTTTCAAGTTTTCAGTCCTTGTTTTGATATCCGGGTAGGCTGCGACCGGAAAGGCGTGCGTATAGCGACTGCCGTTAACTACGGCAAGATATCCACAGTATTTTTCCGCGACGTCAGATCAGCCGATGATCTGACCAGTTCACGCGGTGAAATCTCATTCTTTCAACGCATTGGGCTTAACATGAGAAAGGCGCCCTCCACCGGGAGCGCGCCTGACTATTTCTGGAGGCCTATTTTTTTGGTCGGAGCCTCGCCGCTCAGCCCGGATTGGGGGGGCAAGCGTTAACCCAGATTCTCCTGACTGTAGGCTTTCAGCTCGGCGCGGGCGACCTGCCTGCGGTGCACCGCATCCGGCCCATCGGCGAGGCGCAGGGTGCGCACATGGGTCCAGGCCTGCGCCAGCGGCGTGTCCTGGCTGATGCCCTGCCCTCCGTGCATCTGCACCGCCTCGTCGATCACCTTCAACGCGACACGGGGGGCAACCACCTTGATCTGGCTGATCCAGGGTGCTGCGGCGCGTGCATCGCCCTGATCCATGTACCATGCCGCCTTGAGACAGAGGAGCCGGGCCATTTCGATCTCCATCCGGCATTCGGCGATGATATCGTAGTTGGCGCCAAGCTGGGCCAGCGGCTTGCCAAAGGCCTCGCGGCGCAGCGAGCGGCGGCAGAGCTGTTCCAGCGCGCTTTCGGCCTGGCCGATGGCGCGCATACAATGGTGAATGCGCCCCGGCCCAAGACGGCCCTGCGCGATTTCAAATCCGCGCCCCTCGCCCAGCAGCATGTTTTCAGCAGGCACACGCACGTCTGAGAAGCGGATATGCATATGGCCGTGGGGGGCGTCATCGTGACCGTAGACCTCCATCGGGCGCAGCACCTCGATCCCCGGTGCATCCGCAGGCACCACGATCATCGACTGGCGCTTGTGTTTGGGCAGCTCGTCGCCGCCGGTACGCACCATGACGATATAGACCTTGCAGCGCGGATCCCCTGCGCCTGAGGCCCACCATTTTTCGCCGTTCAGCACATAGTCATCTCCGTCGCGCAGGCAGGACATGGCAATATTGGTGGCGTCCGAGCTGGCGACATCCGGCTCCGTCATCAGATAGGCCGAGCGGATCTCGCCCTGAAGGAGCGGCGCCAGCCATTGCTGTTTCATCGCCTCGGTGCCGTAGCGCTCAAACACTTCCATATTGCCGGTGTCGGGCGCGGAGCAGTTGAAGACCTCTGCCCCCAGCGGGGTTTTTCCCATTTCCTCAGCAAAGTAAGCATATTCGACGGTCGAGAGGCCAAAACCCTTGTCACTGTCGGTGAGCCAGAAATTCCACAGGCCGTCGGCCTTGGCCTTGGCTTTCAGGCCTTCGAGGATCTCGGCCTGCCGATCGGTGTACTGCCAGCGATCCCCCTTGCCGATCTCGGCGTGATACTCGGCCTCCATCGGCATGATCTCGTCGCGGATCATCGCCGCCACCCGATCCAGAAGCGCGCGGTTTTCGCTGCGCATACCCAAGTTCATGTCCATCCCGGCGCCTCTTCGTGTTGTTTCCCTTGGCGGCAGCATGGCGCGGGGGTTGTGCCGCTGTCCAGCCGCGTGACGGGACGTCACAGATGGATAGGCATCGCAGGACAGAAAAACGGGCCCCGAAGGGCCCGTTTCGCAAGTGGTTACTCTGCCGCCTCGGCGTAGTCTTCCATCGGTGGGCAGGTGCAGACCAGATGGCGGTCACCGTAAGCATTGTCGACGCGGTTGACCGGCGGCCAGTATTTGTCGACCCGGAACGCGCCCGGAGGGAAGCAGCCCTGTTCGCGGGAATAGGGGCGATCCCAGTCCTTAACGAGATCTTCCATCGTGTGAGGCGCGTTTTTCAATGCGTTATTCTCCGCATCCATTTCGCCTGCCTCAATCGCGCGGATTTCTTCGCGGATCGACAGCATGGCCTCGCAGAAGCGGTCCAGCTCGGCCTTGGTCTCGGACTCGGTGGGTTCGACCATCAGGGTGCCCGCGACGGGCCAGGACATGGTGGGTGCGTGGAAACCGCTGTCGATCAGTCGCTTGGCCACATCGTCCACGGTCACGTTCGCGCTGGCCTCAAACGGGCGGGTGTCCAGAATACACTCATGCGCAACGCGGCCTGTCGGCCCCTTGTAGAGTACGTCATAGGCACCTTCGAGGCGCTTGGCGATGTAGTTGGCGTTGAGGATCGCCACCTTTGTCGCCTGCGTCAGGCCCGCACCACCCATCATCAGGCAATAGGCCCAGCTGATGGTCAGGATAGAGGCCGACCCGAAAGGCGCAGCCGAGACCGGCCCTTCCTGACCGCCGGTTTCCGGGTGGCCGGGCAGATGCGGTTGCAGATGCGCCTTCACGCCAATCGGTCCCATGCCGGGGCCACCACCACCGTGGGGAATGGCAAAGGTCTTGTGCAGGTTCAGGTGGCTCACGTCGCCGCCCAGATCGCCGGGACGGGACAGGCCCACCATGGCGTTCATATTGGCACCGTCGATATAAACCTGACCGCCGTGATCATGGGTAATTTTGCAGACCTCATGCACGGTTTCCTCGAACACGCCGTGGGTCGAGGGATAGGTGATCATGCAGCCTGCGAGGTTTTCGGCGTGTTTCTCCGCCTTTTCGCGGAAATCCTCGAGGTCGATATCGCCGTTTTCTGCGGATTTCACCACGACAACCTTCCACCCCACCATCTGGGCGGAGGCCGGGTTGGTGCCATGGGCCGACATCGGGATCAGACAGATGTTGCGGTGGCCCTGACCGTTGGCACGGTGATAGGCCGCAATGGACAGAAGGCCCGCGTATTCCCCCTGCGCGCCCGAGTTAGGCTGCATGGAGATCGCATCATAGCCGGTGATCTGGCACAGTTTCTCGGACAGATCGCTGACCATCTCTGCATAGCCCTGCATCTGATCGGCAGGGGCAAAGGGGTGGATATTGGCGAACTCCGGCCAGCTGAGCGGCATCATCTCGGCGGCGGCATTGAGCTTCATCGTGCAGGAGCCAAGCGGGATCATCGCCCGATCCAGCGCCAGATCACGATCCGCGAGGCGGCGCATGTAGCGCATCATCTCGGTTTCGGCCCGGTTCATGTGGAAGATCGGATGCGTCAGATAGTCAGACGTGCGGTGCATGTTTTCCGGCACGCGGTATTCATGGGTGAAGTCTTCGTCCTTGCGGCGAATGCCAAAGGCGCGCCAGACCGCTTCGATGGTCTCAGAACGGGTGACCTCATCTAATGTGATACCAACGCGGGTTTCGCCAACGCGGCGCAGGTTCAGCCCCTCGTCCACCGCCGATTTCAGCACCGCCGATTGCAGCGGCCCCACATCAACGGTGATCGTGTCGAAGAAGGATCGGGGATCAACGCTGAACCCTGCCCTTTCCAGTCCACGGGCCAGACGCACGGTCTTGCGATGGATGCGCTGCGCGATGGCTTTCAGCCCCTTGGGGCCGTGGAAGACCGCGTACATCGACGCCATCACCGCCAGCAGAGCCTGTGCAGTACAGACGTTGGAGGTCGCCTTTTCGCGGCGGATGTGCTGTTCACGGGTCTGTAGCGACAGGCGATAGGCGCGGTTGCCATGCGCATCGACCGAGACACCGACAATCCGGCCGGGGATCGAGCGTTTGTAAGCATCCTTGGTCGCCATATAGGCCGCATGTGGGCCGCCTGCCCCCACCGGCACGCCAAAGCGCTGGGTCGAGCCGACAGCGATATCGGCACCCATGGCGCCCGGCTCTTTCAGCAGGGTCAGCGACAGCGGGTCGGCCGCAACGATGCCGATGGCCTTATGCGCGTGCAGCTGCGCGATGTGGTCGGTGAAATCGCGCACATGACCGTAGGTGCCGGGGTATTGGAAGATAGCGCCAAAGACCTTATCCGCCTCCAGCTTGTCAGGGTTGCCGACGATGACCTCGATCCCCAGAGGCTCGGCGCGGGTCTGGATCACGGCAATGTTCTGCGGGTGACAGTCGCGGTCGACAAAAAACGCCTTGGCCTTCGATTTGGCGACCCGCTGCGCGACGGTCATTGCCTCAGCGCAGGCTGTGGCCTCGTCCAGAAGCGAGGCATTGGCGATTTCCAGACCGGTCAGATCCGAGATCATGGTCTGGAAGTTCAACAGCGCCTCAAGACGACCCTGCGAGATTTCGGGCTGATAAGGCGTGTAGGCGGTGTACCAGGCCGGGTTTTCCAGGATGTTGCGCTGAATGGCGGGCGGGGTCACGGTGCCGTGGTAGCCCTGCCCGATCAGCGAGGTTTTCAGAACGTTCTTGCCTGCGACCTCACGCATGTGATGCAGCAGCTCGCGTTCCGACAGAGGACGGCCAAACTCCAGCGCGGCGGCCTGACGGATGGTGGCAGGCACCGTTTCGTCAATCAGCGCATCCAGGCTCTCGGCGCCAACCACGGCAAGCATGTCGTCCATCTCTTCGGGAGACGGGCCGATATGGCGGCGGTTGGCAAAGTCATACGGCAGATAGTCCGTGGGTTCAAAAGACATGTGTCGCCCTCTTCAGCAACAGGAGGTTAAGGCAGCGGAATGCTGCGGGCTGGCCCGGTGGTGCGGATTGGCACCGCGATAGGTGCGGGAACAGCGATCAAAAAACCCCGCCGCGCGGAAGGGCGCAGGCGGGGTGAAAGGATCAGCCGATGAAGTCCTTGTAGCCGGCTTCATCCATATAATCGTCCATCGGGGACAGATCGGACGGCTTGATCTTAAAGAACCAGGCGTCGCCCTGAGGGTCTTCGTTGATCTTGCCGGGGTTGTCGATCAGGGCGTCGTTCACCTCGACGATCTCGCCGTCCAGCGGCGCCAGGATATCGGAGGCTGCCTTTACGGATTCGATGACCACGATTTCATCATCCTTGGAGACTTCGGTGCCGACCTCGGGCAGTTCCACAAAGACCACATCGCCCAGCTGCTCTGCCGCGTGGGTTGTGATGCCCACCGTGATCAGATCATCGCTCTCGGCCAGCAGCCATTCGTGTTCTTCGGTGTATTTCATCAGTCTCTTCCTTTGGAGATCGCGCCGATCTCAGCGCTTATGGCAGCGCGCCCTGGTGGACGGCTGCGGTTTGGGTGTCAAAATCTGCGGCATCACGGGCATGGCACGAGCCGCCGGAGCCAAGCACCGCCCGCAGGGAACTGCCCCGGCCAGCCCGACTGGCGCCGGTATCGTTCCTATTTGCCTGGTCTCAGCAGTCATGCCGATCCATCCCATGAGTTCAGGGCCGGTCCGATCAGGAATGATGGCATGGTCCCGGCATCCAATCGTCACGCAGGCAGAACCTGCGCAATGTGATGCCCCCTCTGTCCCTTTGCCTGAGATCGTTATCCCTTCGGCGCCCTGGTGTGGTCAGGGTCTCTCCAGAGTACGTCACGTTTACGGTCCCTTTGGCCTGAGAGTTTCCGGGGCGGTTGCTCCTTCGGCACCAGTGTCGGCAGGCAATTCCTGCTGCAATGGTTCTCCCGCATACGCCTGTATACGGTACCAATAACGGATGTCTCGTTCAAGCTGCAATCGCGGTCTCGAACGCATTTGAACCGCCGCAATCAGGCACCGCCGACCGACCGTGCAACGGCCCTGCCGGAACCGGTCAAACATCAGTAAAGGTTAAAGTATTCAGCCTGCTCCCATTCGCTGACGGTATCGAGGTAGCGGGACCATTCGACCTCTTTCAGATGGGCGAGATAGTCGACCACATCGCCCCCCAGAGCGACGCGAAACAGGTCGGATCCGCTGAAGGCCTGCAACGCCTGTCCAAGCGAGCGCGGCAGCTTTTGCGCGTCGTCGGAATAGGGCGATGCCGTGGGCGGCGGCGCGCGTCGCCCGGAGGCAAGTCCCTCGCTGCCCGCGATGATCTGCGCGGCCAGCGCGAAATAAGGATTGGCACTGCTGTCGGGCGCGCGATTCTCGATCCGGCTGGAGAGGTCGCCGGGGCGCATCAGGCCGCGCAGCATGGCGCCGCGATTGTCCTCTCCCCATTGTATCCGATTGGGCGCCAGCTGGTATGGCAGATACCTTTTGTAGCTATTGACCGTAGGGGCAACCAGCAGCGAGGCCGCCTCGGCATGGGCGAGCAGCCCGGCGATCCAGCCACTGGCCTCTTCCGTCAGCTCGCCCTCAACCTCGGGCATGAACAGATTGCGCCCGGTGCTGGGATCTATCAGCGACTGATGGATGTGCCAGCCATTGGCCATCGCGTGATCCTGCCGCGGCTTGGCCATGAAACTGGCGTGTAATCCCTGAGCGGCACAGACTTCCTTGACCATGGTGCGGAACATCACCATCGCGTCCGCCTGCGTCATCGGATCGGCCGGATCGAAGGTGAACTCGAACTGGCTCGGACCCATCTCGATCTCGACAGTGCGCACCGGCAGGCCAAGCGCCTGCGCATTGCGTCGTAACCTGTCCAGAATCGCCTCGGCCTCGCCGTAGCGGGTTTCGGTGAGATACTGGTAGCCCTGAATGAGGTTCCGGGTCTCGATCGGAGCCCCGGGCATCCCCTGCTGCGCATGGCCCAGCGCCGGGTCCACACGTTCGAAGATCTGGAATTCGACCTCCAGCCCGACCACGGTCTTCAGCCCCTGTTCTGCCAATGTCTCCACCGCCCGTTCCAGCACATAGGCCGATCCGAAGGGGACGACGTCGCCATCGTGGAACGCGACATGACAGAAGATCCAGGCCGAATGTGGGGACCATGGCAGCACGCGAAAGGTCTCCGGGCGCGGCACCAGCAGCACATCGCTGGCGCCCTGCATCGGCGTCACAACCTCCTCGGGGTTTTCGCTCCACACCGGGAAGGCGGTGCGATGGGCGGTATCCTTCAGCAACAGTGTCGACGGCACCGCGATTCCCTGCTCAAACAGCGACCTCAGGCCGGCGGCGACCAGCGTCTTGCCCCGCAGAATGCCGTGTTGATCGGCAAAGAGGACGCGCACGGTTTCCACGCGCGCGGCTTCGCATTGCGCCAGCACCGCCTCGGCCGCGTGACAGGCCTGCTCTGTCAGCAACCCCTTGCGCGCAAGCGCCCCCTTGATGAGTGACGTCGTCATCTTGTGATCTGACCTTCTTCTGTCCACGCCTTCGATATGTGCTCCGCCGCTCATGACGTTGCGTCGGTCTTCCCCATATCACACCCTTTGCAATGTTTTTGTTATGCAACTGGATAATTTAAGCTTGAACTAAAAAACTAGTTCAGGTCCAGTCTCTTATCAGAGGCGAGGCACATAAAGCTGCGAATTGAACGCAGGGCACAGCGCAGGGCCGAAGACTGGAACTGACAGACAACCCAGGGTGACGGAGGCAGGGGCACCGACAGAACACCGATGATGTCTCAGACCGATGCGGACACGGGCCGTACCTTGTTCGATCTGCGGTCGGTGCTACCGGGATACGATCCATTTGATCCCCTCCCCCGGTGCAAGCAGGCGCGCTGACATGTATTTTTTGGATGAGAAGATGAGTGAACAAGACCGTAATATTTCCTCAAGCTTTGCCAAGGGGCTGGCTGTTCTGGCGGCGTTTGACGCGGCTACTCCGACGCTGACGCTGGCAGATATCGCACGGCGCACCGGTCAGGATCGCGCCACGGCGCGACGCGGGGCGCTGACGCTTGTACAGGCCGGGTATCTGCGCCAGCAGGGCCGGGTCCTGTCGCTGACGCCGCAGGTGCTGGCGCTGTCCGGCGGGTTTCTTCAGGCCAATCAGTTTGGCCGCAAGGTGCAGCCGGTGCTGAACCGCCATGCCCGCAGCCTTGGCGCTGAGATTACGCTTGCGACGCTGGATCAGGGGCGGGTGTTGCTGCTGGCGCAATCCACGGTCGAACATGCACCGGTCACCTATGGGTTTACCGCCGGCGCTCATATCCCGCTGGTCCATACCAGCCTGGGGCGGATGCTGATGGGCTGCCTGTCGGACGACGCGGCTGCCGAAACGTTGGCGACGGCGGATATCCCCCGCCACACCGAGCAATCCCTGACCGAGGTGGATCAAATCCTCGACCGGGTGCGCACCGCGCGGCAGCGGGGCTATGCGGTGACCGACAGTGAGTTCGAAACCGGGATCATCGGTTACGCCGTGCCGGTCTCGCGCCCCGATCAACGGCCTATCGTGGTTGGCAGTTCGTCCCCGCGGGGGATGAACCCGGCACAGGACACCGAAATCTCGCTGCGCGCGTTGCAGCTCTGCGCGGCGGAGCTGCGCCAGAGCCAGGCGCTGGCAGATCTGTAACGCTGCCCGCATCCGATATTCAAAATTTCGCGAAGGATGTTATCCGCAGCGCCCCTCTTGGACCCCCATCGGCAAGCCCGCATAAATACGGCACCCATCACGAAAGGATCGCCGATGACCGCGCCGCGTTATTTCACCCCCAAGGGAGGCCACCCCGGTCAGGAGCAGCTGCTGACCGACCGCGCCATGTTCACCGATGCCTATGCCGTCATCCCCAAGGGCACAATGCGCGATATCACCACCTCATATCTGCCGGGCTGGCAGGGGATGCGGATGTGGGTCATCGCCCGCCCCATGAGTGGCTTTGCCGAGACGTTCTCGCAATATATCGTTGAGCTGCAACCGGGTGGCGGCTCCGACAGCCCCGAACATGACAGCGCCGCGCAATCCGTGCTGTTCGTGACGGAGGGCAAGCTGGATCTGACCGTCGATGGCGCCGCGCATCACCTGGAACCGGGCGGCTATGCCTATATCCCGGCCGGGGCGGCCTGGACCCTGCACAACAGCAGCGACAGCACCGCTGGGTTTCACTGGATCCGCAAACGCTGGGAACCGGCGCCGGGCGTCGAGAAACCCGCAGTTCTGGTCACCAACGAGCGCGACATCGCCCCCAGCGTCATGCCCGACACCGAGGGTCGCTGGGCCACCACCCGTTTTGTCGATCCGGCAGATTTGTCGCATGACATGCATGTCACTATCGTGACCTTTGAACCGGGCGGCGTCATCCCTTTCCCCGAGACCCATGTGATGGAACACGGGCTCTATGTTCTGGAGGGCAAGGCCGTCTACCGCCTTAACCAGGATTGGGTCGAAGTTGAGGCCGGTGATTTCATGTGGCTGCGCGCCTTCTGCCCGCAGGCCTGCTATGCCGGGGGACCGGGACGCTTCCGTTACCTGCTATACAAGGACGTCAACCGGCACATGCCACTAAGCCCACCGCGCTAACCAAGGCGGCGCATCGCCATTGCCAGAACGCACAGCTGCGCTAAGGTAAGTGACATGTTGCAAGACAGTCTCGCGGGTCGATCTCGCCCCGCGAGGTCAGCCATGGAGCCTGCGCCAATGTCGATCATATCTATCGTGTTCACAGGTCTTGCGCTGGGGCTGATGAGCCTGCTGGCGGTGCCGAGCACCCGTGCGGGTCGCCCGGCAACCATCGCCGCCGCTGCCGCCGCCCCGCGCAGGGCCGCTGGCCGCAAGATGACTGGCATCGCCTTTGCCGCGGTGACGGGACCGTTGCTGCTCACCCTGCCGGGTCCGGCTGATGCTGGCACCGAATCGGAGGCACAGGTGACCGTGGTCAATGTGCTGGGGCGCAGCTGGCATGTGGCCCCGGAGGTGACAGACACAGGTCGCAACACCGGCAGCGCGACGGGACGCTACATGGCGCAGCGCCAGAACGCGGAGCTACAGCCGTTTCGCCCGCCTGCGGTTCTGACAGCGCGGCAGGCCGTGCGCGCCTTTCACGCTGCAACCGGGTGCCGGGTCCGGGTCGAGACGATGGTGCGCTCCATCAATGGGACGTATTTCGCACGGTTGGCCTGCCCCTAGGCGCACTCCGCCGTGGTTCGCGTGGCCCCGCCCCGCGGCACAGGCGTCGATTTGAAACACCGCGCGGGAAAATGTGACCGAAACCGGAGCAGGATTGCCGCTCTAGCGGATTGAGCCGCGCGCCGCGCCCTGTCATAGCTTGGCCATGAAACTTGCAATCAACGGATTCGGCCGCATCGGCCGCGCTATTCTGCGCCAGATCCTGACGACGCCGCGCGGTGCCGGGATTGAGCTGGTCTGCATCAACGATATCGCACCCTTGGACATGTGCGCCTATCTGTTTCAATACGATAGCACCTTTGGCCCCTATCCCGACGCGGTTGCGATCGAGGGCAACAACCTGCGGATTGCCGACCGGGTGATCCGGTTCCACCAGACAGCCGACCTCAGCACGCTGGATCTCACAGGCGTCGATGTGGTGCTGGAATGCACCGGCATCGCGCGAACATCGGATGTGGCGGGACGGGGGCTGACGGCCGGGGCGCGCAAGGTGCTGATCTCCGGCCCCTCGCCCGCCGCCGAACGCACGATTGTGCTGGGCGCAAACGAGGCCGATCTGGGCGATGGCGCGATCATCTCCAATGCCTCCTGCACCACCAACGGGCTGGCCCCGCTGGTCAAGCTGCTGGACATGCTGCTGGGCATCGACAGCGCCCATATGACCACGATCCACTGCTACACCAATTCGCAGCCGATGGTGGATGCACCGCGCGGCGATTTTGCCCGCTCCCGTGCCGGGGCGCTGTCGATGGTGCCGACCACGACCTCTGCCACCCATCTGATCGACGAGGTACTGCCGCATCTGGCTGGTCGCATCAGTGGTGCTGCGGTGCGAGTGCCAACCGCCAGCGTGTCTGCGGTGGATCTGGTGGTCAGGACCAGCCACCCGATGGCGGCAGACTTCGCCGATACCACCCTGCGCACTGCGATCGAGGCTTCGCAGGTTCTGGGATGGACCGAGCAGCCGCTGGTCTCATCCGATCTACGTGCCCGAGCTGAATCGCTGGTCCTTGCCGGGCCGGAAACCCGTCGGATCGGCGATCACCAGCTGCGGGTGTTTGGCTGGTATGACAATGAATGGGGATTTTCCGCGCGAATGCTGGATATGGCCGCGCTGATGGCAGGGCAGAGCTGAAAAGAGGCGACTGTCTGCGACCATGAACAAAGGGGCCGCGCATATCTGCTGCGGCCCCTGTTCGTTGCACACTCAAGAGCTGCGGTTACTCGCCCGGCAGGCTACCGCGCCCCTGTCCTGACAGGCCGCCAGAGACCTCTTCCGTGGCCTCGCTGGCAAGCTCCTGCGGCAGCACCAGATTGAGCACAACCGCAATGAGCGCCGCCGGCAGCAAGCCCGAGGTCATCAGGACCCGCAGCGTATCCGGCAGGTGCTGCACCGCACCCGGTTCCAGCTGCAGCCCCAATCCGATGGAGAGGGAAATGGCAAAGATCACCATATTGCGGCGGTTCCAGTCGACATCCGACAGCATCGAAATACCAGCAGCCACCACCATGCCGAACATGACGATAACACCGCCGCCCAGCACCTCAATCGGAATGGTGCGGATGATCGCGCCAACCTTCGGGACCAGCCCGCAGAGGATCAGGAACAGCGCGCCGATCGTGACCACATGACGGCTCATGACGCCGGTCATGGCGATCAGGCCCACGTTCTGGCTGAAGGAGGTATTGGGCAACCCGCCAAACACGCCCGCCAGCGCCGAGCCGAAACCGTCCGCATAGGTGGCGCCGGAAATCTCCTTGTCGGTGGCTTCCCGGCCTGCACCGCCACGGGCGATACCGCTGACATCGCCCACGGTTTCAACCGCCGATACCAGCCCCATCAGGCAAAAACCGACAATCGCGGCAAAGGAAAACTCGATCCCGTATTTGAACGGCATCGGCAGCGCAAAGGCGCTGGCGCGCGACCAGCTGGTGCCAATGGCCTCGACCGTGACCATGCCCATCATCATCGCATAGAGATAGCCGACAATCAGCCCGAGCAGCACCGCCGAGATCGACAGCATCCCTCGGGCAAAGAACTTCAGACCCAGGGTGACGATGATCACCACCAGCGCTGCCGACCAGTTCAGCAGCGAGCCATATTCCGGTGTCCCGATCGCTGGCACGCCTCCGGCGGCATATTGAATGCCGACCTTGACCAGCGCCAGACCGATCATGGTGACCACCAGCCCGGTGACCAGCGGCGGCAGGGCAAAGCGGATACGCCCGATCACCAGCCCCAATGCGGCATGAAACAGCCCGCCGATCAGCACCCCGCCGAATAGCGCCGCCAGCGCATCAACCCCCTTGCCCGCGACCAGCGGGATCATGATCGGCAAGAAGGCAAAACTGGTGCCCTGCACAATCGGCAGCGCCGCACCAATCGGCCCGATGGTCAGTGTCTGCAGCAGCGTCGCCGCCCCGGCAAACAGCATCGACATCTGGATCAGATAGAGCAGTTCGGGAAAATCGGGGGAATTAGAGCCAAAGCCAAATCCCGCCGCCCCGGCCACGATGATCGCCGGGGTGACATTTGAGACAAACATGGCCAGCACATGCTGGATGCCCAGTGGCACAGCCTTTGCCAGCGGTGGAGTGTAATTGGGATCGCGCAGCTGCGCCGGCGTTCCGATTGAGCCATCGGCCATGGATCTGGTCCTCTCTGTTGTTGCTTATTCTGTTGGTCTTGGTCGGTGTTGTGATGACACTCTCATTTGGCGGAGTGCCTGTTGCGAAAGAAAAAGGCGCAAGACCCGCTGGGTCGCTGCGCCTTTGATTGTCAGATCAGGGTCGGATCACCTGATAGGGGCTTTCAAACCAGTGTTCTTCCAGATTGGCGCCCTCTCCGATCCGATCCACCACGGCAAACAGGCCCGGCGCCGTCAGGGGCGTCAGCACCCCGTGCCAAGTGCCCCGGTGGAAGTTGATCGCCTGTCCGGGTTGCGTTTCAAAGGCAAGCGGCAGTCCCGGCACACCACCGCGATCCGGGGCGACGATCACCAGAAATCCGGTTTCACTCATCGGGATGAAGGCCTGACTGCCGTCCGGGTGGCGCTCGACCATCCGCAGGGGCATCGGCAGTTCACGCGGCTCGGCGTTGAACAGGCTGAGACCCGCACGACCGGCGCTGAACTCCATGGTGGCCCGATCGTGATACCGTCCGCAGAGCCCCTGGTTGATGATCTTGTCCGGCGCTCCGGTGCAGTCGATCAGATCGCCAAAGGGGGCAAAGCCCTCGGCTGTGATCGGCTGGATCTCAAGCATCTTCATCGCGGTCTCCGGCATAGCTGGCAGTCCCTCACGGCAGCACATCCCGCAGGCGGAACTCGGCGATACGTTCGACCTGCCGACAGGCTTCGGCAAATTCGCTGTCGCGATCATTGGCGATACGCCGTTCAAATGCTGCAAGAATCGACGTCTTATCGTGGTCGCGCACCGCAATGATGAAGGGAAAGCCGTGTTTTTCCACATAGGCGCTGTTCAATTGCGTAAACCGTGTGCGTTCCGCATCAGTCAGCGCATCCAGCCCGGCGGAGGCCTGCTCGCTGGTGCTCTCCGCCGTGAGACGTTTGGCGGCGGCCAGCTTGCCTGCCAGATCCGGGTGCGCTGTCAGCACGCCCAACCGCTCCGCCTCGCTGGCAGAGCGGAACATCCGGCACAGCGCATTATGCAGCCCCGCCGCGCGGTCATGGGCTGGTCCCAGTTCCAGATCATGCGCCTGTTCGGCAATCCAGGGGGAGTGTTCAAAGATCCCGCCATAGGCCTCGACAAATCGCGCGCGGCTCATCTGGCTGGGGCGTTCACGGCGCTGATGTGGATGGGTTTTCGCCCAATGATCGGCGATATCAATGCGGCGCGGGCACCAGACCCCGTCGAACCCCCGGATATAGTCGATAAACCGTTTCAGCCCCGCCGCCTTGCCCGGGCGGCCGATCAGGCGGCAATGCAGCCCGATCGACATCATTTTCGGCGCACCTTCTTCACCCTCGGCATAGAGCAGGTCAAAGGCGTCCTTGAGATACTGATAAAACTGTTCGCCAGTGATGTAGCCAGGTGCGGTGGCAAAGCGCATGTCGTTGGCTTCCAGCGTATAGGGGATGATCAGCTGATCGCGTTCGCCGACCTCCAGCCAATAGGGCAGATCATCGTCGTAGGTGTCCGAGATATAGTCAAAACCGCCCTCCTCCGCCACCAGACGCACGGTGTTTTCACTGCACCGGCCAGTGTACCAGCCACGCGGACGCTCTCCGACCACCTCGGTATGCAGGCGGATCGCCTCGGCAATGGCGGCGCGTTCGTCGGCCTCTGCCATATCCTTGTGTTCGACCCATTTCAGCCCGTGTGACGCGATCTCCCACTGCGCAGCCTTCATCGCCGCGACCTGTTCGGGAGAGCGCGCCAATGCGCTGGCGACACCATAGATGGTGACCGGGATATCCGCAGCGGTGAACATGCGATGCAGCCGCCAGAACCCGGCGCGGGCGCCGTAGTCGTAGATCGATTCCATGTTCCAGTGCCGCTGTCCTGGCCAGGGCGCCGCCCCGGCGATGTCAGACAGAAACGCCTCCGATCCCGCATCACCATGCAGGATATTGTTCTCCCCGCCCTCTTCATAGTTCAACACGAACTGCACCGCGACCTTGGCATTGCCGGGCCAGGCTGCATCGGGCGGCGTCGCGCCATATCCGATCATGTTGCGAGGGTATCTGTTCATTGCCGGGGGCCTCTTTTCAAACAACTCCAGGTCATTACTATGGCAGAAGATCACGGCTATCTTTCAAATTTTCCCGAATACACTATCAGATTGCACAGGTTTGCAGGCCCCGCCGCCATCAGGCAGAGGTAGCCCCATAGCAGGAGGACTTAAGAATGAGCACAAGGACAGAGCCCGGGTATCTCACCACACATGTGCTGGACACCGCGCGCGGCTGCCCCGCCGCCGGACTGCCGATCCGGCTGTACCGGCTGGATGCAGGCGGGCGCACCGAGATCGCGCAGATGCTGACAAATGCCGATGGGCGGACCGACAGTCCGATCCTGCCGAAGAAGGATTTTGTGACCGGTCTCTACGAGCTGGTGTTCGAGGCCGGGGAATACCTGCGCACCAATGGCCAGGCCTCCGGCGAGATGCTGTTTCTGGACGAAATTCCGATCCGCTTTGGCATCACCGATGAGAGCGCGCATTACCACGTGCCCCTGCTGCTGTCGCCTTTCGGCTATTCCACCTATCGCGGCAGCTGAGCGCTGCCGCGCCCTGGCGCGGCCATGCCCAACGGACACGGCGCTCCGACAGGAGCGCCGGGGCGGGCGGGAGCTGCTGCGGGTCGCTCAGGTCTGGGGCGTTCCTGCCTGCGCGGGGTCGGCAGCACGCCCCGGTTGCGCGCCATCGACACGCAGCCCATCGACACGCAGCACTGAGGCCAGCCGCGCGGTCATATATTCCATGAACAATCTGGTCTTCGGATCCTGATGGCGGCGATGGGTATAAAGACAGGCCAGCTGGACGGGCACCGGTGGCGTGGCCTCGGCGACCGGCACCAGACGTCCTGCCGCCAGATGCTCGGCAACCTCGAAGAGGGGTTTCAGGATCACGCCCTCCCCTGCCAGCGCCCAATCGGTCAGCACATCGCCATCATCGCATTCGTAGCGCCCGCTCACCGCAAAACGGCGCGGGCCATCGCCGGTCTGCAACAGCCACTGAAACTCGCTGGCGCCGGGGTAGCGCAGGTTCAGACAATTATGCCCATCCCGCAGCAGCGCGTCACCATCTGCGGGCAACCCGCGCCGCGCGACATAGGCGGGCGCGGCGCAGAGCACCCGCTGGCAATCCGCAATCTTGCGAATGCGCAGGTTGCTGTCCTCTGGCTGGCCCAGGAAGAATGCCAGATCCAGCCCCTCGCTGGTCAGATCCACCGCACGGTCCGACAGCCGCAGACGCAGGTTGATCTCCGGGTAGGTGGCCAGGAATTCCGGCGTCTGCGGCGCCAGCAGCCGCCGCCCCAGCCCCAGAGGTGCCGCCACAAACAGGGTGCCGCGCGGGGTATCGGTCAGATGCATCACCCTGGCCTCCGCCAGATCCACCGCATCCAGCACCGCAACCGCCCCGTCATAGAAGGCTCGCCCCTGCTCGGTTGCGGTGAGATTGCGGGTGGTGCGCTGGAACAGCCGCACGCCGAGGTATTCCTCCAGCTGCGAGATCCGCGCCGAGGTGACTGCAGGCGACACCCTGAGGTCGCGCCCTGCGGCCGACATCGAGCCCAGTTCATAGACCCGAACGAAGGTGCGGATATTGTCGAGGTAAGACATGACAGAGGCCTGCGATTGTTCCAGATTTTTTGATACAGTTTGGCAGTATATGGGAATACCGAAGAAACCCCGCTTTGCCTAGTGTGGCAGGGCTGCGCTAGGCCAGATTGCGCCCCGCCCGGCCCGAACCACCGGGCGGCATCGGCGCCCGCAGGACGCGCAGCGACTGACTGTTAACCCAGCCCCGGCCGCAGCAATGCGCATTGGGCGACAAAGGACCGGATCTGAATGTTTGAGCTGTTGATGATGTGGGATTGGCTGGGCTTTGCCATCCGCTGGCTGCATGTGATCACCGCCATCGCCTGGATCGGCTCCTCCTTCTATTTCATCGCGCTGGATCTGGGGCTGCGCAAGGCACCGGATCTGCCGGTGGGCGCCCATGGCGAGGAATGGCAGGTCCATGGTGGCGGTTTTTATCACATCCGCAAATATCTGGTCGCCCCCGCCGAGATGCCTGACCATCTGACCTGGTTCAAATGGGAAAGCTATATGACATGGCTTTCGGGTTTTGCGCTGTTGATGGTGGTCTATTGGGTCGGTGGCGAGCTGTATCTCATCGACCAGTCGAAGGCGGATCTGGCGCTGTGGCAGGGGATCCTGATTTCAGCCGCGACGCTCTCGGTGGGCTGGCTGGTCTATGACCGTCTGTGCAAATCCGGTCTGGCTGAGCGCCCGACCCTGCTGATGGTGCTGTTGTTCGTGATGCTCGTGGCCATGGGCTGGGGTCTCAATCAGGTGTTCACCGGTCGCGCCATGATGCTGCATCTCGGTGCCTTTACCGCCACCATCATGACGGCGAATGTGTTTTTCATCATCATGCCCAACCAGCGCATCGTGGTGAAGGATCTGCAGGAAGGCCGCGCGCCGGACGCCAAATATGGCAAGATCGCCAAGCTGCGCTCGACCCATAACAACTATCTGACGCTGCCGGTGGTGTTTCTGATGCTGTCGAACCACTACCCGCTGGCATTTGCCAGCGAATACAACTGGCTGATCGCGGCGCTGGTGTTCCTGATGGGGGTGACCATCCGGCATTATTTCAACACACGCCATGCCCGTGCAGGTGATCCGACCTGGACCTGGCTGGCGACGGCGCTGTTGTTCCTGGGCGTGATCATCCTGTCGTCGCTGGGGCTTGAGCATGAGGGCGACGATGCCCCGGAGGAGGCCGCGCTGAGCGGCACCGCGCTGACCATGGCCCAGACCGAAGGCTTTGCCGAGGTGCATGAAATCGTTCTGGGCCGATGCAGCATGTGCCATGCCCGCGAACCCTTCTGGGACGGGATCCGCACCGCCCCCAAGGGTGTCTTGCTGGAGACCGAAGCGGATGTGGCCCGCCGCGCCGGTGAGATTTACCTGCAGGCGGGTGTGACCCATGCGATGCCACCTGCCAATATCACCTATATGGCGCCCGAGGATCGCGCTGCGATCCGGGCCTGGTTCCGCGCCGCGCAGATGTAGCCGGTCGTCAGCCCGTCAGCTCCAACCGGGGGCGCGCATCAGCGCCGATCTGTCGCCGATCTGTCAGAGGCTTGATCACGAATTGGCGCGGGAACCTATCACGCGACATTGACGTTACACACCGGGTTTGCCCTATGTTAGGTCTGATCCCGGTCCACATGTCTCGGTGGCGTCAGCGCCGATCCGCCCGAGACCGGGGACCGATCTTGTAGCCTGTCCGGAGCGTCCCATGTTCTATCGCCGATCCTTCCGCCGCTCCCTTTGCCATGTCACTCAACCTCGGGGTTTTGCTCAGCTGGGCCGCAAGGTCGCCCTGGCAACGGCCTTGTTCTTTGGCGGCACATTGGCGCTGTCTGCGGCGGACGCCCGGCTGGTCGCGCCGGGGTCGGACGGCGATTTGCGCGACCTCCTGCAGGATGCTTCTGCCACGCTGGCGACCAGCGCACGCGGCGAGACCGGCGTGCAGCCGCTGATGGCGGCGGCGCTCTCGGATTATCGCACGCTGGTGCAGGTGCTTTACGATCAGGGATATTTCTCACCGGTGGTGCAGATAAGCGTCGATGGGCGCGAGGCGGCCCGGATCCAGCCCCTGAACCTTCCGCGTGAGATCAAGAAGATAGACATCACCGTCAAGGCAGGTCCGAAATTCACCTTTGGCACCGCTGAGATTGCCCCCCTCCCACAGCGGCGAGCGGTTGAGATCCCCGAAGAATTTGCCACCGGTCGCACCGCCACCACCGCAGTCCTGCGCGATGCCGCAAACGCGGGTGTGGAAAACTGGCGCTATGCCGGTCACCCGCAGGCCAAGGTCGGCGCGCAGTCGATCACCGCCAACCATGTGGCCGCCAGACTGAATGCGAGTCTGCGCCTGGCGCCGGGACCGCAGCTGCGTTTTGGTCGTTTGAAACTGGCCACACCCTCGAACGTGCGGGCAGAGGCGATACAGCGGATCGCAGGCTTCCCGACAGGCGAGGTGTTTCACCCCGATCTTCTGTCGCGGTCCGCGACACGGTTGCGCCGCACCGGGGCTTTTGCCGCTGTCACCATTCGCCCTGCCGAACGCGCCAATCCCGACGGTACGCTGGATTATGTCGCCAGGATCGAGGATCAGCCGCCCCGGCGATTTACCTTTGGGGCTGAACTCAGCTCCTCTGACGGGCTGGAGGTGAGTGGTTCCTGGATGCACCGCAATCTCTTTGGCGGTGCCGAGCGCCTGCGATTTGAGGCCCGGTTGTCGGGCATTGGCAGTGCAAATGATCTGGACGGGCGCGTGGCGCTGCGGCTGGACCGGCCTGCCGCTTTTGGTCCCGATGACAGCCAGTTCTACCTGCTTGAGGCCGAGAGGCTGGACGAAGAACATTACACCGCCACCCGTGGACTGGGCGCGGTCGGTCTGCGCCGGGTCTATTCCGACCAGCTTTTTGCCGAGGCCTCCGTTGGCTTTGAGAGCGTGCTCGCCGAAGACGTCTTCGGCAAGCGACGTTTCAAATATCTGGTCGGGCAGCTGCGGGCGGAATACGACGGGCGCGACAGCAGCCTGAGCGCCACCAGCGGATATTATCTGGATGCCCGCGCCCTGCCCTTTATCGGCGTGGATGGCAGCAAATCCGGGCTTCAGCTGAAATTCGACGGGCGCGCCTATAAGGCGCTTGGCAGCAGTGACCGCATCGTGCTGGCCGGGCGGTTGCAGATGGGATCGGTGATCGGCCCGTCGCTGTCTGAGGTTTCGCCCACCCTGCTGTTTTACTCCGGCGGCGCAGGATCGGTGCGCGGTCAGGAATTCCAGTCGCTGGGCGTGCCTGCGGCGGGCGGGATCTCCGGCGGGCGCGGCTATCTGGCCCTATCGGGCGAGGTGCGCGGGCGGATCGGCGAGAAATTCACCCTTGTCGGCTTTTACGATGTCGGGCTGGTGGATGCGGAGAGTTTTGTCTCCTCGGACTCGGCCCGCCATGCCGGCGCCGGGTTCGGGCTGCGCTACGACGTGGCCGGGATCGGCGCCATCCGTCTGGATCTGGCCTATCCGGTAGACGGTGGCAGCGACGACGGCTTGCAATTCTACATCGGGATAGGACAGGCATTTTGAAACATCTTCTCGCAGCCCTCCGCCCTGCCACCCTGTTCTCGCCGCTGCTCGTGGCTGTGGCGCTGACAATGGCCCCTCTGGAAACACCCGCGCAGGAGCGCCAAGAGAGCGGTGGCCTGCTGGTTGATTTTCTCGAAGACACGCTCTCGGGCGAGAGCCGCGCGATCCGCGTTACCGGGCTGGAGGGGGCGCTGTCCTCGCAGGCTACGCTGCAAAAGCTGACCGTGGCAGATAGCGAAGGCATCTGGCTGACCATTGAGGGCGCAGAACTGGACTGGAACCGCCTAGGCCTGCTGCGCGGTGATTTCTCCATCAACACGCTAAAGGCGGATCGCATTCATATCGAACGCGCACCCGCTGCGCCGCTGGACGACCCCAACCTGCCAACCCCCGAGGCGGCGCCGTTCCAGCTGCCGGAGCTGCCGGTGTCGATCAATATCGGTGAAATCAAGGTTGGGCGGCTGACACTTGGGCAGGATCTGGTCGGGGTGGCGGCGGTGCTGACCCTTGATGGTTCGATGAGCCTTGCCAATGGCGCGCTCGATAGCGCCTTGCAGATCACCCGGTTGGACCGCGACAGTGATCAGCTCACCCTGGAGGCGGGTTTTGCCAATGACACCGGCAATATCACGGTTGATATGGTGTTGCAGGAGGAAGACGGCGGGCTTGTGTCCACCGCGCTTGGCCTGCCGGGCGGCCCCGATATCCGTCTCGCCCTGCAAGGACGCGGACCGGTTGAGGATTTCAGCGCCGAACTGGCACTGGATACCGACGGCACCCGACGCCTCGGCGGTACTGTTGTTCTGTCGCCTGCCGGCGACGCCCCGGCGGATCCCAGCGCGGGCAGCCGCCCCATTGGCTTTCGTGCGGATCTGAACGGCGATATCACCGCGCTGGTCGATCCGGTCTATCAGCCGTTCTTCGGCCCAGACATGCGCGCCCGGCTGCGCGGCCAGACCCGCGCCATGGGCGGGGTGATGATCGACGATCTGGCGCTTTCGACACAGGCGCTGGAGGTTTCCGGTTTTGTTGAAATGGCCGCCGGTGGCGAACTTGAAAGCGCCGATCTGAGCGCTGCGGTCACCCCTCCGCCGGGACAGGAAGCGGTGGTCCTGCCGGTGGCAGGCGGTTCGACCACGGTCACCGACCTTGCGCTCCATGCACGGAAACCCGCTGGCCGCGACTGGACCGTGACCGCACGGATGAAACGGCTGGCCAACCCCGCGCTGCGCATTGCCCGTGCCGAGTTGGAGATGACCGGCACCCTGGACCAGAGCAGCGGTCTGGCGCTGGATGGGCAGATCGCCGCCGCGCTGACCGGGCTGCGCCCCACCGACCCTGCATTGGCCGAGGCCCTGGGGGCGGCAATCACCTTTGACGGGCAGGTCACCACAGATGGACCCGGCGCGCTGCGTATCACCAATATGCTGCTGTTGGGCGCGGATTACGGTGCGACCGGGGCGGTCACCATCGACGGTCTGGAAAGCGGGCTGCGCATCTCCGCCGATATCGACGCCAACGCCCAGAATCTTGCGCGTTTCTCCAGCCTTGCGGGACAATCTCTGGACGGGCGGATGACGGCAAAGGCCGTCGGCTCCACCACCCCGCTGTCTGGGGCCTTTGACATTGACCTCGCAGTTCGGGGTCAGGACCTCTCGGCGGGATTGCGGCCTGTCGATGACCTGATCGGCGGCACCACCACCATTGCGCTCAAGGCCGGCCGGGACGAGGCCGGGCTCAGCATCGACAGCTTCGCGCTGGAGGCCAAAGGGCTGAGCGCACGGGCCAATGGGCAACTGGGCAGCACCAGCGGCAACCTGTCCCTCGGCGCCACGCTGAAGCAGCTGGAGAAGGTCCTGCCGCAGGCCCCCGGAGCGCTGCAATTCAGCGCGGATATCACCCGCGAGAACCAGACGTTTTCTGGCATTGCCGAGCTGCAAGGCCCGAAATCCTCCCGCGCGGAACTGACCGGCCAGATCAATATCAACGGCGATGGCGATCTGGAGTTCGACGCCGCGATCAACGCGCTTGAACGTTTTGTACCGACCCTCGCCGGATCATTGAGCGCCAAGGGCACTGCCAGCCGCCGCGCCGGGGTCTGGACCTTTGACGGCGCGGCCGAAGGACCGGCGGGGCTGTCGGCTGATCTCGATGGTACGGTCTCCGAAAACAAAGGGGACGCTGATATTACCTTTGACGCGCTGGTGGCCGAGGTACAGCGCTTCGTTCCCGGGCTGCCGGGGCGGCTGACCGCCGAAGGCACCGCCCGTCGCCGCGATGGGGTCTGGCAGATCGATAGCCGCGCGATTGGCCCGGCTGGCGTCACCAGCACCGTTGCGGGCAGCTGGGACGAGGTGCAGGGCCGTGCCGATATTGATGCCAGGGGACAGCTGCGTTTGGAGGGGCTGAACCCCTTCATGTCACCCAATCTGATCCGTGGCCCCGCCCAGTTCGATCTCTCGCTGGAAGGGGAGCCATCGCTGGCCAACCTCAGCGGGCAGATCCGTACCAGTGGGACGTCGCTGGCAATTCCGGCTGCCGCCCAGCGGATAGATGACATCACAGCCACCGTCTCTATAGCGCGGTCCAGAGCCGATCTTCAGCTGACGGCGCAGCCCCGCGATGGCGGCCAGCTGCGGGTCAGCGGACCCATCGGGCTGATCGCGCCCTTTGATGCGCAGTTGCAGATCGCGCTCACCAATGTCGGTCTCAGCGATCAGCTGTCCTATGACACGCAACTCTCTGGTGCGCTGTCTCTGACCGGGGGGCTGATCGGAACCAAAAGCCTGTCAGGGCGGATTGATGTGGGCGAGACCAATATCAACCTTGCGACCGCAGGCGGCTCCGTTACCGCAGCGCCGATCCCGGATATCCGCCATCAGGGTGAGCCTGCCGAGGTGCGCCGCACGCGCGCCCGTGCCGGGCTGATCAACACCGGCGGCGGCGGTGGCGGGGCTGGCCGAACCCTGCTTGACGTGCTGATCAGCGCGCCCAATCGCATCAACGCCCGTGGGCGTGGCGTTCGTGCCGAGCTGGGCGGCCAGATCCAGCTGCGCGGCAGCACCGCGAACCTGGCGCCATCAGGCCAGATCAGCCTGATCCGTGGCACCTTTGATATTCTTGGACGACGGCTGGCGCTTGATGAGGGGCAGATCACCTTGCAAGGCGACTTGCGCCCCTATCTGCTCTTGCGCTCCTCGGCAGCGACCTCCGAAGGCACCGCGACGCTCGAACTCTCCGGGCTGATCGACAGCCCCTCGATCAAGGTGACCTCCGAGCCGGAACGCCCGAGCGAGGAGGCATTGGCGCTATTGCTGTTTGGCGACAATATTCAGGACCTCTCCCCGCTGGCGCTGGCACGGCTGGCGAGCTCCGTCGCCACGCTCAGCGGGCGCGGCGGCAGCAATCGGGCCGAGAGCAAACTGCGCGATGAAACCGGCGCCAGCAATGTTGAGCTGGGTCTCGACAATATCGGCGCGGGCCTTCTGGATATCGGCGGCTATGTGTCGGAGAACGTCTATACCGATTTCAATGTCAACACCCGCGGCGACAGTGAGCTGAGCATCAATCTGGATGTGAGCAAGAGCCTCACCGTCACCGGCAAGGTGGATGGCGAAGGCGAGACCGGGATCGGCCTCTTCTTCAAACGCGACTATTGATCTGCGCCCCAGCCATGGGCGCGGTTCAGCGACTGCGGCCGGCCATTTCGATTGCAAAACGCGCCGCCCCGCTGACGCCAGCGGCATCGTCGGTGATCAACCACAGCGGCGTGGTTTCACACCGGCTCTGCACGCCGGTCGCAGGTTGCAGGAAGCTTTTGAGGAATATCTCGCAGGCCGGGGTGCCGAGCACGCCCCGTGCCACGCTGCCGGCAAAAAAGATCCCCTGTCCCGGCATATAGGTCGGCACCAATTCGCGGGCAAAATCCCCCAGCAGCCGCGCCCAGCTGGTCACCGTCTCGGCGGCAGGGCTGTCGGCATCGGCAAGATAATCCGCGACGATCTGCGCGCCGCCCTCTGCCGCGACGCCATGCCACGCCTGATGATAGCGCACCAGCCCGCGCCCGGAGAACAGATCCTCATTGGTTGCAAAACCGGCAGCTCGCTCTCCAAGCCGTTCGACCAGACCACGCGCGACAGGCGCCGACAGGCTGGTATGGCCCATCTCGGCTTCGGCAGTGTGGCCATCCACCGACAAGGACACGTTGAAGCCGGTGCCAATGCCCGCCACCAGCGCCTGCTGTCCGCGCTGGTGTCCCGCCCGCAGCGACGACAGCTGGCCCGGGATCAGTGCGGGCAGCGAATGCCCGAGCGCGGCCAAATCGTTGATCACGTCAACCCGCGCGCCCTCGCCTAGCTGCAACTGTCGGCTCAGGTCCGCTGCCGTCCCCTGCCAGTTGCGGTTGGTCAGCTGATATTCGTTGCCATAGACAGGCCCCGCCACCGCGATGCAGGCACCGGCCAAAGGCGGCAGATCGGGCTGCGAGCAATAGGCTGCAAGCACGTCATCGAGACTGGAAAAGCTATCATTAGCAAAGCTTTGCAGCGCCGTGACGCCGATTTCAGGACCGGCAAGGGCCAGCCGCGTATTGCTGCCGCCCACGTCGCCAACCAGCACTGTCATGTCCGAGCCCATGTGCTCTGTCCCTCTGCATGTCCGATTTTTGCGAGACACTGCCGTATTCAGCGTCGAAATGCAATTCTGCGACGGTCATAGTTTTAGCGCTAACATAATGCAATATACTTGCCACGGATCGATGTTTTTGCACAGTTGGAACTGTCCGACCAGGAGCCACGATGACCGGCACAGATGATCCTCCCAGCCCCGCCGCACCGAAAGCGCCCGATGGGCTGACCCGCCGGTTTCGTGCCCGTCTTGCGGATCGGTTCGACAGCAGGATCGTCATGCCATTTGATCGCCTGCGGTTTCGTGCAACGCTCCGGCACCTGTCGGGGCCGCGTCAAATTCATCAACCGCGCGAAGCGGTTACCGTGGTCGCGCTGGTGCGGGACGGAGCCTATTACCTTGATGTTTTTCTCGCCCATTACCGCGCGCTTGGGGCGGCGCATTTCGTCTTCTGCGACACCGGCTCCAGCGACGGCACGCTGGCCCGGCTGGCGGCAGAACCGGATGTCACGGTGCTGCAATCCCGCCTGCCCTGGGGCCGCTTTGAAAATATCTTTCGCGGTTATGCGGCGCGGAAGTTTTGCGCCGGTCGCTGGTGTCTTTTCGCCGATATGGACGAAATCCTTGAATTCGAGGGGCAGGCGCAGCTCGGCCTGACCGGGCTGGTGCGCTATCTGGATCGGCATGGGTATAGCGCGATGATGGCGCAGATGCTGGAAATGTTTCCCAAGGCGCCGCTGCAATCGGTCGCGCAGCACGCCTACCCGGAGGTGCAGCAGAGCTTCTGCCACTACGACATCAGCGCGGTGCGCGCCCTGCCCTACCATGATCCGGCTACCGGGCTGGGGTTCTTCCTGTCCCAGAACCGGCTGCCAGATGCGCCCGCGCCTGCACCCAGA
This sequence comes from Phaeobacter sp. A36a-5a, assembly GCF_037911135.1. Lineage (NCBI taxonomy): Bacteria > Pseudomonadati > Pseudomonadota > Alphaproteobacteria > Rhodobacterales > Roseobacteraceae > Phaeobacter > Phaeobacter bryozoorum. The sequence continues at coordinate 343,145 of NZ_JBBLYU010000001.1, read as the reverse complement.
ATGCAGTTCGGTGGCATTCGCGGCGCGGTTTTTGGAGAGAACTGTTGCCTCAGCAAACACCCGTTGGTTTTTGTCGGTGCAGACGTCGGCCCGGCGGTGCATCCGCATCTGTCGACCGGTGTGCAGGTCGCCGACACGATGGCAGTTCTGAAACACTATAAATTTGCCAATGATCCGATGGCGCGGGATCAAGCCTCCCTGTCCCGCGCGGCCATCTCCCATGGCGAGGATGCGCTGCGTGTTGCGGGCTTTGCCACGACGCCGGATCTCAGCCTATGGTCCGAAAAGGCTCAGCGCTATGACGGGCCGGAAACCGGGCCGCAACAGCTGCGCGAGGCCGGTTTCCTGCAGGTTTCCCCGCGTTATCTGGCGGAGAGCGCAGCATGACCCGAGATGTGCAGGATCCGCCGGTCGCCGCCCAGACGCCGCCGATTGTCGATGCTGTCGTCATCGGCCGCAACGAAGGGGCGCGGCTGCTGGCCTGCCTGCGCAGCCTGCAAGGTCAGCTGCGTCAGGTGATCTACGTCGACAGCGGGTCGACGGATGGGTCGGTCGCCGCGGCCGAGGCGCTGGGGGTAAAGATTGTCAGCCTCGATATGAGCGAGCGGTTCACCGCTGCCCGCGCCCGCAATGCAGGTCTGGCCCATCTCGACGGCGACTGTACCTATGTGCAGCTGGTGGATGGCGATTGCGAGGTGGTGCCGGGCTGGATCGCCAGCGCAACCGCGCGGCTGGAGGCTGATCCCCGGCTGGCGGTGGTCTGTGGGCGGCGGCGCGAACGTCACCCCGACAGCTCGATCTACAACCAGCTCTGCGATCACGAATGGGACACTCCGGTCGGCCCGGCGAAGGCCTGTGGCGGCGACGCCCTGATGCGGCTTCGCGCCCTGCAGGAGGTTGGCGGCTATCGCAACGACCTGATCGCGGGCGAAGAGCCTGAGCTGTGCCTGCGTCTGGCACGCGCGGGGTGGTCAATCTGGCGGCTGGATGCCGAGATGACATTGCACGATGCCCAGATGCTGCGGTTTTCGCAGTGGTGGCAGCGCAGCCGCCGTGCGGGTTTCGCCTTTGCCGAGGGGGCGGCGCTGCATGGCGCCGGTCCCGAACGCCATTGGGTTGCGGAAACCCGGCGGGCGCTGATCTGGGGCGCCGGAATCCCGGCCTTCATCTTGATGCTGCTGCCGTTTTCCGGTTGGGCGCTGCTATTGTTGCTGGTCTACCCGGTGCAGTTCCTGCGGCTGGCTACCCGGATGGGCCGTCGTCGCGCATTCTATTCCATTCTCGGCAAATTTGCCGAGGCACAGGGCGCGATGGAATATCACTGGCTGCGACTGCGGGGGCGCAAACGCGGATTGATGGAATACAAATAACTGCCGCCACCCCGGTCAGGCCAGATCCGGTCAGGCCAGTTTCCGTCAGGGGTGGCGCAGCCTGAGCGCGTGAAGCAGCTGACCCGGCAGGATTGCCAGACAGCGCAGATAGCGCGGACCCAGGCGGCGCGGGCTGCTCAGCGCCCGCCACAGCCATTCCAGGGCCAATCGGCGCACCCAGGCGGGCGCTCTTTTCTGATGGCCGCCCAGAAAATCAAGCCCCGCGCCAACTGAGGCAAAGCCGACCTCGGGCGCAAGAGCGCGACCACGGGCGGCCATGATCTCCTGTTTGGGGGCGCCAAGCGCCAGAAAACACAGGCCAATCTGCTTGCGCGCAAGCTCGCGCAGGATCTGCTCCGCAGCCTCGCTGCCGGGGTCAAAGCCCGTCGGCGGCGCGTGGCACCAGGCGATTTCAAGCCCCGGCACCTCAGCTTTCAATGCCGCGGAGGCATCCTGAAGCGCGGCTTCGGTGCTGCCCACAAGAGCAACAGGCACCCCGGCGCGCGCGGCCCAACGACAAAGCGGCAGCACCATGTCGGAGCCCGGCATCAGCGCCACCGGTCGTTGTGCCAGCCGTGACAGCCAGACAATGGGCCGCCCATCAGCCACCACGAAATCCTGTGCGGCATAGGCTTTCAGAAAGGCAGGCGAGCTGTGCATTTTCACCAGGTGATCCAAATTCACCGTCGCCAGCGCAAAGCCACGACGGGTCTGGAAATGCCCCATCACCGCCTGTTCCAGCCGCGCCGGATCGGCAATGTTCACATCAATCCGTGTGTCCCGAATATCAAAATACACCCGCATCCCCCCTCATGCGCCAAAAGCGACGCCCCTCTTCGATCACATGGCCTTGCATCTGTTTCAAGAGTTTACCTCAGAATACGAATGCGGGCGACAGCGCAGACATCTGGGGCTAAACTTATGGTCACGGGGGCAAATACAGGAGCGCAGGGCCGCACGCGATGCCAAATGCTTTGGCCTATCTTATGCTGATCGCCTGGCCGGTGATCGCATACAAACTGTTTCGGCGTCTGCCGTTGCAGCAGGCTATTCTTTGGTGCGTCATCGGCGGCTATCTGTTCCTGCCACCGCTTGCGGTGTTCGACCTGCCATTGGTCCCGGATATGGACAAGGATTCCATTCCGGCCGTCGTCGCTTTTGTGATCTGTGTCTATATCCTGCGTAAGCGGGTGGAGATCTGGCCCCGCCATCCGGTGATGCGGGCGCTTGTGGCTCTCTTTCTCGGTTCGGTCATTGCAACCGTGCTGACCAATGGTGACCCGATCGTGTTCCGCGTTCTTGAAAACGCCGAACCCATCGTCTTTCCGACCTATGCCCTGCCCGGGCTGCGCTGGCGCGACCTCGGATCGGTGATGATCAACCAGTTGATCGTCTTGCTGCCATTCTTTCTGGCGCGCCGCTACCTCTCACATCCCGACCAGCAGCGGCAGCTGGTGATGGTGCTGATGGTGGCCGGGCTGAGCTATTCGATACCCTCGCTGTTCGAAGTCCGGTTCAGCCCGCAGATAAACACCTGGGTTTATGGGTTCTTTCAGCATGATTTCAGCCAGACCATGCGTCAGGGCGGGTTCCGACCGATTGTATTCCTGCCCCATAGTCTGTGGCTGGCGCTGTTCGTGCTGATGTCAGTGCTGGCCGCAACATCGCTGGCCCGCAGTGCCGAAGGCCCGGACAAGCGACGCTATACCATGGCGGCGATTTACCTTTTTGCGGTGCTGATCCTGTGCAAGAGCATCGCCTCGCTGGTCTATGGCCTGATCTTCACACCCATTGTGGCGACGGCTTCCTACCGGATGCAGATGCGGCTGGCGCTGGCATTGGGGGTGGTGGCGATTGTCTATCCGATGCTGCGCAACCTCGGGCTGGTGCCCGTGGATGCCATCCTTGCGCAGGCCCAGGCCTTCAGTCCCGAACGCGCGCAATCGCTGGGCTTTCGGTTCACCAATGAGGCGCTGATGCTGGATCGCGCCGCCGACAAACCCTGGTTCGGCTGGGGCGGCTGGGGGCGCAATCTGGTACGCAACCTCGAAAGTGGAGAGATCGAATCGATCCCGGACGGTCGCTGGATCCTTGTCTTTGGTACCTTTGGCTGGGTTGGCTATATCGCGGAGATGGGCCTTCTGGCCGGGCCCTTGGTGCTGCTGTGGCAACAGATGCGCCGCCATGCGGCTGCAACGCTGTCGCCCTTTGCCGCGCCTCTGGCGCTGATGCTGGCGGCGACGCTGGTCGATATGCTGCTGAACGCGACGCTGACCCCGGTGACCTGGCTCTGTGCCGGGTCGGTGCTTGGCTATGCTGAGCGCCTGCGATACCCCGGCCTGTTCACGCCAAAACGGCAGCTGTTCGACGGCCATCAGGCGCTCGCCACCGCGCCGCTGGCCAAGGCACGGCGCAGTGTGCTGTGATGCCGCATTCTCTTCGCAATTCAGGCCGAATTGGACACAATCTGTCCCTATCGATACCGTATATATTTTGCAGGGTTCACACTGCGCACAGGGTAATCCGTCGGCTTGGGGGCCAGCGGGCGCACGCCCTGTTCACAGATTGGGGACCAATTCGTGCCACTGTTGCAAGACCTTTGCGCTCGCAGGGTCAGTGTTGTTGATTGGTTAGGGTTACGTCCGGGCAAGGCTCTTGTCTCGGACACATGGGTTGAGGACGATTGGGGCAATTGAAAACATCCGCGAAAACCACAGATCGCACTCCGTTTGACGCGTCACGCTACAGTGGCGATATCGCCATTGTCGGCATGTCGCTCTGCGTGCCGGGAGCGCAGTCGCCGCAGGCGTTCTGGCAAAACCTGCGTGACGGTGTGGAATCGATCAAACCCGTCAGCGAGCAGGATCTGCTGGCCGCAGGCGAAGACCCCGAGACGCTGTCCGACCCCAATTACGTCGCCGCTACCGCTGCGCTGGACGGCTACGCCGAATTTGACGCCGAGTTCTTTGGCTTCAGCCCAAAAGAGGCGGCCATTCTCGACCCTCAGCACCGCAAATTCCTCGAAGTCGCCTGGGGCGCGATGGAGGATGCAGGTCACCCGCCCGAAAGCCAGAACGGCCCCATCGGGGTTTATGCGGGCTGCGGCATGGGCAGCTATTTCTACTTCAACATCTGCTCCAATAAACCGCTGGTGGATGACGTGGGCATGTTCCTGCTGCGCCATACCGGCAACGACAAGGATTTCCTGTCGACCCGCGTCAGCCATGTCTTTGATCTGAAGGGACCATCGGTCAACATTCAGACGGCCTGCTCCACCTCGCTGGTGGCGGTGCATTATGCCAGCAAGGCCCTGCGCGAGGGCGACTGCGACATGGCTCTTGCCGGCGGCGTCACCATCGAACTGCCACAGGGCCGCGGCTACCTGTTCAAGGAAAACGAGATCCTGTCGCCCGACGGCCACTGCCACGCCTTTGACCACCGCGCACAGGGCACGGTCTTTGGCTCCGGTGCCGGTGCGGTTGCCCTGCGCAGGCTGGAAGATGCGCTGGCGGATGGCGATCATATCTGGGCGGTGATCAAAGGCTCTGCGATCAACAATGATGGCGCCGACAAGGCCGGCTATCTGGCCCCCTCGGTCGAGGGGCAGGCCAGCGCCGTGCGACAGGCGCTGCGCGCCGCCAAGACCCCGCCGGACACCATCGACTATGTCGAATGCCACGGCACTGGCACCTATCTTGGTGACCCGATCGAGGTCACCGCGCTGACCGAAGCCTACCGCGAAACCACCGCCGCCGTGGGTTACTGCCGTATCGGATCGGTCAAGACCAATATCGGCCATCTGGATACCGCCGCCGGCGTCGCCGGGCTGATCAAGACCGCCTTGTCGCTGCATCATGGTCAGATCCCGCCCAGCCTCGGCTATGAGGCACCCAATCCGGCGATTGATTTTGAAACCGCGCCTTTTGTGGTCAATGACCGGTTGCGAGACTGGACCTCGGTCAAGGGACCGCGCCGCGCTGCGGTCAACGCCCTCGGGGTGGGCGGCACCAATGCCCATGTCGTGCTGGAACAGGCCGCACCCCGCCCCGCACCGGAGGACAGCGATTTTCCGTTTCAGGTGCTCTGCCTCTCGGGCCATTCGAAGGCCGCGCTGAATGCCAATGCCAGTGCCCTGGCCGCGCATCTGCGCGCGAACCCGGATCTGCCTCTAGCCGATGTGGCCTATACGCTGAAGGAGGGCCGCCGAAGCTTTGCCAAGCGTCGCACCCTAGTCGCCGAAACCGCCGAGGAGGCCGCCGCGCTGCTTGAGGCGGGCGACCCCAGACGCGTGTTTGACCACGACAGCGCCGACCGTCCGCCGGAGGTGGTTTTCATGTTCCCCGGCGGCGGCGCGCAATATGCGGGTATGGCGCGGGATCTCTACGAAACCGAGCCTGTCTTTGCCGATTGGATGGACCGGGGCCTCGACCACCTTCAGGCGCAGCTGGACTATGACATCCGCGCGCTGTGGCTGCCGGAACCGGGGGAAGAAGACGCCGCCAATGCCCGGCTGCAACAGCCGTCGGTGCAATTGCCGCTGATCATGATCGTGGAATTTGCGCTGGCGCAGCTCTGGATCAGCTGGGGCATCCGCCCTGCCGCGCTGGTGGGACATTCGATGGGTGAAAACACCGCCGCCTGTCTGGCCGGTGTGCTGTCGTTTGAGGATTGCATCGATCTGGTGCTGCTGCGCGGACGGCTGTTCGACAAGGTGCCTGCCGGCGGGATGCTGTCGATTTCCCTTCCACTGGATGGGGTTGAGGCCCGGCTTTCGCCGGATCTGGACATCGCCAGCGTCAATGCCCCACGCCTCACTGCCGTGTCCGGCCCGCAGGAGGCGCTGGATGCGCTTGCGGCTCAGCTCACCGCCGATGAGGTGGATCACCAGCGGATCCAGATTGATATTGCTGCCCATAGCCGAATGCTGGAGGGCATTCTGGATGAATACCGCCAGTTCCTGCGCGGGTTGACCCTGACAGCACCAGGACGCCCGATCCTGTCGAACCGCAGCGGCCAGATCCTGACCGACGCCGAGGCCACCGATCCCGAATACTGGGTTGCCCAGCTGCGCAATACGGTCATGTTCGCCGCCTGTCTTGATACGCTGGCTGACGTGCCGAACCGCATCTATCTGGAGGTCGGCCCCGGTAAGGCGCTGTCCTCGCTGGCGCAGATGGCGCCGAAGATCAAACCCGGTCAGGTGCTCAGCTCATTGCGCCATCCCGAGCAGATGATGGCGGATGATGCCTATTTCTTTGGGGTGATCGGACGGCTCTGGGCCTGCGGGCTGGACGCCGATTGGGATCAGATCTGGGGCGATGCACGGCGTCAGCGCCTGCCGCTGCCAACCTATGCGTTTCAGCGCAGCCGCTATTTCATCGAGCCCGCGGCCCCGGCCCGCGCCGAGGCTGCCATCATCACCCCGGCCCGCCACGACCAGCTGTCGCACTGGGGATCGCGCCCCAGCTGGCGGCCCGCATTGGCAAGCTGCGACCTGGACGTCACCGGCGAACTGGATCAGCAGCCCGAAACCTGGTTGCTGTTTGAAGACGACGCCGGACTCTGCTCTGAACTGGCCGCAAGGCTGGATCAGGCTGGCCACCGGGTGGTGCGGGTGTGCCCCGGCGACACCTATGCGCAACTGAGCGAGACCCGCTATATGCTGGCGCCCGAACAGGGGCGCGCGGGCTACGATGCGCTGCTTGCCGATCTGGCGCTGGCCGATCTTCTGCCCAGCCGTATCGGCCATTTCTGGCTGGTAACCGAGGGCGAGACCTTCCGGCCCGGCGCCTCCTTCTTTGATCGCAATCTGGAGATGGGATTTTATGCGCTGACCGCGCTGGGGCAGGCTCTGGCCCAGATCGACCTACCGCAGCCACTGCATATGACAGTGTTTACCACTGGCGCGGCCCAGCTGCGCGACGAGCCGCTGCCCTACCCCGAAAAGGCGATGATCGCCGGCCCTGCCGGTGTGCTGCCGCGCGAAATTCCCGACCTTACCTGCGCCACGGTCGATATCGAACTGCCGCGCCGCCCCGGTGGGCTGCGGCGCTGGCTGGCGGAGGACCAGCCCGCGTCGATTGCGGATCGCCTGCTGGAGGAGCTGCTGGCGGAGCCTGCAAATGACACCGCACTCTGGCGTGGTGACAAGCGCTACACCCTGCGGTGGCGCCCTGTGGAGCTGTCGGAGGAGGATCAGATCACATCGTCACTCCCCGGCTTCCGCGAGGGTGGCACCTATCTGATCACCGGCGGCTACGGCGGCATCGGACGCACCATCGCCGCGGATCTGATGCAGAGCTATGGCGCCAATGTGGTGCTGATCTCGCGCGGTGGCCTGCCCCCGCGTGACCAGTGGGACAGCTATCTGAACCGCCACAGCCCGGCCAATACAACCGCCCAGCGCATCCGCGCCGTGATGGCATTGGACGCCATTGGCAGGGGCCGGGTCTTGCCGCTGGCAGCCGATGTCTGCAACAGCGAACAGATGCGCGCCGCCGTCGCCAAGGCCGAGACCGCCTTTGGCCCCATCACCGGTGTCATCCATGGCGCAGGCCAGATCAATGACGCGCCGGTTCTGGCCAAGACCGAGGACGACATTTCCCAGGTGCTCGCCCCGAAAGTCAGCGGGTTGCGGGTACTGGACGCCATTTTCGGCACCGACACGCTGGAGCTGATGGTGCTGTTCTCCTCCTCCTCGACGGTGACGCGCCCGATCGGCCAGGTCGATTACGTCGCCGCGAATGAATATCTCAACGCCTTTGCCAAGCACCGCAGCGGTGCCGGGGCTGCGGGCAACACAACCCGTGTCGTTGCCGTCGATTGGGGGGTCTGGGCAGATGTCGGCATGGCGGCAGATGCCATTGGCGCCCGCCAGCAGGAGGTCGGTGATGATCCGATCCCCTGTGATCAGCCGTTGTTTGACAGCCGCCAGTTTGCCCCGGATGGCGGGGTGCTGTTTCATCGTCGGCTGAGCAGCGACCAGTGGATCCTTGATGAACACCGCACCAAGGATGGCACTGCATTGATCCCCGGCACCGGCTACATCGAATATGCCGCCGAGGCACTTGCCGAACTGGGGCATGAGGCGCCTTTTGCCCTGCGTGATCTCTATTTCCTGCGCCCGCTCGTGGTCTCGGAGACAGCCCCCTGCGATATGGTCGTGCGGCTGCTGCCGGTCGAGCGCGGTTATGAGTTTGCCGTCTACAGCCGCACGGCGGAGGGCTATGCCCTGCATGTTCAAGCGCTGCTGGAGACGGATATCGCGGCGCGGCAGCCCGGTCGGCACCCCCTGCCCGATCTGCTACCGGTGGCCATCGAAACGTCACCCTGTACCAAGCGCGAACGGCTACGGACACCACAGGAGGCGCATCTGAAGTTCGGCCCGCGCTGGCATGTCCTGCAACAGATGCGACAGGGGACGGGCGAAGGCATTGCCCGGCTGCAACTGCCGGCCATCGCCGCCAAGGACGGCACGCTGCTGCCACCCGGCCTGATGGATCTTGCCACCGGATGGGCGATTGACCTGATTCCCGCCTATCGCGGTGCCGCGCTCTGGGTGCCGGTGTCCTATGACGGTATCGAGGTCTTTGCTCCGCTGCCCTGCGACGTGCTCAGCCATATGCGGCTGATGGACAGCGATGCGACCAGTGCCCGGTTCGACATCACCCTGACCACCGAAGATGGCACCGTGCTGGTTGAGGTCCGGGGCTTTCAGATGCAGCAGCTGCCCGGTGCAACCAAACTGGCCCCGGCAGAGGGAGCAGACGCCAGCGGCGCGGATCTGGGGCTGGCCGCATCGCCGGGCGCACAGCCGCTGTCGCCCGAGGAACGCCGACTGCATCGCAATATCAGCCAGGGCATCCGCGCCGAAGAAGGCCCGGACGCGCTGCGCCGGGCGCTGGCGACTGGCCTGTCGCAGGTGGTGGTATCCTCCCTCGCGCTGCCGGATCTGATGGCACAGGCCGATCAGCCTCCGCAGCAGGCGCGCGAGGACAGCCAGAGCTTCGAACGGCCACAGCTCGACACCGACTACCTCGCCCCGCGCAACGCGGTAGAGGAGGAGATCGCGGCGCAGTTTGCCCGGCTGCTTGGGGTGGCGCAGGTCGGGGTCGACGACAGCTTCTTCGACCTTGGCGGCCATTCCCTTGTCGCGGTCCGGCTTTTTGCACAGATCAAGCGCAGCTTTGGAGTCGATCTGGCTATTTCCACCCTGTTTGAGGCACCCTCCGTCGCGAGGCTCGCCGAACTGGTGATCGCCCGCACCGGCGGCGGCCTCACCACCGAAACCTCTGCCGACCACACAGGCACGCCCCAGGCCGAGACGCCGGCATATACCCATCTGGTGCAGCTCCACCCCGGCGATGGCACCGGGCGACGGCCTTTCTTTCTGGTGGCCGGCATGTTCGGCAACGTTCTGAACCTGCGCCATCTGGCGCTGATGGTTGGCAAGGACCGCCCGGTCTACGGGCTGCAGGCCCGTGGCCTGATCGGCGACGACGCCCCGCATGACCGGCTTGATGCGGCAGCCCGCGACTATCTCGCCGAAATCCGCAGCATCCAGCCGGAGGGGCCTTATCTATTGGGCGGGTTTTCCGGCGGCGGGCTGACCGCCTATGAAATGGCCCAGCAATTGCGCGCCAGCGGCGAAGACACCGCCGCGCTGATCCTGCTGGACACACCGTTGCCGATGCGACCTGAGTTGAACCGCCGCGACAAGGCGCTGATCAAATGGGCCGAGCTGCGCCACAAGGGCATCGGGTATCTGGGCGAATGGATCGGCAATCGCATCGCCTGGGAGATCGAAAAACGCCGGTATGCCGCCAGCGAAGACAGCAGCGCACCGGTGTTCAACAACCGCAAGGTCGAACTGGCCTTCCGCGCCGCCTTGCCCGCTTATGAGCTGCGCCCGTGGAGCGGACCTCTCACATTGTTCCGCCCGCCGCTTGATCGCCATTGGCAGGTCTCGGCAGGGAACTGGGTCAGCCGCGAGCGCGAATATGTCTACGACGACAACGACTGGACCCGCTGGGCGCCAGCGATCGAGGTCGTCGAGGTGCCGGGTGATCACGACAGCATGGTGCTGGTGCCCAACGTCAGCGTGCTGGCAGGCGAGGTCAAGGCGCGGCTTGATGCAGCCGACGCCGCCGCGCTGCGCCAAAGCGCGCCAAAGGCGGCAGAATGACCATGACCGACAGCCCCGCCCCACAGCAGACGGAGACCTGCGCGCGCCCGGCAGCCGGGGCCGAACAGGCGCGTATTCTGACCATCATCCTGAACTACAAGACGCCCGAAATGACGCTGGACTGTGCCGCCGCCGCGCTGGAGCAGGTGAACGCGCTGCAAGGTGAGGTGGTGATCATAGACAATGGCTCTGGCGATGGGTCCTATGACAAATTACTGACGGCGGTGCAGGAGCGTGGCTGGCTGGACAGCGGCCGCCTGCGCCTGATCGCCAGCGACCGCAACGGCGGGTTTGGGGCGGGCATGAACATCGGCTTTCGCCTCGGCCTCGCCGATGGCAGCGCGCCTGAGTTTTATTATCTGCTGAACTCGGATGCCTTTGTGCAGCCGGGAGCGATCCGCGCATTGCGGGATTTCTTGCAGGCCACACCAACCGCCGGGCTGGTCGGCTCTTATGTGCGGGGCACCGATGGGACGCCGCATTGCACCGCCTTCCGGTTCCCGACCATTGCGGGGGAATTCGAATCCTCGGTGCGGACCGGCATCGTGACCCGCCTGCTGAAAGATGCCGTGGTGCCCATGGAGATCCCGACCGAGCCAACTCAGCTGGATTGGACCGCTGGTGCCAGCCTGATGATCCGACGCGAGGTGATCGAGGCGGTTGGAGGTTTTGACGAGACCTTCTTTCTCTATTTCGAGGAAACCGAATTGTGCCACCGTGCCGCCCGCGCCGGATGGAGCACGCATTATCTGCCGGAAAGCGAGGTGGCCCATGTGGGATCCGCCTCAACCGGGATGAAGGATTGGCAGCGCACACCGCAATACTGGTTCGACAGCAGGCTGCACTACTTTCTCAGCACCCATGGGCGCGCCTATACGGTCGGAGCCACATTGGCGCTGATCACGGGCAGCCTGCTCTATGGGCTGCGGCGGCTGGTGTCGGACAAACCCGCCTCGGATCCGCCCTATTTTCTGCGGGACCTGATCGTTCATCATAGCCGCGCGATCTTTCTCCGCCGCCAAACCCAGCCTATGGAAACGCGCCAGACCCCGTCTCAACCGGAGGAGCAGAAATGACCCCATTCTCCTGTATCGTGCTTGGCAATGAATCGCTGCTTGTCGCCTGTGCCGACACCTTGATGGCCCGTGGCCACAGCATCGCCGCCGTGGTGACCAAAGACGCCGAAATCCGCCAGTGGGCCGCTGACAAGGGGCTGAGCGTGCTGGAGGATGCGCGCGACTTTGGCGGATCGGTGGACTGGCTGCTGTCGATTGCCAATCTCGAAATCATCCCCGACAGCGTGCTGAGCCGCGCGACCAAGGGCGGCGTCAATTTCCATGATGGACCGTTGCCGCGCTATGCCGGTCTCAATACGCCGAACTGGGCCCTGATCGAAGGGGCGACGGAATACGGTATCACCTGGCATATGATCGAGGGCGGTGTGGATGAGGGCGACATCCTCGCCCAGCGCCTGTTTGAGATTGCCGGGGATGAGACGGCCTATAGTCTAAACGCCAAATGCTACGCCGCGGCGATGGACAGCTTCGGCGATGTGCTGAGCCAGCTGGAAACCGACACGCTGGCGCGGCAGGCGCAGGATTTCAGCACCCGCAAGCTCTATACCCGCGCTGATCGGCCCGAAGCCGGCGCCCTGCTGGACCTGTCGCAGCCCGCGGCTGATGTGCACCGGCTGATCCGCGCGCTTGATTTCAACGGCTATTGGAACCCGCTCTGCGCGGCCAAGCTACATCTGGGCACGGAGGACAGCGCGCCGGTGGTACTGATCGGCTCTGCCGAGGTGGTGCCGGGATCGGCGGCACCGGGCACCGTGCTAGCCATCGACGACACCAGCGTCACGCTGGCCTGCGGCGACGGCGCGCTGCGGCTGCTGGGGTTGCACCATAGCGATGGTCGCCTGATCCGCGCCGGCACCCATGTCCAAATCGGGGATGTGCTGCGGCAGCTGGATGCGGAGACGCGCCGCGATCTGACAGGGCGGCTGGCCGCAACACAGGCAAGCGAAGCCAGATGGCGCGCGGCCCTCGCCGCGCTGCCTGCCACGGATCTGCCGCTTGCCAGACCCGCGGGCGATGCCAGAGTCGATATCACCAGCCACGCGCTGAACCTGCCCGACGGCCATGCCATGACGGAGGCCGATGCGGTGACCACGGCGCTTGCCCTGGCGCTGTGCAGTTCAGGGTCCGGGGCTGCGGGGATCGCGCTTAGCAATGATGCGCTGCAACAGGCGGCGATCACAGGGATGATCTGTGACTGGGTGCCGATGCAATCCAGCCGCGACAGCTACCTGGCAGACCTGCAAACCCGCCTGCGCGAGGATCTCGACAGCATCCGCAACAGCGGCGGATTCGCATCCGATCTGATCGCCCGCGCACCAGAGCTGCGGCAGACCGCAGGCAGCGGCCTTTGCCCCGACATCGGCTGCAATCTGGGGAGCGACCGGCACATTGCGAGATGTGCGGCGACGCTTTGCCTGACGGATGGCAGGCTGACTCTGGAGGCCGATAGCACACGCCTTGATGCGCAGGCCGTCGACCTGCTGATCGCTCGGATCAACATGCTGGTCGCAGCGCGCGACGCAGCGGCCGAGGGGACTTTTGCCGATCTGCCCGTGCTGCCAGAGACCGAACGGCAACAGATGCTGGTGGCCTGGAATGAAACCGCTCTGACCGGGACGCAGGACACCACCATCCCGGCAGAATTTGCAGCCCAGGTGGCGCGGACCCCGGAGGCCACAGCGCTGGTCTACGAAAATCAAAGCCTGACCTACGCGGAGCTATCTGAGGAGGTCGAACAACTGGCGGCGCTGCTGCGCCACCGGGGTGTTGCGCCGGGCAGCCATGTCGGCATCTATCTGGGGCGGAGCCCTGCGCTGGTCATCGCGGCGCTGGCGACCATGGCCGCGGGCGGGGCCTATGTGCCGCTTGATCCGGCCTATCCGGCGGATCGGATCGCGCATTTCATCACCGACAGCGCGGCCAGTGTGATCCTGACCGACAGCCGTCTGCGCGACCAGCTGCCCGGCACCGCATCTGCCGATGTTCTCTGCCTGGATGATCTGCCGGAGACACCCGCAGGCAGCGGTGGGCCGACCACCCAGCCGGGACCGCAGGATCTGGCTTATCTGATCTATACCTCCGGCTCTACCGGCACCCCAAAGGGGGTGATGGTGCGCCATGGCAATGTGGCAAATTTCTTTGCTGCAATGGACCAGCGGGTTCCGCATCAGCCGGGCGATTGCTGGCTGGCAGTGACCAGCCTGTCGTTTGATATCTCCGTGCTTGAGCTGTTCTGGACCCTGTCGCGCGGCTTCAAGCTGGTGCTGTCCAGTGATGAGGCTCGGTTGCAGCTGTCCAATGGCCCCATCGCAACCAGCGACCGGGGCATGGACTTCAACCTGTTCTATTGGGGCAATGACGACGGCCCCGGTCCGCGCAAATATGAACTGCTGCTGGAGGGCGCGAAATTCGCCGATCAGCACGGGTTCAACGCGGTCTGGACACCGGAGCGGCATTTCCACGCCTTTGGCGGCCCCTATCCGAACCCGGCGGTAACCGGCGCGGCGGTGGCTGCGGTGACGAAGAATATCGGGGTGCGCGCGGGCTCCTGCGTGGCGCCGCTGCACCACCCGGCCCGGATTGCCGAGGAATGGTCGGTGATCGACAATCTGACCGGCGGCCGCGCCGGTATTGGCTTTGCCTCGGGCTGGCAGCCGGATGATTTCATCCTGCGCCCCGAAAACACCCCCCCCGCCAACAAGCCTGCGCTGTTTGAGGCGATCGAGACCGTGCGCAAGCTCTGGCGCGGCGAGGAGGTTGCCTTCCCGCGCAAGGATGGCGGCGACCACGCGGTGCTGACCCAGCCGCGCCCGGTGTCAAAGGAACTGCCGGTCTGGGTGACAACGGCCGGCAACCCCGAGACCTGGCGCGAAGCGGGCAGCATCGGGGCCAATGTGCTGACCCATCTGCTGGGCCAGAGCATCGACGAAGTCGCGGGCAAGATCGCCATATACCACGACGCCCTGCGCGCGGCTGGTCATGATCCGCGCGATCACAAGGTCACGTTGATGCTACACAGCTATCTTGCCGATACCCGCGAGGAAGCCCGCGCCACGGCCCGTGAACCGATGAAGGATTACCTGCGCGCAGCGGCCGGTCTGATCAAGCAATACGCCTGGGCCTTCCCCGCGTTCAAGAAACCCGAGGGGGTGAAAAACCCGTTTGAAATGGATCTCGGGATGCTCTCGACAGAGGAGCTGGAGGCCATTCTGGACTTCGCCTTTGAACGGTATTTCGAAGACTCCGGCCTGTTTGGAACCATTGCCGATGCCATGCAGCGGGTCGAACAGCTGAAGCGGATTGGCGTTGATGAAATCGCCTGTCTGATCGACTATGGCATCGCGCCCGAGGTGGTGCTGGAGGGGCTGAAACCCCTTGCGGAGGTGCTGCGTCTTGCCAATGCCCCGCAGGAACTGGCGGCGGAGGATGTCTCGCTGGCGGCACAGATCCTGCGCCATGGCGTCACCCATATGCAATGCACCCCGTCGATGGCGCGGATGATCACCGCGGATGCCGATGCGCGCCCGGTGCTGGGGCGGCTGTCGCACCTGCTGATCGGCGGGGAGGCGCTGCCGGGAGATCTGGTCGCGGATCTGCGCGGGGCGACCAGCGCAGAGATCCACAATATGTACGGACCGACCGAGACGACGATCTGGTCAACCATGCAGACCCTATCCGGCGTGCCCGCCGGGACCGCCCAAATCGGGGCGCCGATTGCCAATACCACTGTTTATGTCGTCAAGGAGGATCTGTCTCCGCAGCCGGTCGGAGTGCCGGGGGAGCTGCTGATCGGCGGCGCAGGCGTCACCGCCGGGTATTGGCAGCGCCCCGAGCTGACTGCGGAACGGTTTATTCCCGATCCCTTTGGTGATGCGGGCGCCGGGGTGACCTCGACCCGTCTGTATCGCACCGGCGATCTGGTCCGCTGGCGCGGCGATGGCCAGCTGGAATTCCTCGGCCGTAGTGACCATCAGGTCAAGATCCGGGGCCAGCGGATCGAGCTGGGCGAAATCGAGGCCGCGCTTGCTGCCATGGACGGGATAACCGGCGCGGTTGTGGTGGCGCGCGACAGCGGGGCAGACACCCGGCTGGTTGCCTATGTCACCGGCGCGCTGCCGCCGGATCAGGCAGCGCTCAAGGCCGCGCTGGCGCAGCAGCTCGCTGCCGTCATGGTGCCAAGCCATATCGAACATCTCGCCGCCTTCCCGCTGACGCCGAACAAGAAGATCGACCGTAAGGCCCTGCCGGACCCGAAACCGGTGCGGATCACTGCTCCCACCTCCGACACCCCGCTCAGCGCCGGAGCACAGAGCAAGATTGCCGAGATCTGGGCCGGGATCCTTGGGGTCAGCGGTATCGGGGCGGAGGACAATTTCTTCACCCTGGGCGGTCATTCCTTGCTGGCCGTGCAGGCCCATCGCGACATTCGCGGCGCTCTGGATGTGCCGAAGCTCTCGATCACGGATATCTTCCGGTTTCCGACGCTGTCGGGGCTGGCCAGCCATATCGACACGCTGACCGGAGCGGCCCCGGCAGAGGACACCGCCGCCCCCGCGGTCGATGCGGCGGCAAAATCCGATATGATGTCGAAACGCCGCGCGATGCGGGCCAACCGCAAGGCCCGCAGCGGATGAGCCTTGCCGATCCGCTCTCACGCAGCGCCCGGCACAAGGCGCTGATCCGCCGGTTGTTTGACGCCTGTGTCGTGGTGGAAACCTGTGATCCGCAGGACGATCCGCCTCCGCCCTTCCCTGAGGAGGCCGCCTGCCTGTCGCCAAATGCCGTGGAGAAGCGGCGGCGCGAGTTTGCGGCGGGCCGCGCTGCCGCGCATCGCGCGATGTCGTCCCTCGGCATGACGCCCAGCGCCATTCCGGTCGGCCCCAAACGGGCGCCGGTCTGGCCGCCTGAGGTTGTCGGCTCGATCAGCCATTGTCACAGCGCCGCCGTCGCCGTTATGGCCCTGCCCCAACAGATGCGCGGGATCGGGGTCGACGTGGAGGAGGACACGCCGCTGGCGGATGACCTGATCCCGCAGATCTGCCGCCCCGCCGAGCGTGACTGGCTCGCACAACAAAACAGCCCCGGCCAGCTCGCCAAAGTGATATTCTCGGCCAAGGAAGCGGCTTATAAATGTCAGTACCGCCTGAGCGAGCGGTTCTTTGGCTTTGACGGGATGGAACTGGAGATGGATTTGGCGCAGGGCACCGATCAGATCAGCGGGACGTTTTGCGCGCGGTTCACGGCGGATCAGCTGCCGTTTCGAAAAGGCGACGCCATTGACGGGCGTTTTGTTATCGGGGAGGGGCTGATCGCGACCGCCGCACAGCTGCCACAGGTACGATGATCGGACGGCGCGGATTTCTCGCCCTCTTGTCGCTGCTGCCACTGCGCGCGCAGGCCAGCCCCTTTGCCCTGCCCTTGTTGAAGGCCCCGACGGGCCCAATGCGGGTGTTCCACCTTGGCCATTCGCTGGTTGGTCGCGATATGCCGCATATGGTGCGGCAGCTGGCACCGGAAGGGCACAGCTACAACAGCCAGCTGGGATCGGGCACCCCGTTGCAGGATCACTGGGAGCCGGATCTGGATATCCTGCATTTCTATCAGGTCAATCACCCTCCGGTCTGGCGGGATGCACGCGAGGCGGTTGGCTCCGGTGAGTATGACGCCGTGATCCTGACGGAGATGGTCGAACTGCGCGACGCGCTGCGCTATTTCAAAGGCGCGCGATACTTTCGCCGCTGGGCTGATCTGGCCCGGGCGGGGTCGGATCGGACGCGGATATACCTCTATGAAACCTGGCACCCGCTGGATACGCCGGATGGCTGGCTGAAGCGGATCGACGGTGATCTGGAACAGCTCTGGCTGGGCGGGCTGGCCGGATCTGACAGCCGCCGCAATCCGAGACGTCCCGCCTATCTGATCCCCGCAGGACAGGTGATGGCCGCCGTCGTGCGCGCCGCCGAGGACGGCCAGATCGACGGGATGACTCATCGCGAGGCGCTTTTTGCCCGCACATCCGAGGGGGCGCTCGACCCGATCCATATCAACGATCTGGGCGCCTATGTTGTGGCGCTGACCCATGTCAGCGTGCTTTATCACAAAAACCCGGTTGGCCTGCCGCATCAGCTGCAACGCGCCGATGGCTCGCCTGCGGATGCTTTCAGCGCCAAAGCCGCGCGGCAGGTGCAGGAGATCGTCTGGCAGGTGGTCACGCGCCACCCCCGCACCGGTGTTTCCCCATGACGCTGGCAGATCTGGTGGCCAGTGTCGTCATGGTCGGGCATTCCCTGTTCGGACCCGACAATCCGGTGATGCTGGACCAGCTCCTGGCCCGGCAACCGGCCGCGACTGCCGGACAGATCGCCGAAGAGGTCAGGGTCGAGGCGCAGATCATCAACGGCGCGCCGCTCAGCTACAATTGGACACATGCCGATCAGGCCGAGGGGATCAATGCCCGCACCCGTCTGGCCGAAGGCGTGGATGCGCTGATCGTGACCGAGGCGATCCCCCTCACCAACCATCTGAAGTGGAGCGATACCGAGGGGGCGCTGACGCAGTTCTACAACCTTGCCCACACCGCCAA